>CAMXYZ010000001.1 GCA_947253305.1 uncultured Helcococcus sp.
CGAGATTGCCTCTTGTCTCGTGGGCTCGGAGATGTGTATAAGAGACAGCAAACAATGTTCGCAGAATTTGAAAGAGAAGTTCATGCGAAAATTGAAAATGGAGAGGTGTTAACCAAAAAAGATTTTTCAGAAATATATCATCAATTAAATAAAAAATATTTCGGAGATGCAATGATTTCTGATGAAGAAATAGCATATGAATGGATGAGAATACCACATTTTTATTCTAATTTTTATGTATATAAATATGCTACAGGATTTACAGCTTCATCAATATTAGCTAGAAGAGTATTAGATGGTAAAGAAAATGCATTAGAAGACTATATCAAATTCCTAAGGGATGGAAATAAACATTTCCCAATCGAGCAATTAAAGATTGCTGGAGTAGATATGTCTAAGAGAGAAACTGTAGATGAATCATTAAAAATATTTGCAAATTTAGTAGATGAATTGGATGGTTTAATAAAATAGTTAGTAAAAGAATTAAAGGAATTTGTATGGAGAATATAACTAAGGTAACTCTTCTTTGTACTAGCGATATTCATGGATATTATATGCCTTGGGATTATTCAGCAGACAAAGAATCTGAGCTAGGTGGTTTAACAAGAGTAAGTACGATTTATAAACAAATTAAAAAGGATAATCCAAATACAATAATTATCGATAATGGAGATTTGATACAAGGTAATAATGCAGAATACTTCATGGATAGGGAAGAATTTCCAGGTATTAAAGCTATAAATAAAATTGGATATGAAATTTATAATATGGGAAATCATGAATTTAATTTTGGAATGCCTAAGTTAATTCATGTGATCAGTCAATTCAATGGCGTTGCTATGATGGGTAATCTTTATAGAAAGAAGAACACCATGCGATTCATGAACGGAGTATATTATAAAAATATAGGAAATATTAGAATTGGTTTTATAAGTTTGAATACTCCTTTAGTTAGAAGATTTGAAGCCAAGAGGGGTAACCTAAAGAATTTTGACGTAATAGATGCGGATTTTGAATTATCTAAATTACTAAAAGATGTCGGTGAATGCGATGCGTTAATTGGACTATTTCATATGGGTGATGTCAATGAAAATGATATTGAAAATACTGGCGTTATAGATTTATTAAATAATGTAGAAGGTGCTGATAAAATAGATGCAGTATTCGGTGGACATATGCATCAGATTAAAAATTATAAAATAAATAATACAATATTTTTAGAACCAGGACTACACGGAGAAGCCATAAGTAGATTAGATTTATATTTCGATCAAAATAGACCAGATAAATTAATCGAAATAAAACCATCAATAATAATTGTCGATGATAGTATCGAATCCGATCCAGAAATAGAAGAAGTAATTAAACAATCACATAATGAATTAAGAGAAAGAATAAATGAGTTTATAGGTTATGTAAGCGATGATCTGACTGAAAAAGATAGTATAGAGGGAATACCAGAAATATTGGTAAGACAAACTAATTTGTCTGAATTTTATATAGACATGATTTCAAATTATACGGATGCAGATGTAATTGCAGTTCATTTTGATAATCCATATGCTGAAGTCTATAAGGGAGAAGTAAGAAGAAAACATATAAATTCTTCATATGCATATTCTGGTGGAGAAATTTCTGTATTTAAGATTACAGGTAATCAATTGATGAGATATTTGGAATGGAATGCAGAATATTTTAACAAATCTAATGTAGGAGATGTAAATATATCATTTAATCCTGAAAGAATTAAATACAAATATATAACTTATGATATATTGGGAAATATTTATTTCGACATAGATATAAGAGAAAATAATGGAAATAGAATTAAGAATTTAAGATTCTTAGATGGCAGTGAAATTGATTCAGAGAAAATTTATAAAATTGCAATCAACAAGTATAGAATGGATCAATTGCTTTCAAAACATGGTCCATTAGCAGGAGAAAATATTAAATCAATATATTCAACATTAGGAGATGAAAGTCTGGGAGTAAGAGGTACGATAAGAAATCTAGCAATGAAGTATATTAGTGAACTGCCTGATAAAACTTATCATCCAAAAACAAGAATCAGATGGAATATATTAACAAATGATTTATACAAAGATTATATCGATATAGCTATAGATCTTGTTAACGAAGCCTCACTTGAATTATACAAGACCAAAAATGGAAAAATCGATTTAAGTAAATCATTAAATATTTTTGATGAATTGGAAGAATATCAATTAGACAAATTAAAAGAAAAATACTATATTAATCCTGAAACTAAAATACTTAAGGAAATTATAGATGAAATAAAGGAGAATTATGAAATTTAAGGATATAGAATATAAAAGACCGGATTTTGAAGAATATTTTAAAACTATCAATGATAAATTAGATTCATTAGAAAAAACAGATAGTGAAGAAGAATTTTTTAATATATTAAATGAGATTGAAGAAGAGGGTAAAAAATTCTCTCAAGCATACAATATTTCTTATATAAGAAATTCTATAAATACAAGAGATGAATTTTATGAGAAAGAAGTTGAAGCTTTTGACGAAGTGCTACCAAGAGCACATGAGCTTTCAAATAAACTTCAAAGAATTAGACTTAATTCAAAATTTAGAGAAGAATTTGAAAGAAGATTTGGAACAAATATTACAAATACAGACCAACTTCAATTAGATATATTTAAACCAGAAATAATGGAAGATAGAGTAGAAGAAGCTAAATTGAGTAATGAATATCAAAAACTTCTAGGTACCGCTGAAATTGAATATGATGGTAAGAAATTAAATATATCTCAAATGTCACCATATCTACAATCAAGAGACAGAGAAGTTAGGAAAAATGCATCTGAAGCTTTCTATAATTGGTTCTCAAAAAATAGTGATGAATTAGATAGAATCTATGACGAATTGGTTAGCATAAGACATAGAATAGCTAAGAAACTTGGTTTTGAAAGTTATATTGAAGTAGCTTATAGATCTTTTGGAAGAACTGATTGGGATAGAAATGACGCTAAGAATTACAGAGATTTAATTAAAAAACATATAGTTCCTCTAACACAAAAATTCTATCAAGAACAGTCTGAAAGAATTGGAATTAAGGATATGAAATATTATGATATTTCATTGAAATTCTTATCAGGAAATCCAACACCTAAAGGCGAAAGAGATTATCTTGTAAATGAAGCTCAAAAGATGTATAAAGAATTATCTGAAGAAACAGAAGAATTTTTTAATACAATGATTGAATGGGATTTAATGGATTTAGATTCTAAAGATGGTAAAGCACCAGGTGGCTATATGACTCAATTGGAAGAAATTGGTCTACCATTTATATTTGCAAATTTTAATGGCACAGCTCACGATGTAGATGTACTGACTCACGAAGCGGGACATGCATTCCAAGGATATCTAACAAGAGATGTATATCCTAGAGCAAATGCAGCTGGATGTATGGAAATTATGGAAACTCATTCAATGAGTATGGAATTCTTTACTCATCCATGGATGGAAGCATTCTTCAAAGAAGATACTGAAAAGTATTATTATAATCATGTTGTGTCAGCGTTAGAATTCTTACCTTATGGTGCATTAATTGATCATTATCAAGAATGGGTTTACGACAATCCAGAAGCTACAGAGGAAGAAAGAAATACTGAATTTAGAAGATTACAAATGGAATATATGCCTCATCTAGATTATGAAAATAATGAATACTTAAATGCAGGTAAGAGATGGCATGCTCAAATGCATGTATTCCAAGTTCCATTTTATTATCTAGATTACACCATCGCTCAATTAAATGCATTTCAATTCTTTGTATTAGATTTAGAAAATCACGAAGATGCTTGGAGTAAGTATTTAGAATTATGTAAATTAGGTGGAAAATTGGGAACAAAAGAAATTATAAAAAATGCAGGACTAAAAGTTCCATTTGAAGAAGAGACATTTGAATTTATTGTTCCTAAATTAGAAGCATATTTGGATTCACTTGATAAAAGTAAAATATTATAATAATAAAAAGTTTAAAACGAAAAAGCTGTTGTACTCAAATACAACAGCTTTTGAATTATAATTCTGCTGAACCTAATATAATTGCTATTGCGATAACAGCAATTGCATATATTATAAAATAAACATCTGTAAACAATGCCTTTAAGCTACTTTTATCTAATTCAGTCATTTTTAGATTTTCTCTCCTTCTTGCTTTTCTCTTTGATAAGAAAAGATTCACTAAGGAATATAGCATTAATCCATACATAAATAGTATTGTTATGAGAAGTGGAATAGAAATTGACTCCATTACTAATTCGTCAGGTAGAAATTGGCCAATAATCATAGTAAATAAATTATTCGCTATATGAATTATAGCTGCGGCCTTAAATGAATAAGCATATCCTATATATGATAAGACTAATCCAATACCTAAGGTTCCAATTCCTTGTAAGAAATTCATATGTGATAATGCGAATATAAAGGCTGAAACAATTACACTCATATATAATCCATATTTTCTTAAATGATTTACGTAATACCCTCTGTACTGTACTTCTTCTAATATTGGACCTACTATTATTGCGTAAATTGCTATGCTAGGAGACGTAGAACTTTGAAGTATTTGGGTCACATCAATTGAAGAAATATTGAAAATATTCATTAAAAATTGTGTGATAATATTAAATACAAAGGATAGTATAAATGTCAAACCTAAAAAGAAGAAAAAGTCAGAAATACCAAATTTATATTTATATTCCTTCTTCATCATTGGCAATTTATCTCTACCTATAAAAAATGTAATAATCAACATTGATAGAGAAACTATTACAATCATGAGTATACCTTTATCTTGTATATATTTATCAAATAAAGCAGCTAATAAATTAAGAGATAAAAAATATATGACTGCACTATTCAAAACTTTCCATAAAGCTTTTTTTCTCTCTTGTTTTAAGCTATCATCATCAAAATTATTAGATGGATCGATTTCTGTTCTTCCAGCATAAGTGCTTAAAGATTCTTGTTGTCTTTCAAAACCATTCATAATTAACTCCTATTCTTTTTATACATTATGTCTAAAATGGACTACATCTCCATCTTGCATAATATATTCTTTACCCTCTAGTCTTACTTTTCCAGCTTCTCTAGCCTTAGCCATTGAGCCTTCATAATTCATTAATTCATCATAAGATATAACTTCAGCTCTTATAAAACCTCTTGATATATCTGAGTGAATTTTACCAGCTGCATCTACAGCTTTTGTGCCTTTTTTTATTGTCCAAGCTCGAGTTTCTATTTCTCCTGTTGTTATAAATGACATCAAGCCTAGTAAATCGTAAGAAGCAATGATTAATTTATCAAGTCCAGGACTTTCGAGTCCCATCATTTCTAAATATTCTTCTTTTTCTTCTTCACTATCTAAATTTGATATTTCAGCTTCAATTTTAGCGGATATAACAACTACAGTTGCATCTTCTGTTTTTGCAAATTTTCTGATCTCATTAACCCATTTATTAGAGCTTCCATCATCTGCTACTTCATCTTCAGATACATTAGCTACATATATAATTGGCTTTGAAGATAGCAGAGGATATCCTTTTAATATACTTTTTTCTTCGTCATTTAATTCTAGTATTCTAGCAGATTTACCTTCTTCTAAAACTGCATGAACTTTTTGCATAAGCTCTAATTCTGCTTGTTTTGACTTGTCAGCTTTTGCCTGTTTTGTTAGTCTATTGATAACACCTTCAACCATGTCTAAATCGGAAAAAATAAGTTCTAGATTAATTGTTTCAATATCTCTGATAGGATCAACTCCACCATCTACATGTGTAACATTTGGATCATCAAAACATCTAAGTACTTCTACAATAGCTTCAGATTCTCTAATATTTGCAAGGAATTTATTTCCTAATCCTTCTCCCTTGCTTGCACCTCTTACTAAACCCGCAATATCATAAAATTCTATAAATGCAGGAACGATTTTCTTTGAATTACTTATTTCACTTAATTTATTTAATCTCTTATCTGGAACATCCACAACGCCAACATTTGGCTCGATTGTTGTAAAAGGGTAATTTGCAGATTCTGCTCCAGCTTTCGTAATAGCATTAAAAAGAGTTGACTTTCCCACATTTGGAAGTCCAACTATACCTAATTTCATATATACCTCAACTTTCTATACCTGTTAATTATAGATTATATTCAAGTAAAAATAAAGGGATAAAGAATAAAATAGAAAATATTAGATTATTTTAACTATATTAAATATAGGGTATAATTTTATTGATGGTAAAAACTTTTTATTAAGATGCTGTGTAATTTGAAAATGTAAAGGAAATAATATGATGAATAAGAAAGACATAAAATATATTGTATTGGATTTAGATGGGACTTTATTGAATGATGATTTAGTAATAACAGAAAAAACAAAAAAAGCGCTTAAAAAAGTACAAGATGATGGGATAGATTTAGTAATAGCTTCTGGTAGATCTGTTGAAGGGATAATCGAATATGCGAAAGAGTTAGGCGTAGATAAACATCATGGATTAATCATAGCTAGCAATGGTACAAGACTGTATGATGTTAAAGAAGATAAAAATATATTTGAAGAAAAATTAAGCGTTGAAGATACGAAGAAAGTATTAAGACATCTAGAACAATTTGAACTTTATCCATTCATATTAAAGGGTGATGATATGTATGTTGATAGTCTAGATAAGGTAAATATAGATACAAATACTCATTTGGGCAAGATAAATATTTTTGAATGGGAAGCAAGTCTCGGAGATTCTAATTTAATAGAAGTTGACAATTTAAGTGATTTTATAGATTTCCCAGTCTATAAGATAAACTCAAGTGGTGATCCAAAATATATCGATAAACATTTAGATGAATTTACAAAAGGGATTGAAGATATAGTTTATAGTGCTAGAACATTAGAATTTTCTGTTGAAATATTAAAATGTGGAGTAAGTAAGGGCCATGCTTTAGAAAAAATAAATGCAAAGCCGGGAGAGATAATAGCATTTGGAGATAGCATGAATGATTTAGAAATGATTAAGTATGCCAAATATGGTATCGCTATGAAAAATGCAATGGATGAAGTAAAAGAAAATTCTTTTGAAATTACCGAATCCAATAATGATGATGGAATTTATCATTTCTTAAATAAACATGGGTTCTTAGATTAGGAGTATAAATGACAGATATTAAAACAATAGCTTTGGATATAGATGGGACACTATATGACAGGGAACATAATATTCAAGAGAAGACCAAAAAGGCGTTAATTGAACTACAGGATAGAGGAATCGAAATTATATTAGCATCTGGTAGACCAATTAATGGGATGCTTGAAATTGCAGAAGAATTAGAGATGGATAAACATCATGGAATAATAATTTCCAATAATGGAGCAGTAGCTTATGATGTTAGAAATAATAAAACAATATTCGATAGTCCAATAAAGAAAGAGCATATTAAAGAGATATTAGAAAATAATAAAAAATATGATATCCCAGCAATGATTCAAAAAGATAATTATATGTTGGTTGAAAATGTATATGATGGAGTAGTTGATTCTGGTGACTTAGGTAAGGGAGTAATCAATATAATAGAATGGGAAGCTAGAAATGGAAATTTCTTATTGAAAGAAGTAGAATCATTAGTAGATGCTATTGATTTTCCAGTAAATAAAATACTTACAATAGTTGAACCAGAATTCTTGAAAAACAATATGAAAGATATAATAAAACCTTTAAAAGGAAAGCTTCATATAGTTCCTACAACTACATTTTATTTAGAATACACCAATCTAGGAGTCAATAAAGCAAGTGCACTTAAAAAATTAGGAGTTGATAGAGAAACTTTAATGTCATTTGGGGATAGTTTAAACGATAAAGAAATGATCGAGTATGCAAAATATGGAGTAGCTATGTCAAATGGTGCCGAAGAAGTAAAAGAGGTTGCGGATTATATAACTGGAGATAGAGACGATGAGGGGATTTATAATGCGTTGAAGCATTATGGATTAATTCACTAAATAAAAATATTAATAATTTATATTTTAATGAGAGGAAAGAATGGAAGAAAATCATTATAATAAAAAATCTGTACCCCAAGAATTGCAATTTATTCTTCTTTTAGAAGAGATGAAGAGAATTGAAAGAATGACACCAGTATTAGGTGCAAATAGAAAAGAAAATGATGCAGAACATTCTTGGCAAATTGCGAGTATGGCATTATTCTTAAAGGATAGAACTAAATTAAATATAAATATAGATAAAGTTATTAAAATGCTATTAGTTCATGATATTGTCGAGGTATTTGCGGGGGATACATTTGCTTATGATATTAAAGCGAATGAAGATAAAGAAGAGAGAGAAAATGAATCATTAAAAAAGGTTAAGGAATATTTAACTTATGAAAATGCTGAGTTATTAGAATCTTTATGGAGAGAATTTGATGCTCTAGAAACTGATGATTCAAAGTTTGCGAATGCTATGGATAGATTAGCTCCTTTATTCTTAAATATCCAAACAGGAAATGGTGGAACATGGACAGATAATAATGTTAAATTATCACAAGTTTTAAAAAGAGCGGAACCAATAAAACATCTAGATGATAGCATATATGAATATATAGAAAATGAGATATTCAAAGCCTGTGAAAAAGGATTTATAATAAAAGATTAATAAATGTCCAGCTATAAATTAAATGTAGCTGGATTTTAATTTAAAATATATTGACAACTGTTGTATAATACTAGTAAGAAGAAAATTAATAAACAAGAATAAAATATTGAGTAGGAGAAAATTGTGGATATTTATGAAAAAATTAGTAGATTAAGAAAATTAATGGATGATAGAGATGTAGATGCATATATAGTTCCTACATCAGATCCTCATCAATCAGAATATTTAGCAGATTATTATAAGACCAGAGAATATATTTCCGGATTTACAGGATCTGCAGGTACAGTTGTAGTTACTAGAGACAAGGCTGGACTTTGGACAGATGGTAGATATTTTGTGCAAGCAGAGAATGAATTGTCAAATACACCATTTAAGCTATACAGAATGGGAATCGATATAGACTATATTGAATTTTTAAAAGATGAAGTTACAGAATTTGGGAAAATAGCTGTTGATGGAAAAGTATTGTCACTAGAAAATTATAAAGAATTAAGTGATAAATTAGGAAGAAGACTATTAATTACAGATGCAGATTTCATATCAGAAATCTGGAATGATAGACCCAAATTACCTAAATCTGAAGCTTGGATATTTGATGAAGAATATACAGGCCAATCAGTTCAAGAAAAATTAAAAGTATTAAGATCTATGATGGCTATTAGAGAAGTGGATTATACATTTATAGGAGCCTTAGAAGATATAGCTTATTTATATAATTTGAGAGGCGATGATATATTCGCAACCCCTGTATTTTTCTCTTATGCCCTAATAGGAAAAGATGAAGCACATTTATTTGTGGATGATTTTAAGATGGATGCAGAAGTTAGATCATATTTAAGTGATAATAATATAAAAGTTCACGCATATGATGATGTGCTCAATCATATAAACTCAATAGGTGGAACAAATTCAATTTATCTAGATCCTAAGAGAACAAATGTAATGATTTATGAATCAATCAATAAAAATGTAAGAATCATCAGGGGAACAAATCTAACAACTCTTATGAAGGCTTTAAAAAATGATGTAGAGATTGAAAATATTAAAAAAGCTTTCCATAAGGATGCTATCGCTTTAACTAAATTCTTTAATTGGGTAGAACAAGGAGTTAAATCTGGTTCATTGGACGAAGTTTTTGCAGCTAATAAACTTCTAGATTTCAGAAGTGAGCAAGATAATTTTCTTGAGCCAAGCTTTACAACAATATCAGCTTATGGAGCAAATGCAGCAATGCCACATTATGATCCAGCGAAAGTGATACCAGCAACTCTACAAAGAAAAGGATTATATCTTGTGGATAGTGGAGCTCAATATATTGAAGGAACTACAGATATTACAAGAACTGTGGCACTAGGAGAATTAACAGAAGATGAAAAATATCATTATACACTAGTGTTAAAAGCATTTATCCAAGGTGTTACAGCTAAATGGAAGAAAGGGTTAACAGGTTCATATATTGATGCAATAGTCAGAAATCCGTTGTATAGGGAAGGATTAGATTTCAATCATGGTACAGGACATGGTGTTGGGTTTGTACTTGGAGTGCATGAAGGTCCAATGGTTATCAATAGAATGGACCACAAATTCCCATTACAAAAAGGGATGGTGTTTTCAATTGAGCCAGGAATCTATATTGAAGGTTCACATGGTATAAGAATTGAGAATATTGTATATGTAAAAGAATCAGAAGAAGAGGGATTCCTAGAAGTTGAATCACTAAATTATATCCCACTAGATACAACACCTGTATTGAAATATCTATTAAATGATTTTGAAGTAGATTGGATTAATAATTATAATAAGGAAACTTATAATAGATTATCTAAAGAATTAACAGGTTCAGATTTAGAATATCTAGAAAGAATTACAAGAGAAATCTAATGAAAAACTTAGAATATGAACTGTCTAGATTACCGGATTTGCCTGGTGTATATCTAATGAAAGATAAAAATGACGAGATAATCTATGTTGGAAAAGCCAAAAATCTTAAAAATAGAGTTAGATCATATTTTAGAAATGAAAAATCAAAATCTCTAAAGGTTATAAAAATGGTCGATAAAATAGATCATTTTGAATTTATAATAGTTGAAAATGAAGTTGAGGCATTAATATTAGAATCTAATTTTATAAAAGAACATAGACCTCATTATAATATTTTACTTAGAGATGATAAGCAATACCCATATATAATGTTGACGGATGAAGAATTTCCGAGACTTGAAAAAGTCAGACAAGTTAAACAGGATGGAAATGAGTATTTTGGACCATATCCAAATGCATATGCAGTAAATGATGTTATTAGATTATTACAAAATACATTTAGACTAAGACTTAAGAAGAATGAAGTATCGTCAAGCCTTAAAAGACCATCATTAAAACAATTCATGTATCAGTATAAAGATCCAAATTATGATTATAATGATGTTGATCAATATAATGAGAATGTAGAAAAAGTTCGCTCATTCTTAAAGGGGAATACAAAAGAATTGACAGATAAATTGGAAGAAAAAATGCTTGATTTTTCAGAAAATCTTGAATTTGAAAAGGCCATACAATATCGTGACCATATTAATAATATTAATGAATTGATGGAAAGACAGAAGGTTACATCTATTAATGCTAAAGATTTGGATATTGTTTCTTTAGCAAAAAAGAGAGGATATGTAACAATTCAAGTATTCTTTTTAAGAAATGGGAAAATTGTAGATAGAGAACATTTCGTTGTAAAAGATGAATTTGGTGATACGGATTCAGAAATCATATCTTCATTTATGAAGCAATTTTATTTAGATATGACCTATATTCCAAATCAAATAGTGCTTATTGCAATGCCTGAAGATTCGGATGTTATAAAAACTGCATTAAGTAAGAAAAGGGGAAGAAAAGTTGAGCTTATAGTTCCTCAAAGAGGGGAGAAGCGAGCATTCTTACAACTAGCAACTGAAAATGCAGAAAAGATGATGGATGATTATCTAAAGAAACTTGATAATAGAGAAAAGAATAAAAATCTAGGACTAAAGAGATTAGAAAAAACATTGAATATATCACCATTAGAAAGAATTGAAATATATGATATTTCAAATATATCTGGTGTAGATTCGGTTGGATCAATGGTTGTATATGAAAATGGGAAGAAACAAAGAAAAGACTATAGAAAATTTAAAATTAAAACTGTTGAAGGTCCTGATGATTACTCATCTATAAGGGAAGTATTAGATAGAAGATTTAAGAGATATTTTGAAGATAATGAAAATACGAGTTTTGGTAAAAAGCCAGATCTTTTAATTATGGATGGTGGTAAAGGTCAAGTAAATATTGCAAAAGAAGTGCTTAAAAAATATGATTTAGATATCGAAACTATAGGGCTTGTAAAAGATTCAAAACATATGACTAGAGGAATAATTCTAAATAATGAGGAAATTATACTCGATAGAGATACTGCAATCTATAGATTTTTATATGAGATGCAAGAAGAGGTTCATAGATTTGCAATTAATTATCATAATACTCTACGGAGAAAAAATTTGCTTGAGTCAGAGCTTATTAAGGTTCCGGGACTTGGTAAGAAAAGAATACAATCATTATTGAAGCATTTTGGTTCTATGAAGAAAATAGAGGAAGCTAGTAAAGAAGAATTGCTAGAATGTGATTTAATATCAGAAAAGATAGCGGATAATATTATAAATTATTTTAAGGAGAGAACTGATGAAAGGCGTTAAATTATCAAAATTAGTTGAAGAACTAAATTTAGAAATAATAATGGCTTCTACCGATTATGATGAAATTGAAATAAATAATAAACATGTAAATAGACCAGGTATTCAGTTGTCAGGATTTATGGAGGAATATCCATATAAGAGAATTCAAATAATAGGAAATGTTGAGTATCATTTTTACATGCAGATGGATCCTGAATTAAGATATGAGAGATTTAGAGGTATATTAACTCAAGAAATTCCTTGCTTAATATTTTCATATGATAGAGAGGTAACACAAGACATTATAGATTTAGCGAGATACTATAATAGAACTGTCCTGATTTCTTCTTATCCAACAACTAGATTAATAAGTAAATTGAGTATGTTTTTAGAAAAAAATCTAGCAGATGAAATTACGATTCACGGTGGACTACTAGAAGTATTTGGTGTTGGTGTACTAATAAAAGGTCAATCATCTGTTGGAAAATCAGAAACAGCATTAGATTTAATTACTAAAGGTCATAGATTGATAGCTGATGATGTTGTAGATATCAAAAAAATAGATGATGTCCTACATGGTTCATGTCCAGAAAATATTAGACATTTTATGGAAATTAGAGGTCTTGGAATACTCGATATAAGAAAATTATATGGTGTAGGTTCTATAAAATCCGAAAATGCCATTGATTTAGTTATTGAATTGGAAAACTGGGATGATAGTAAGGAATATGATAGACTAGGGCTCGACGATTATTATGATGAAATACTTGGTGTAAAAGTTTCTAAATTAATGGTTCCAGTAAAACCGGGTAGAAATATCGCTATGGTTATAGAAGTTGCAGTAAGAAATTTAAGACAAAAGAACTTGGGATTTAATTCAGCTAAATATTTATCTCATAAATTATTTAATGAAATGAATCCTGGAATTGAAAAAAGTGAATATATAGATCATTATGAAAATGATTAAAAGTGGTTTAGAATATAAATCAAGCCCCTCAATCCAAAATGTGGTGAGGGGCTTCTTGTTGAATTCTTATTTATTCTTAAACTTTTTATATAACATATTAATTATTTGTTTTAGATGATCAACTTTAAGCATCACGATTACTATTAAGTAGACTATTATTGAAAGAATAATAGAGATTAATAAACCGATTAAATAATTATATTGTGCAAAATAATTATAACTAAAGTAAGTCACTATTCCCATGATTGAGCTTGCAATCATGACCTTTATCACACTAGTTATAAATATTTTTAAATGCATTTGACCATATTTCCATCTGAAAAATACTAATGATGCAATCCCACCAATAGTTGTTGAAATTGTGGTTGCCAGTGCAAGTCCATTTAATCCCATAATTCCTGATAATATATAGTTTAGAAAAATGTTTAATGCAACTTGTACTAATGTAATTGCTATTGGAATCTTAGTATTTTGTAAAGAGTAAAATCCTCTAGTAAATATTTGATTTATTGTTTGTCCAAGTAATGTTGGTATATAGAAGAATAATACTCCTGATGTTAATTTTGTAGATTCTACTGTAAAACTTCCTCTTTCAAATATTAACTTAACTAATGGTTCTGACAGTATCATAACTCCAACCATAGCTGGTACTATCAATATGAATGAGAATATATTTCCATCCATCAATGTCTTTTTAACTTCTGATATATGTCCTAGAGAAGCCTGTTTTGAGATAATTGGATAGATTACAGTTGTTATCGAAACAACTATTATACCACTTATTAGGGATAGTAATAATGCTGAATTTCTCATTATAGTAACTCCGCCATGCTCAATTAATTGAGAAGCAAAAGTTTGATCGGAAATTGTTGACACATCAACTGCAGCAATTGAAATTATTATTGGTATTGTTATTTTTAATAAATCTTGTATATATTCATCCTTAAAATTGATATACCAAGTATGCTTGTATCCAGCTTTTCTTATTTCTTTTGGAAATAGTAAATATTTTAAATATTCTGATAAAAAAATTCCTATTGCAATTATATAGATATTATCAAAATACGCTGCAACTATAATTGTTGTAATATAAAAGAAATTCATAACTATACCCGGAGATTCTGCAATTAAAAATTTATTTTTAATTTGCAAAAATCCTATAAATACAGAAGATAGTACTATTCCATATAGTGAAAATGAAAGCACCCTTGTAAAAATTATGGTTATATCTCTTTTTACCCCTTCATATCCCGATGCAAATAAAGTAACGAGAGAAGGTGTAATTATAAATATTATAAATATTACGACAGTTGCAACTATAAGTAATATATTAATAAGATTTGAAGTAAATAGATTTGCTTCTTCTTCGCCTTTTTCGGTATCTATCTTATTATATATAGGAATAAACCCTGCTATAACACTTGCTGTTATAAAACTAAAAATAGTTACGGGAATATTTAATGATGTAATATAAATATCATGTGCCATTCCTGTACCTAAATAGTATGCAAATACCTGTTCTCTTATTAATCCTGTAAGTTTTGAAATTAATGTAATTATCATTAATGTAATTGTAGCTGTACCCATATTTTTCCTCGCTTAATATAAAAATTATACCATATTATTATGAAAAATCAGCCTTATATATTAAAATAAATATAGGAATATTGTAGAAAGAGGATATTATGGAATATAATATAGACATTGTTAAAGAGCTTTTGGATGAAATAATTGATGATATAGACACTAGACTATTTGAAGGCTTAAATGGTGGAGTAGTATTGCATGAAGATATAAAATATCATCCAGAATCTATAAACAATGATTTAGTAATACTTGGCGAATATCAAAGACATGGTGTAATGAGAAGAATAAATATATATTATGGTTCAATAGTAAAAATATATCCTCATTATAATATTGATCAAATTAAGGAGAGACTTAAGGATTTAGTTGACCACGAATTAAGACATCATGTTGAGTATAAGGCTGGAGTTAATGATTTGGTAATTGAGGATTACGAGTATATAGAAGAATATAAAAGAAATAGAGATAATAGATAAGAGGGAATTATGAATGGATTAATATTGCAAGGTTTTGAATGGTATCTTATAGATGATGGTAATCACTATAATTATATAAAAGAAAATTTAGACTATTTGAAATCTTTAGGATTTACAGCTATATGGCTACCGCCGGCTACAAAAGCTACAGGTACAAATGATGTAGGTTATGGAATATACGATTTATATGATTTAGGAGAGTTCGATCAAAAAGGTAGTGTAAGAACAAAATATGGAACTAAGGAAGAATTAATATCTTTAATAGATGAGGCTAAGTCGAAAGGGATAGCTATATATGCAGACTTTGTTATGAATCATAAAGCCGGAGCTGACGAAGTAGAATTATTTAAGGCTATAAAAGTTAATCCCGATAATAGACTAGAGGAAATAGGAGAACCAAGGGATATCGAAGGATGGACTAAATTTTACTTTCCAGGAAGACAAGGCAAATATAGCGATTTTAAATGGAACTTCAATCATTTTACTGCAGTTGATTTTGATAATAAAACTGGTGAAACGGGAATATTTAGGATAATCGGAGATAATAAAGGCTGGTCTTGGTCGGTATCAGGTGAAAAAGGTAATTTTGATTATCTAATGTTTGCGGATATAGACACAAGTCACCCAGATGTTAGAGAAGAATTATTTAGATGGGGAAAATGGTTTATTGAAGAAACTAAAATCTCAGGCATTAGATATGATGCTCTAAAGCATTTAGATGCAGAATTTATCAATGAATTTACTCAATATATATTAAATGAAGTAGATGAGAACTTCTATTTTGTTGGAGAATATTGGGAAAATAATTTAGATGACTTACTAAAATATTTAGGAGTGACTTCATCTAATATTGCACTGTTCGATGTGCCTTTACATTTCCAATTATATGAAGCTAGTATGCGAGGCGACAGTTTCGATTTGAGAACTATATTTGATAATTCTTTAGAAGGACAGAGAAAGTTTGAATCAGTAACATTTGTAGACAATCATGATTCACAAAAAGGACAATCTTTACAATCATGGGTTGATGATTGGTTTAGACAAATTGCCTATGCCATAGTTTTACTAAGAAAAGATGGTTATCCATGTGTGTTCTGGGGAGATCTTTTCCAAATCGGTGACGGTAGTCAATATGGGGGGATGAAAGACCAACTAATTCCACTTCTAGAATTAAGAAGAGACTATGCATATGGTGAGCAAGAATATTATTTACAATCAAAAAATGCAATAGGTTTTGTTAGATATGGAAATGAAGAACATCCTGGAAAATTAGCGGTAACAATAAGTAATCATACAGAAGATACTATAAGAATGTTCGTAGGAGAAGATCAAGCTGGAAAACTTTATAAAGATAAATTAGGTAATAATCAAGCTGAAATAATAATTGATGATGAAGGATATGGAGATTTCCAAGTATCCCCAGGTAGTGTATCTGTTTGGATTAATATCTAATTTGTAATAAAACACTATTAGTGTTATAATATATACAAATCTTCAGGGCAGGGTGTGATTCCCTACCGGCGGTAAAGTCCGCGAGCGAAAGCAGAATCGGTGTAATTCCGATACCGACAGTATAGTCTGGATGGAAGAAGATAATATATAATTGGTGCTATTTATGTACCATGATATGTATAATCACATGCCCCGAATGATTTGGGGCATATTTATTTTTTAAATAAAAGCCTCGAAATATATTTAGGGAGGATTTTATGGAATTAACAAAAAAGGAAAAAGTTGTGAATGTTTCAAAACTTGTAAAGATATCAATGTTGTCAGCTGCGGCGGGAGTGTTAGCGCTATTTAAGTTTCCAATACCAATTGCACCACCATTCATGACAGTGGATTTTGGAGATGTAGCAACACTGATAAGTGGATTTGCATTAGGACCAATATCAGGAATAATAACCGTAGTGATGAAAAATATTATAAATCTATTTTTAAATGGAACAACAACAGCTTATGTTGGTGAATTATCCAATACAATTGTAGGTTGCGTATTTGTAGGTTCTGCTTCATTTATTTACAGCTACAAAAAAACTAAGAAGAGAGCAGCTATAGGATTAATCGTAGGTGTAATCTTAATGACATTGGTAGCAACATTATCAAACTATTATGTGATATTTCCACTTTATGCAAAAGCAATGGGGATTGAGTTGATAGAATTTACAAAGATGATGCCACCAAATAATTATATACATAGTTTTTTAGATTTAATACTATTTGCTATAGTGCCATTTAATTTAGTTAAAGGTACACTAAATGCTCTGGTTACATTATTAATTTATAAGAAAATTTCACAATTATTAAAATAATATAAGGAAGATATGAGAATAGATAAGTATTTATCTAATATGGGCGTTGGTTCTAGAAAAGAAGTCGAAGAATATATAAAACAAGGTTTAATACTTGTTAATGACAAAGTAATTGATAAGCCAACTTTCAAGGTAGATGAAGAAAAAGATACAATTAAATATAAAGATGAGGAGATAATTTATAAAAAATACATTTATATTATGATGAATAAACCTCAAGGCGTAATCTCAGCTACAAAAGACTATAATGAAACAGTTATAGATTTATTGGATAAAAAATATCATAATAAGGGAGTTTTTCCAGCTGGAAGACTCGACAAAGATACAGAAGGGCTTCTATTATTAACTAATGATGGAAGACTTGCTCACGAATTATTATCTCCAAAGAAAAATGTATTTAAAAAATACTATGCAAAAGTTGATTCTAAACTAGAAAAAGATGATATAATAAAATTTAAGAATGGTATATTTCTAACTGAAGAGAACTATTTAACATTACCAGCAAAACTTGAAATAATATCTGATTATGAATGTTATGTCTATATACAAGAAGGTAAATATCATCAAGTTAAGCGTATGTTAAGAGACTGCGGTAGGGAAGTTATATATCTAAAAAGATTATCAATTGGGGATTTAGAATTAGATGAAAATTTAAAACTAGGTCAATATAGAGAATTGACAGAGAAAGAATTAGATTCATTAAAGGAATAAATTATGCATAATGTAACGATAATTGGTGTATGTGGTGGTTCTGCATCAGGTAAAACAACGATAGTTAATAAATTAAGGAAAAAATACGACAATGATTTAATCGTTCTAGGACATGATTTTTACTACAAAGCTCACGACAATTTAAATTATGAAGAGAGAAGTAAATTAAATTACGACCATCCTTCTGCTTTTGAAACCGAAAGATTGATAAATGATATAATTCAATTAAAGGAAGGGAAAGAAGTATATAGACCGGTATATGATTACACAATTCATAATAGGTCTGATGAAGTAGTTTTAGTTAAGCCTAAGCCTGTCATAGTTGTTGAAGGTATACTCATTCTTGAAAATAAAAAATTAAGAGATTTAATGGATATCAAAATATTTGTAGATACCGACAGCGATGAAAGAATTCTTAGAAGAATTCAAAGGGATGTAATTGAGAGAGGAAGATCAATCGAATCTGTGATTTCACAATATAGAGATACTGTTAAACCAATGCACGAACAATTCATCGAACCAACAAGAAAATATGCAGATATAATCATTCCACACGGTGGACGAAACACAATAGCTATCGAGATGTTAATGAACAATATATCCCGTATTGTTAAAAAGAATCTAAAAAGTGAATAGAATAAAATTTATGAATACTGCTGGTAAATGCCAGTGGTATTTTTTGTTTAAAATAAAAAAGAACGTATTAAACGTTCTCTAATGGTGCGGATAAAAGGAGTCGAACCTTCACATCCGAAGATACTAGATCCTAAGTCTAGCGCGTCTGCCAATTCCGCCATATCCGCATGGGGTGAGTAATGGGATTTGAACCCACGATACCAGGAGCCACAATCCTGTGCCTTACCACTTGGCTATACCCACCAAAAATGTGATTACCTTATATAATATATACTATTTTTTAATTGATGTCAAATTAAAAATAAAGAGAATTTATTAATTTCATTTTTTGTGCTATAGAACAAGGATTAAAAATAACTTATGTTATGATTTTGATAATCAATACTATTTTTTAGAAAAAAATATTTGCTCATTATCAAAAATAGTAAATATAAAAATTATAGTGTTAATAAAATGAATTGATATATATTTTTAATTCTCTTCTATAATATATTATAATATAGGCTATAAAATAATATGGTGAAAATTGACTTAAAAATTTGAAATATAGGAAAAATTTTTAATCTACTTTTAAATTATTAAATAAATGTAATATTTTTCATATAAAAAACTTTAAATTGTAATATAACTTGAAATAATTTTGTTTTTTTAGTATTATAGTCGAGTACTAAAAATTAGCAATGAAGTGAGAGGTTGCTTAAAACGTCACTTCTAAGGCGTTTTGAGGTAATTCACACAGAGTTAGTTCAAATAAAATTTGGGCGAGGTAGCATCGCTTTTTTTATGTAAAGGTTTAGTACACCCGGAAGCGAGTATGCTACAAAATATAGGAGGAGAAATGGCAATCAAGCAAAAAATTAGAATTAGATTAAGAGCTTATGATCACGAGTTGATCGACTCATCAGCTCAAAAGATAGTAGAAGCATGTAAGAGAAGTGGAGCAGAAGTTTCAGGACCAATTCCACTACCTACAGAAATCGAAAAAATAACAATTATCAGAGCGGTTCACAAATATAAAGATTCAAGAGAACAATTTGAACAAAGAACACATAAGAGATTAATTGATATTATTAATCCAAATGCAAAGACATTAGACGCTCTAAAGAAACTAAATCTACCAGCTGGTGTAGATATCGAAATTAAATTATAAACTTAGTATGATCATGTAATGTGATCCAATGTAAGAAAGGGGAAATGATGAAAGGTATATTAGGAACAAAACTGGGAATGACTCAGTTATTTGATGAAACTGGTAATGTATTTCCAGTAACAGTAGTTCAAGCTGGTCCAGTTGTTGTAACACAAATTAAAACTGTTGAAAATGACGGTTATAATGCAATTCAAGTTGGTTTTATGGAAAGAAAAGAAAAACATGCTAACCAACCAATGAAGGGACATTTTGCTAAAGCTAATGTAGAGTTAAAGAGATATTTAAGAGAGTTTTTAGTAGACAATGCTGAAGACTTTGAAATAGGACAAGAGATTAATGTTTCTGTTTTTGAAGCGAATGACATGGTTGATGTTACTGGAACTTCAAAAGGTAAAGGAACACAAGGTGCAATAAAGAGACATAACTTTAGTAGAGGGCCTGAATCACATGGTTCTAAATCACATAGAACTGCTGGTGCAAGACAAGCTGCTGCTTATCCTGCAAGAGTGTTCAAAGGAACAAAAGGATCAGGTAAAATGGGAAATGATAGAGTAACAGTTCAAAATCTTGAAATAGTAAGAGTTGATGAAGAGAACAATTTACTTCTAATCAAAGGAGCTATCCCTGGACCTAAAGGTGGATTAGTAACTGTAAATGAAGCAAAGAAAGCTTCTAAATAGGAAGGAGATAGTATATGCCTAATGTTAATGTATTAGATATAAAAGGTAATAATGTAGGTTCAATTGATTTACCAGAATCACTATTTGGAGCTGAAATCAACGAACATATTGTTTATGAAGTTGTAAAAAATCAATTAGCAAACAAGAGACAAGGTACTCAATCTGCAAAAACAAGAGCAGAAGTTAGGGGTGGTGGTAGAAAGCCATGGAGACAAAAGGGTACAGGTAGAGCAAGACAAGGTTCAATAAGATCTCCACAATGGAGAGGTGGTGGAGTGGTATTTGCTCCAAAGCCAAGAGATTATTCTTATGCAGTACCAAAGAAAGTTAGAAGAAAAGCATTAAAATCATTATTAACTTCAAAAGTTGTAGAAGAAGAAATAATCGTATTGAACGAATTAAACTTAGATGAAATTAGCACAAAGAATGCTTTAGAAGTATTAAAAGCAATTAAAGCTGACAAGACAGCATATATTGTAATTGATGAAGCAAGTGAAAATGTATATAAATCATTTAGAAATATTCCAGGTGTTGAAGTTGTAGTAGTAAACAATATGAATGTATATGACTTAATCAAACACAATTCATTAATTATAACTGAAGCTGCAATCAATAAGGCAGAGGAGGTATTCGCATAATGAAATCACCTTACGATATAGTATTAGCTCCAATAGTATCAGAAAGATCTATGGAACTAATGGAAGAAAATAAATATGTATTTAAAGTTGATAAGAGATCAACAAAAGCGGAAATTAAAGAAGCTATTGAAAAGATTTTTGATGGTGTTAAAGTAAAAAAAGTTAACACAATGAATGTTCTAGGTAAAACTACAAGATTAGGTAGAACAGAAGGTAAAAAATCTGACTGGAAAAAAGCAATAGTTACATTAAAAGAAGATTCAAAATCAATTGAATTCTTTGAAGGTATGTAATAGTTAGGGGGATAAAATGGCTATAAAAAAATATAAACCAACTTCTGCTGGGCTTCGTTCAATGTCAGTGTTATCATTTGATGAAATTACAAAGAAAGCACCAGAAAAATCATTGACAGCACCATTAAAGAAATCAGGTGGTAGAAATAACTTAGGTAGAACTACTTCAAGATTTAGAGGTGGCGGAACTAAGAGAAGATATAGAATTATAGATTTTAAGAGAGATAAAGAAGGCATACCGGGAAAGGTAGCAGCTATAGAATACGATCCAAATAGAACAGCTAATATAGCTTTAATTCATTATGTAGATGGTGAAAAGAGATATATCTTAGCTCCATTAGGATTAAAAGTTGGTGATATGGTTGAAGCTGGAGAAAATGCTGATATTGTAAGAGGTAATGCTTTACAATTGAAAGATATCCCAGTAGGTACAACAATTCACAATATTGAGATGAAACCAGGTAAAGGTGGACAATTAGTTAGAACAGCTGGAGCTGAAGCTCAACTAGCTGGTAAAGAAGGAAAATACGGTATCGTTAGATTACCTTCAGGAGAAATAAGAAGACTTGATATCAGATGTAAAGCGACAATCGGTCAAGTTGGTAATTTAGAACACGAATTAGTTACACTAGGTAAAGCTGGTAAGTCTAGATACTTGGGTAGAAGACCTCACGTAAGAGGTTCAGCGATGAACCCAGTAGATCACCCACACGGTGGTGGTGAAGGTAGAGCACCAGTAGGTAGACCACAACCAATGACACCTTGGGGTAAGAAATCTCGTGGTGTTAAGACTAGAGATATTAAGAAGAAATCAAATAAAGATATAATCAGAAGAAGAACTAAATAGATCCAGGAGGTAAGAAATGGGTAGATCTCTCAAGAAGGGACCATTCGCTGACGACCACTTAATGAAAAAAGTGGAAGAGTTAAATGAAAAAAATGATAAAAAAGTTATTCAAACTTGGTCAAGAAGATCAACAATATTCCCAGAATTCGTTGGACATACAATAGCAGTTCACGATGGGAGAAAACATGTTCCTATATATATAACAGAAGATATGGTAGGTCACAAATTAGGTGAATTCGTATCCACAAGAACATATAGAGGACACGATAAAAATGACAGAACAAGTAAGGTAAAGAGATAGGAGGATAGAATGGAAGTTAGAGCAGAAGCAAAATACGTACGTATTTCACCATTAAAAGTACATTTTATCTGTAATGAAATAGTTGGTAAAAGCGTTGATGAAGCGCTAAATATCCTAAGATTTACACCAAAGAAAGGTGCTAAATTATTAGAAGATGTTTTAAAATCAGCTATTGCAAATGCTGAAAACAATCATAATTTAAACAGAGATATGTTAATTGTAGAAAAAGCTTGGGCAAATGATGGACCAACCATGAAGAGAATTAGACCAAAAGCAAAAGGTTCAGCTTATCCAATACTTAAGAGAACATCACATATCGGTGTTACTGTAAGAGAACAAGAATAGGAGGAATAAATGGGTCAAAAAGTTAATCCACATGGTATGAGAGTTGGGATTATCAAAGATTGGAATTCCAAATGGTTCGCAGATAAGAAAGACTTTGCTAGCTTATTAGCAGAAGATAATAAAATTAGAACTTATGTAAAAAAATCACAATATCAAGCAGGCGTATCAAAGATTGATATTGAAAGATCATTAAATAGAATTAAAGTAACAATTTATACAGCAAAACCAGGTATGATAATAGGTAAGGGTGGAGCTGGTGTAGATTCACTAAAAAACAAATTAGAAAAGATGACTAATAAACAAGTTATCGTAAATATTGAAGAAGTAAAAAACACAGCATTAAATGCTCAACTACAAGCAGAAAAAATTGCTGAAGACTTAGAAAAGAGAATTACATTTAGAAGAGCTATGAAACAAGCTATCCAAAGAACTATGAAATCAGGGGCTAAAGGTATTAAGACAATGGTTTCTGGTAGATTAGGTGGAGCTGATATGGCTAGATCTGAAGGGTATTCAGAAGGTAATATTCCTCTACAAACTTTAAGAGCAGATATCGACTATGGATTTGCTGAAGCAGATACAACATACGGTAAAATTGGTGTTAAAGTTTGGATTTATAAAGGTGAAATACTTCCTGGACAAGATTCTGTTGAAGAACCAAGACCAGCTAGAAGAAATAGAAACCAAAGAGGAAGAAACAATAGATCAAATGATAATAGAAGATAAGAGATTTTATACACCAATTAATGTAATTGGTTAAAGGAGGAATAGTTATGCTAATGCCTAAAAGAGTAAAGCGTCGTAGAGTTCATAGAGGCAGAATGAAAGGTAACGCTCACAGAGGTAATCATCTTGCATATGGAGAGTATGGATTACAAGCATTAGAACCTTCATGGATAACTTCAAATCAAATTGAAGCTGCCAGAAGAGCAATGACAAGATATGTTAAAAGGGGTGGTAATATCTGGATTAAGATTTTCCCAGATAAACCAGTTTCAAAGAAACCTGCAGAAGTAAGAATGGGTTCCGGTAAAGGTGCGCCAGAATATTGGGTAGCAGTTGTAAAACCAGGAAGAATCATGTTCGAAATGGGTGGTGTTGCTGAAGATGTAGCAAGAGAAGCTATGAGACTAGCTAGTGCAAAGTTACCAATTAAAACAAAATTCGTAACTCGTACAGGTCCAGGAGAAAGTGAGGGCAACTAATAATGAAAGCAAAAGAAATTAGAAAATTATCCGATCAAGAACTTGAGAATAAATTAGCTAGCTTAAAAGAAGAATTATTTAACTTAAGATTCCAAGCAGCTACAGGACAAATCGAAAGTATGAATTCAATCGGAGCGATTAAACAAGATATAGCAAGAGTTAAAACAATACAAACAGAAAGAAAATTAAATTTAAATAGAGGAGCTTAATTATGGAAAGAAATCAAAGAAGAACCATGATTGGCATGGTGGTTTCTGATAAAATGGATAAAACTATTTCTGTAGAAGTTTCAAGATCAGTTAAGCATCCACTTTATAAGAAATTTATAACAAGAAGTAAGAAGATTAAAGCACACGATGAAAACAACGTGGCTAAAGAAGGCGATAAAGTATTAGTTATGGAAACAAGACCTTTATCTAAAACAAAAAGATTTAGACTTGTTGAAGTACTAGAAGAAGCTAAATAGACTTTTATTTCTGGAAGAAGGAGGATCAGATGATTCAAACAGAGACACGTATGAAAGTTGCAGATAATTCAGGTGCAAAAGAGCTACTAGTTATAAAAGTTTTAGGCGGATCAAAGAGAAAATACGCTAACATTGGTGACGTAGTAGTGTGTTCAGTAAAAAGTGCTACTCCTGGTGGGGTGGTTAAGAAGGGTTCTGTTGTTAAGGCAGTAATTGTAAGAACAAAATCTGGATTAGATAGAGCTGACGGTTCATACATAAAATTTGATGACAATGCAGCAGTTATTGTAAAAGAAGATAAAAACCCAGCTGGTACACGTATATTTGGACCTGTAACAAGAGAACTAAGAGCAAATGGTTTTATGAAAATCATTTCTTTAGCTCCAGAAGTTTTATAGGAGGAAAATATGCATATAAAGACTGGTGATAAAGTACAAGTAATTAAAGGTAAAGATAGAGGGGAAGTAGGTAAAGTATTAGCAACTTTTCCATCTGAAAATAAAGTAATAGTTGAAAAGGTAAATATTCAAATAAAACATCAAAAACCAACTTCAGCTGTTCAACAAGGTGGTATAGTAGAAAGAGAAGGAAAAATACATGCATCAAATGTTCTATTATACGATGAAAAGCTAGGTAGAGGGGTAAGAACAAGAACAGATATTATCGATAATAAAAAAGTTCGTGTATCTACTAAATCTGGCGAAAAATTAGACAAATAGAAGGGGGATAATGTGACTTCTAGATTGAAAGAATTATACAAAAATGATGTTTTACCTGCATTAGTAAAAGAGTTTGATTATGATAATGTTATGCAGGCACCAAAGCTTGAAAAGATTATTGTAAATATCGGTTTAGGTGAAGCAAAAGACAATCCTAAATTATTGGAATCAGCTGTAGAAGAAATTAGAACAATAACAGGTCAACAACCAGTTATTACTAAAGCAAGAAAGTCAATTTCTAACTTCAAACTTCGTGAAGGCCAACCAATCGGTTGTAAAGTAACTTTACGTGGTAGAAAGATGGAAGATTTCTTTGATAAATTAGTTAATATTGCATTGCCAAGAGTTAGAGACTTCAGAGGTGTTCCAACAACTTCATTTGACGGTAGAGGAAATTACGCTTTAGGAATTAAAGAACAATTAATTTTCCCAGAAATCGTATTTGACAATATTGAACAAATAAGAGGTATGGATATCATTGTTGTTACTACAGCTCAAACTGACGAAGAAGGAAGAGCATTACTAGAAAAACTTGGAATGCCTTTCAAGAAGTAGGTAAGGAGATAATATGGCAAAAAAATCAATGATTGCAAAACAAAAAAGAAAACAAAAATTCTCATCAAGAGAATATACAAGATGTAACTTATGCGGAAGACCACATTCAGTTTTAAGAAAATATGGAATTTGTCGTATATGTTTTAGAGAACTTGCATACAAAGGTGAAATTCCTGGTGTGAAAAAATCAAGTTGGTAAGAAGGGGGTAAATATTTATGATGACTGATCCAATAGCAGATATGCTATCAAGAATTAGAAATGGAAATATGGCAAGACACAAATCAGTAGAAATCCCTGCATCTAACATAAAAAAAGACCTTGCACAAATCTTATTAGACGAAGGATATATTAAAGGTTTTTACGTAACAGAAGATGACAAACAAGGAATTATAACAATAGACTTAAAATATGTAGATGATGAAAGAGTTATTACAGGATTAAAGAGAATTTCAAAACCTGGACGTAGAGTATATGTTTCAGCACAAGATGTTCCACAAGTACTAAATGGGCTAGGAACAGCTATCATATCTACATCAAAAGGAGTTTTAACTGATAAGAAAGCAAGAAAAGAATCAGTTGGTGGCGAGGTTATCTGCTACATCTGGTAATATTCCAACAAGGAGGAGAATATGTCAAGAATTGGATTAAAACCAATACAAATCCCTGCTGGAGTTGAGATTAAAGTAACAGATGGACTAGTAGAAGTTAAGGGTCCAAAAGGAACTTTATCACAAGATATTAGTAGAGATTTCGTATTAAATATTGAAGAAAAAGAAGCAGTTTTACAAAGACCTTCAGATTCAAAAGAACATAGATCATTACACGGACTATATAGAACATTAATTGAAAATATGGTTATTGGTGTTACAGAAGGTTATAAAAAACAATTAGAAATTGTAGGTACAGGATACAGAGCTCAAAAACAAGGAAATAAATTAAATCTAAGCCTTGGTTTTTCACATCCTTTACTATTAGAAGATCCAGAAGGTATCACAACTGAAGTACCTAATGAAAGAACAATCATCATTAGTGGTATAGACAAACAATTAGTTGGTAATTATACTGCAAAGATTAGAGGATATAGACCACCAGAACCATATAAAGGTAAAGGTGTTAAGTATTCAGATGAACACATTAGAAGAAAAGTTGGTAAGACTGGTAAATAGAAGGGAGTGATTTATGTCAAATATAAATAAAAGTGCAAATAGAAAAGCAAGACATTTAAGAGTTAGAAGAAAAATTAGTGGTACTCCTGAAAGACCAAGATTAAGTGTATATAAAAGTAATGCGAATATATATGCTCAAATTATCGATGATGTTAATGGTGTAACTTTAGCAAGTGCGTCAACATTAGATAAGACTTTTGCAGAAGATAATCTATCTTCAAATAAAGAATCAGCTAAAAAAGTTGGTGAATTAGTAGCAAAGAGAGCAATCGAAAAAGGTATTGATACAGTAGTATTCGACAGATCAGGTTATATATATCACGGCAAAGTAAAAGAACTAGCAGAATCAGCAAGAGAAGCTGGTTTGAAATTTTAGTCGGGAGGAAACATGGCAAGAGATAATGTAAGAAACAAATCAGAATTTGAAGAAAAAGTTGTTCATATTTCCAGAGTTACAAAGGTAGCTAAGGGTGGTAGAACAATGAGATTCTCAGCACTTGTAGTAGTTGGAAATAGAAAAGGTACAGTTGGTATCGGTATAGGTAAAGCTAACGAAGTACCAGAAGCTATTAGAAAAGGTGTTGAAGATGCAAAGAAAAATGCCGTTGAAATTAACATAGTTAATGGAACAATCCCACACGAAATTTATGGTGAAAAAGGCGCTGGATTAGTACTATTAAAACCTGCAGGAGAAGGGGTCGGTGTTATTGCCGGTGGTGCAGTAAGAGCTGTTTGTGAATTAGCTGGTATTACAAATATCAGAGCTAAGTCATTAGGTTCAGCAAATCCTAAGAGTGTTGTTAATGCAACATTAGCAGGTCTAACAAGTGTTAAAACAGTTGAAGAAGTAGCTAGACTTCGTGGTAAAAGTGTTGATGAAATACTAAACTAGGAGGGAAAGATGGCTAAATTAGAAATTAAACTTGTAAGAAGTACAATTGGTAGATTAGACAAACATAAAAAGACAGTTGAAGCACTAGGACTAAAAAAAGTTGGACAAACAGTTGTTAAAGAAGACAATCCAGCAATAAGAGGTATGGTTAATTCAATCGACTTTATGTTAGAAGTTAAAGAAGTTGAATAGGAGGTGTTCGATGAAATTACATGATTTAAGACCGGCACCAGGTGGAGAAACTAAAAGAAAGAAAAGAGTAGGACGTGGACATGCTTCAGGATGGGGTAAAACATCAGGACGTGGTCACAAAGGACAATTAGCTAGATCCGGTGGAAAGACAAGACCAGGATTTGAAGGTGGTCAAATGCCTCTATTCCAAAGATTACCAAAAAGAGGTTTCACCAATGTTTTTGCAAAGCAATTTGCAGTAGTTAATCTGGATCAATTAAATAGATTCGAAGATGGTACAGAAGTAACACCAGAATTATTATTTGAATCTGGATTAGTTAAAAAATCAAAAGCTAAAGATGGAATTAAGATTTTAGGTTCTGGAGAACTAGAAAAGAAATTAGTTGTTAAATCACATAAGTTCTCAAAATCTGCTCTAGAGAAAATTAATTCTTTAGGGGGAAGGGCAGAGGTGATCTAAAATGTTAAGAACATTTGCTAATGCTTGGAAAATTGAAGATTTAAGAAAAAAATTATTATATACATTAATGATCGTAGTAATATTTAGACTTGGTAATGCATTGCCATTACCATATGTAAAACCAGAAGTTGTTAAGGCTATCTATAATGGAGCAGCAGGAACAATTTTAGGTTTACTTAATCAGATTACTGGTGGTGGTTTAGCCAGTTTATCTGCATTCGCTTTAGGGGTAGGACCTTATATTACATCATCAATTGTAGTTCAATTGTTAACTTATGCAATCCCTTCTTTAGAAGAATTATCTAAGCAAGGTGATCAAGGAAGAAAGAAAATTCAAAAAATTACAAAGTACTTGGCATTTGTTTTAGCAATATTGCAAGCTTATGGTATCGTACAAGGTATATTCGGAAGCGCAATTCAAATAGCTGAAGGTGATGGATTCTTACCTAAATTCATTGTAATAACAATATTAGTAGCAGGTTCACATTTTGTTGTGTGGCTTGGAGAATTAATTACTGAAAAGGGAATTGGTAATGGTGTATCTATTATAATTTTCTTAGGTATTATTTCAAGATTACCAGAAACAGCTGTTGCATGGATAAAAGGAATAATCTCAGGTGCAGAAGGTTTCCTATGGTGGAAAGGTTTAATTATTGCATTAATCACTTTATTATCTGTAGTATTCGTAATATTACTAACAGAAGGTGAGAGAAGAATTCCAGTACAATATGCGAAAAGAGTTGTTGGTAGAAAGATGTATGGTGGTTCATCAACACATATTCCAATTAAGGTTAATATGAGTGGTGTTATGCCAGTAATTTTTGCATCATCAATATTAGCATTACCACAAACTTTAGCATTGATAATACCATCAATGAGAGGTTTTGTAGAAAAATACATGACACCTACTTCAACAATAGGAGTTTTAGTATTTATATTAATACAAACAGCATTAGTTATACTATTTGCTTATTTCTACAATTCTATACAATTCAACCCATATGAATATTCTAAAAACTTACAACAAAATGGTGGATTTATTCCAGGTATTAGACCAGGAAAGCCTACCACAGATTACTTAGGTACAATAGTAAGTAGAATAACATTAATTGGTGCTATAGGATTAGGTATTATAGCAGCGGCTCCAAGACTATTCGGTCACTTCTTAGGTGCGAACTTAGTATTGGGTGGTACATCTATAATAATTGCTGTAGGTGTAATTGTTGAAACTACAAAACAATTAGAAGCAATGATGCAAATGAGACATTATAAAGGTTTCTTAAATAAATAATAAGGGGCTAATATATGATATTGATTTTATTAGGACCTCCGGGAGCAGGTAAGGGTTCTCAAGCAAGTAAACTTATTAAAGAATACGGAATTACTCATATTTCTACAGGTGATATTTTTAGAAGAAATGTCAAAGAACAAACAGAATTGGGTAAAAAAGTAAAAGAGATTATTGAATCAGGATCCTTAGTATCAGATGAATTAACAAATGAATTAGTTTTTGATACACTTTCTAAGGAAAGCAATCCAAATGGATTTATGTTGGATGGTTATCCTAGAAATCTAAATCAAGCATGTGCTTTCGACAAATGGTTAGAAGATAATAATAAAGAATTAGATGAAGTTGTATATATAGGAGCGTCAGTTGATACTCTAATTTCTAGAATATCTGGAAGAAGAGTATGTAAGAACTGTGGCGCAACATATCATGTAACTAATCTACCACCAAAAGTAGAAGGTGTTTGTGACATCTGTGGTGGAGAACTATTACAAAGACCAGATGACAATGAAGAGACCGCAAGACAGAGAATTGAAATTTACGAAAATGAAACATCTCCTTTAATCGAATATTATAAAAAATCCGATAAGTTGAAAAAATACGATGGAAACAAAGATATTGAAGATGTTTTTGTAGAAATAAAGAAATCTCTAGAGTAGTTCATATGAGTTTTAAAAAAGACAATATATACAATTTTTCGGTAGGCCAATTTTGTATATCAAAGTCGGGAAGAGATAATGGTATGATTTATGTCATATACAAAATTATTGATCAAAATTATGTTCTACTTGTAAACGGAAAAGAAAAAACAATTACTAATCCAAAGAGGAAAAATGTAAAACATTTACAAAAAGTAAATGATGGAATAGTTAATTTTGAAAAAGACATAAATAGTGGCAATATAAACGATTTAGATATAAAAAGATTTATTAAACTAAAGACATCAAAGGAGGCTAAGTTTGTCAAATAGTGATGTTATAGAAGTAACTGGTAAGGTAGTTAAAGCTTTACCGAATACAATATTTTTAGTGGAATTAGAAAACGGTCACGAAATAAGAGCTCATATCTCAGGAAAATTGAGAATGAACTATATTAAAATTCTACCAGGCGATGTGGTTACAGTTGAAATGTCTCCATATGATTTAACAAAGGGTAGAATTACTTGGAGAAAGAAATAGGAGGGTTTATGAAAGTAAGACCATCAGTAAAAAAAATGTGTGAAAAATGTAAAATTATCAGAAGAAAAGGTAAAGTAATGGTAATTTGCGATAATCCAAAACACAAACAAAGACAAGGTTAAGGAGGCTAAACTTTGGCAAGAATATCAGGAGTTGATTTACCAAGAGAAAAAAGAGTTGAAATTGGTTTAACTTACATCTTTGGTATCGGTAGATCAAGATCAAATGAAATATTATCAAATGCTGGAGTAAATCCTGACACAAGAGTTAAGGATCTTACAGAAAGCGAATTATCAGCAATAAGACAAGAAATTGATAAGTACACTTTAGAAGGTGACTTAAGAAGAGATATCAGCATGAATCTTAAGAGATTACGTGAAATCAACTCATACAGAGGTAAGAGACATAGAGCTAATTTACCAGTAAGAGGACAAAACACTAAGAATAATGCTAGAACTCGTAAAGGTAGAAAGTAAAGGAGGTAAGATTTGGCAAAAGCAAAGACAAATACACGTGGTAAACAAGCACGTATTAGAAGAAGAGATAGAAAACAAATCGAACAAGGCCAAGCTTATATTAACTCAACATTTAACAATACAATGGTTATGTTGACTGACATGAATGGTAATGCTATCTCATGGTCATCAGCAGGTCAATTAGGATTTAAAGGTTCAAGAAAATCTACTCCTTTCGCAGCGCAACAAGCAGCAGAAGAAGCAGCTAAAAAGGCTATGGAACACGGATTAAAAACAGTTGAAGTTTACGTTAAAGGTCCAGGTTCAGGTAGAGAGTCTGCAATCAGAGCTTTAGAAACAGAAGGCTTACAAATCGTAAGAATTAAGGATGTTACACCAATACCACATAATGGATGTAGACCACCTAAGAAGAGAAGAGTATAGGGAGGATATATAATATGGCAAAATATAACGGACCAGTACTTAAAAGAGCAAAATCTCTAGGTGTATCACCACAAGTATTAGGTATCAATAAAAAATCAAGAAGAAATCCTAGTTCAAATAGAGGTAAATTAAGTGAGTATGGTTTACAATTACAAGAAAAACAAAAAGCTAAATTTATCTACGGCGTTTTAGAAAAGCAATTTAGAAAAATCTATAAAAAAGCTGATAAAATGTCAGGAATTACAGGTGAGAACTTATTACAATTATTAGAATTAAGATTTGACAATGTAGTTTATAGAATGGGATTTGCTAAAACAAGAAATGAAGCAAAGCAATTAATTTCTCATGGACATTTCCTAATTAATGGAAAGAAAGTAGATATTCCTTCATATGTAGTATCAGAAGGTGATGTAATCTCAGTTAGAGAAAGATCAAGAAGAAATGGTATCTTCAAGAATACAGAAGACAAAGTTTGGAATCAAGCTAAATGGGTGAGCGTTGATACTGAAAAATTAGAAGGTAAAGTAGAAACTAGACCACAAAGAGAAGATATAGACTTTGAAATAAATGAACAATTAATAGTAGAGTTGTATTCAAGATAATAGTTAAAGCACAGGAGGCTAATCCGTGATAGAAAATCTAAATACAAAAATAGAAATTTTAGAAATAGATGAGAACAACAATCTTGGCCGTTTCGTAATTTCTCCATTAGAGAGGGGTTACGGAACAACTCTAGGAAATAGTATGAGAAGAGTTTTGCTATCCTCATTACCAGGTACTGCGATTTCAAGTATTAAATTTGATGAAGAAGTACTACATGAATTTACATCTGTAAAAGGCGTAATTGAAGATGTTCCTGAAATGATATTAAATATTAAAGGAATTGCAATTAGAAGACACTCAGACAATAATGATCCAGTTAAATTAAGATTGGATGTTAAAGGGCCAAAAATTGTTACAGCAGGTGATATAAGCGAAGATGTTGATATAGAAATTACAAATAAAGATCACTATATCGCAACAGTTAATGACGAAGGTGAAATACATATGGAATTAACTGCAATAGATGGAAGTGGTTATTCTGTAGCAGAACAGAATAAAATTGAAGATGCACCTATTGGATTAATAGCAATAGATTCATCATTTACACCAGTTAAAAAAGTGAACTTTATTATTGAAAAAACAAGAGTTGGACAAACAATAGATTATGATAAATTAATACTTGAAGTCACAACAAATGGAACTATATCACCACAAGAAGCGGTTTCTGAAGGTGCGCAAATTCTTATGAATTATCTTAACTTCTTTACAGAACTACCAAATTTAAAACAAGAAGAGATTGTTGAAGAAATTGAAGAAGAAGTTGATGAATCTGATGAATCATTAGATTTAACAATTGAAGAATTAGATTTAAGCTTAAGAGCATTTAATTGCTTAAAGAGAGCTGGTTTAGATACAGTTGGACAAATTATTGAAGTTCCAGTGTCTGAATTAACAAATATTAAGAATTTTGGTAGAAAATCATTTGCAGAAGTTAAAGAGAAAATTGAAAATTTAGGTTTAGAACTTAAAGACGATGAGGAAGAATAATTAGGAGGCAGTATGTCAAATTTAAGAAAATTAGGTAGAAGAACTGACCACCGTAATGCAATGTTAAGAAACCTTACTCAATCAGTATTAGAAAATGGAAGAATTATAACATCTGTAACAAGAGCAAAAGAAGCTCAAAGATTAACAGATAAGATGATTACATTAGCTAAAAAAGGTGACTTACATTCAAGACGTCAAGCAGAAGCTTTTATCTATAAAGATGAAGTTGTAAAAAAATTATTTGACGAAATAGGACCAGAGTATAAGGATAGAAATGGTGGCTATACAAGAGTGTTAAAACTTGGGCCAAGACGTGGCGATGCTACAGAAATGGCAATTTTAGAATTAGTTTAATCTATTCAGGACAGCAAAACATGTTGTCCTTTTTTTTTACAAATAATTATTATTAAAATATCAATAATGTGGTATAAATATTAAAATAAATATACATTTTTAATTGATTATATATGGTATAATTATTCTATGTAATTATAAAGGGAGGAATTATGACTAAATCCAAGAAAAAGCCTGTAATGATTATATTGAGTTTATTATTAATAATTTATTTAGCAGGTTCAATATACTTTAATTACTATAGTTTTCCAAATACAGAAGTTAATGGAGAAGATAAGTCTTTTATGAAAAAAGAAGATATATTAAATCCATCTTCAGAAAGCTATATTTTAAATATTAAAGGAAGAGATAATAAATATTTTGAATTAAAAAGCGAAGATATAAATTTAGAATTTTTAATTGTTGGAGAACCTAATTTTAATCAAAATAATTGGTTATGGCCAATTGAAGTTTTCAAAAAACATGAACAATCCTTTGATTTAAGAAGTGAATACAATAGTAATAAATTAGTAGATTTAGTAGAAAAATCAGATTTATTTAATAATATCACAGAGCCTGTAGATGCGCATGTTGAAAAAACAGATGAAGGCTATGTAATCAAAGAAGAAGTGAAAGGTAATAAATTAGATGAAGAACAAGTATTAATTTCAATTAGTGAGGCTTTAGAAAAATCACAAAAAGAATTAATATTGAAAGACGAATATATCAATCCTAAATTATATGCAAATGATGAAAAACTAAAAGATAATGTAGATAAGATGAACCAAATCTTTAATAGCTCATATTTATTTGATTTTGTAGATAGAAAATGGGAGCTTAAAGGTGACGAATTATTAGCGATGTTTGATGAAAAAGACAATGAATATGTGTTAAATGAAGATAAATTATATAATTATATTAAAGATATAGCTATAGAAACTGACACATACAATACACCACATCAATTTAATGCTACTGGAATTGGTGAAATAACAGTTCCAGGTGGAATATATGGATGGCAAATGAATGTTTCTGATACTATGGAAAATGTATTAGAAATGATAAATGAAAAAAAAGATGGATCAGTAGAAATTGAATATAATCAAGAGGCTCTTCATAGAGAAATAGATGATATAGGAAACACCTATATTGAAATAGATCTTTCAAGACAACATATGTGGTTCTACAAAGATGGAGAATTAGTAGTTGATACTCCTGTAGTAACAGGACATGCGGTAAGACATGCTGCAACACCTACTGGTGTTAATAAAGTTTGGTCGAAAGAAGAAGGTAAGAGTTTAGTTGGGGAGAATGCATTAAGTGGAGTTCCTTATACTTATCCAGTAAAATATTGGATACCTGTTGGCTGGACAGGTTCAGGAATTCATGATTCGCATGATAGAGTTCAATTTGGTGGAGATATCTATAAATATGCTGGTTCAAGTTCATGCATTAATACACCAGAAGATGCAATGAGAAGAATATTTGAAAGTGTACCTATCAATACTGCTGTAGTAATATATGAATCAACTACAAACTATTCTCCAACAGAATTTGAAAAACAAGAAATGCAAAGAGATTAGTAATAACGAGGCAAAGTTAAATGATAAAATTGGAAAATGTATGTTTTAAATATGATACAAATTCAGAAGATTTAATATTAAAAAATATTAATCTAGAAATTAATAAAGGAGAATTCGTATCTATATTAGGACGAAATGGATCCGGGAAATCTACAATGGCAAAATTATTAAATGCACAGATTTTCCCAACAGAGGGTGATGTTTCAATATTTGGACAAAATACCAAGACCAGTGATATTTGGAAAATTAGAGAACAAGTAGGCATGGTATTTCAAAATCCGGATAATCAGATAGTTGCGACAGTCGTTGAAGAAGATGTTGCCTTTGGTCCAGAAAACATGGGAATACCAAATCCAGAATTGAGAAAGAGAGTGGACTCTTCTCTGAAAACGGTTGGTATGTTGAAGTATGCAAAGACAGCACCACATATGCTATCTGGTGGACAAAAACAGAGAGTAGCAATTGCAGGAGTGCTCGCAATGAATCCAGAGGTAGTTGTATTTGACGAACCTACCGCTATGCTTGACCCAAATGGAAGAAAAGATGTAATTAATCATGCGATTAAATTAAATAAAGAACAAGATAAGACAGTAATTAATATAACTCATTATATGAACGAAGCTGTATTATCTGATAGAGTGATCGTTATGGAAAAGGGGCAAATAGTATTAGATGGAACACCGAGAGAAGTGTTTTCTCAAGTTGATAAGATTAAAAAATATGGATTGGATGTTCCTCAAGTTAGTGAATTAGCCTTTTTATTAAGAAGTGAAGGAATTAAGATAGATTCAGATGTATTAACAATTGAAGACTTGGTAAATGTATTATGAGTATAATTTTAGAAAATGTTAGTTATAGCTATGGGCAAAATGGAGGAGAACAAGGTTTTGCCCTAAAAAATATAAATTTACAAATAAATAAACAAGAATTTATTGGTGTAATAGGTCATACAGGTTCTGGTAAGTCAACATTGATGCAATTGTTCAATGGGCTTTTGTATGCAAGTAGTGGTGAGGTTACAGTTGACAATCAGAAAGTTTCTGAAGATACTAAAACTCAATTAAAAGCTATTAGACAAAAAGTTGGACTAGTATTTCAGTATCCAGAATATCAATTATTTGAAGAAACAATTGAAAAGGATATTGCATTCGGGCCTAAGAATTTAGGATTGGATGAAGAAGAAATTAAACGCAGAGTAAAAGAGTCTATGGAACTAGTAGGTCTAGATTATGAAAAATTCAAAGATGAATCCCCTTTTGAATTATCAGGTGGTCAAAAAAGAAGAGTAGCGATTGCGTCCATATTAGCAATGAAGCCTTCATATTTAGTACTTGATGAGCCTACAGCAGGACTTGATCCTGTCGGAAGAGATGAAATTCTAAATGAGATTAAAAATATTTATAATAAATCTGATGAATTGACAGTAATAGTCGTTTCTCACTCTATGGAAGATATTGCAAAGCTCGCAGAAAGAGTAATTGTACTTGATGGAGGAGAGATATTTGCTGATGATTTACCAGAAAACATATATAGTCGTGGCGAAGAATTAGAAAAAATTGGACTTGATGTTCCTCAAATTACAAAAGTGACAGAAATTTTAAAGAAAAAAGGATATCATTTTGATAAGACTATAATTACTGTTGAGGAAGCGTATGAAGAGTTAATTAATCAATTAAAGAGCAAAGGAGATAATCATGAATAATATGACTTTGGGACAATATATCCCAGGAGACACTATAATTCATAGACTAGATCCTAGAGTGAAAATTTCATTAGTGTTTCTTTATATGATTACATTGTTCTTTGTTGATAATATATATATGTTTATTCCTCTATTTTTATTTGTTTTACTAACATTAAAAGTAGCAAATTTAAGTTTTTTTAAGACATTAAAATCACTAAAATCTATTATATTTATATTGATATTTACTACATTGATACATATATTTTCAACCCCTGGAGATGTGCTTGTATCTTTTTGGAAGTTAAATATAACATATCAAGGTATCGATAGAGCGATTTTTATAGGAGTAAGATTGATATTACTTGTTATAGGAACAACATTTTTAACTCTTACAACAAGTACAACTAAGCTGACAGATGGACTTGAATCTTTAATGAGTCCATTAAAGGTGATTAAATTCCCAGCTCATGAACTAGCTATGATGATATCAATAGCTTTAAGATTCATTCCTACACTGTTTGACGAAGCTAATAAGATTAGAAAATCCCAATTAGCGAGAGGAGCTGAATTTGATTCAGGAAATATATTTGCAAGAGCGAAGGCTATGATACCATTATTAGTTCCATTATTTATAAATTCATTTAGAAGAGCTTACGAATTAGCTATTGCAATGGAAGCAAGGGGATATAGAGGATCAGAAGGAAGAACTAGATTAAATCCTTTAATAATGGATAAAAAAGACTATATTATACTATTCTCAGTTATAGTATTTTTTGCGATTATTATTTCAACAAGATATATATTATGAAAAATATAAGATTAGATATTGCCTATGATGGAAGCGGATTTTACGGCTCACAAAGACAACCAAATCTAAGAACTGTTCAAGGCGAGATAGAGAAGGCTTTGTATAAGTTATTAAAAGAAGATATTACACTAGTATTTGCCGGTCGTACAGATCGAGGCGTACATGCTAGACATCAGGTAGTTAATTTTAAGACAGACAATCCATTTCCTGCAGTAAGCTATAAGCATTTACTAAGAAAATACTTACCAGATGATATTTTGATTTTAGATTCAAAAGAAGTTGATGATAATTTTAATGCTAGATATGATGCGAAAATCAAGAAATATAGATATATTATAAAGAATACAAAGATATTCTATCCTGATCATAATAATTATATGCTTCATATAAAATATAGACTTGATGTTGAAAAGATGAAAGAGGCAGCAAAATTATTAGAGGGAGAGCATGATTTTTCAGCATTTATGAAATTAGATGACGATTATAAGGATCCAGTCAGAAAAATTGATAGTATTGAAGTCTTTACTCATGATGATGATATATATATTGAGTTTGAAGCTAAGAGTTTTCTATATAATCAAATACGAATTATGGTAGGATTATTAATTGATATTGGAAGAGGATTTAGAGAAGTAAATTATGTAAATGAAATATTCGAACAAAAGATTTTAAGAGCAGCAAAAAACTATGCTCCACAAGGATTATATTTGTTAGAAATTAAGTATTAAAATTTGACTTTTATATCTAATTTTAGTATACTTATTGAGTATCTTTAAGAGAATCTCGATTCTTTTTTAGATATCTACGATATGAAATCGCAGCGTCGATGTGCGATTAAGAAATCGTCGAATATACAAAATCCGCTACCTCAATCGGCGGGGTCTAAATAGATGAGGCGAAGATATTAAAAAAAGAAACGGGAGGAAAAATGAGTACATTTTTAGCAAAACACAACGAAGTTGAGCGTAAATGGTATCTTGTTGATGCAACAGATAAAGTACTAGGTGATGTGGCAACAAAAGTGGCTTCAATTTTAAGAGGTAAACATAAGCCAATATTTACACCTCATGTAGATACCGGTGACTATGTAGTTATAGTTAACGCAGAAAAGATTAGAGTAACAGGTAATAAGGCAGAGCAAAAAGTATATAGAAGATATACAGGATACGCTGATGGTTTAAGAGAAACTCCTTATGCAGAAGTTCTAGCAAAACACCCAGAAAGAATCTTAGAACATGCAATCAAAGGTATGTTACCAAAGAATACATTGGGTAGACAAATGTATAAGAAATTATATGTTTATGCTGGACCTGATCACAAACACGAAGGTCAAAAACCTGAGTTACTAGAATTATAAGGGGAGGTATCATGAGTAATCAATATTACGGTACAGGAAGAAGAAAAACATCTGTAGCAAGAGTAAGACTTTTACCAGGACAAGGTACATTCACAATTAATGGAAAAGATATTGAAGAGTACTTTGGTTATGAAACATTAAAAGAAGCAGCAAAATCTCCTTTAAAATTAACAGAAAAAGAAGGACAATTCGATGTAATTGTTAATGTTAAAGGTGGTGGATTTACTGGACAGGCTGGAGCAATTAGACACGGTGTGTCAAGAGCTCTATTAGAATTTGACGAAGAATTAAAACCAGTATTAAAGAGAGCAGGATTCTTAACAAGAGATTCAAGAAAGAAAGAAAGAATGAAACCTGGTCTAAAGAAAGCAAGAAAAGCTTCACAATTTTCAAAGAGATAAAAACAATTTATTACAAGCGCTTTTTGGTTTATACCAACGAGTGCTTTTTTATTGTACAAAATGAAAATAGAAAAATAAATAATTATAAAAATATATTTGCAATATGTAAAATTTGATGTTATAATAAATTTGTAAAAACTTAATAGTTTATTTATTTTAGTTTTTGAAATAAATACAAATCTGAGCAAGCGGTAGAATAATCTATGCAGCCCGGCTACGAAAGATGTAGCAGCAGAAAGCGAATTTAAAGCGCACTGTGAGACAGTAACAACTGTCTTATAGTGCGCATTTTTTTATAGATAATTATTTTAATAGGAGGGGGACGATGTTAGAATATATAATTAAACAAAGGCAAGGAAGATATTTAGTATATGGAATAATATTCATTATCATTGGATTTGTATTGTCCTATTATGGAATAGAATTAAGTAGATATGCATTTTATCTTTCAATTTATTTTTTAGGATATTATGCAACAATAAACGCGGTAGTTGACACAATTGAAAATAGAAAATTTAATGTCGACTTATTAATGATTTTGGCGGCACTTGGTGCGGTATTAATAAATTATGAGTCAGAAGGTGCAATGCTATTACTAATATTTGCGGGTGCAGAGGTATTAGAAGATGTAGTATCTCAAAAATCAAGTAATGCAATATCAGAATTGATGAAGCAAGTTCCAGATGAAGCAAAATTACTTCAGACAGATGGAAGTACAATTACTGTTAAGACAGAAGAGTTAAAAATAGGCGATATAGTTTTAGTTTCAAAAGGAGACCAAATTCCAATTGATGGATATAGTGATAGAGATATAGTTGTAAATGAAGCATCCTTGACAGGTGAATCAGAACCAGTTACTAAGGAATCTGGCGAGGAGGTATTTGCGGGTACTATTAATGAAGGAGATTCATTTAGATTAGAAGTAAGTAAAGAAAAGAAAGACACAGTATTTTCAAATATTATAAGAATGGTTGAAGAAGCTCAAAGTAAACCTTCTAATAGAGAAAGATTTATAAATAGACTTGAATCTAAATATGTAACCGTAGTTTTAATAGCTGTTCCTATTTTTATAGCTGTATTATACTTCTTAAGATCATATAGCTTTAATGAAGCATTTTATAGAGGAATGGTATTGTTAACAGTAGCTAGTCCATGTGCTTTAGTTGCATCAGCAACACCAGCAACATTAAGTGCAATTTCTAATAGTGCGAAAAATGGTATTTTATTTAAAGATGCACAAGCATTAGAGTTGATGAAAGATTTAAAATATTTAGCAACAGATAAGACTGGAACTTTGACTTATGGTGAATTTGAAGTAGTTGATTATGAAATACCTGAAGATATACTTAAAAAAGTAGTTTATATTGAAAACAACTCAAATCATCCAATTGCAAAGAGTATAGTTAAAAAATTTAGCGATGTAGATTTATCAGATGTAGAAGATAGTAATATCGAAGAAATTGCCGGAGCAGGCTTAAAAATGGGAGATATTATAATTGGTAAGCCAGGTATATTTAAAGATTATAAAGATCCAAATGGATACTTATCAATGGGAGAAAGTGTAAATACAAAATCTATCGTTGCTGAAGGAAATACAATTGTTGGATGTATTCTTTTAGTGGATACAATTAGAGAATCAGCTAAGGAAGCGATTAATAATTTCAAAAAAGAAGACGTTTTAGTGGAAATGTTAACTGGTGACAATGAAGCTGTTGCTACTAAAGTGGCAGAAAAACTTGGATTAGAACATTATAGATATAATTGTTATCCAGAAGATAAGATGAAATTTATTGAAGAAAAGCAAGCTCAAAATCATATCGTTGCTATGATTGGAGATGGTATTAATGATGCTCCAGCTTTAGCTAATGCAGATATAGGAATAGGAATGGGTGATGGGAGCTCCATAGCAATGGAATCTTCAGATATGGTTGTAGTGAAAAATAATCTTAATAAAATATACTTCACTTATGGATTGAGTAAAAAATTAAGTAAAATAGTAAAACAAAATATTTTTTTCTCAGTATCTGTTATAATAACATTGATAATAGTTAATATATTAGGAATATTAGATTTACCTTCAGGAGTAGTTTTCCACGAGGGTTCAACTATACTAGTTATATTAAATGGATTGAGATTATTGTACTATAAAGGCGAATAATCTATATAAGCTATTATTCAATATAATATATCCGTTTTGGGTATAAGTAATTTATACAAAATTAAAAGGAGATTATATGAAAGTAGTAGTAATTGGAGGGATAGCTGCAGGGGCATCTATCGCATCAAAAGCAAAAAGCTGTCTCTTATACACATCTGACGCTGCCGACGACTCCTTACGTGTA
>CAMXYZ010000002.1 GCA_947253305.1 uncultured Helcococcus sp.
CAATGGCAGAGCAATCGGCTGTTAACCGATAGGTTGTGGGTTCGAGCCCCACCCTGGGAGCCAATTTGCCGGGGTGGCGGAACAGGCAGACGCACAGGACTTAAAATCCTGCGAAGGTTATACTTCGTATCGGTTCGATTCCGATCCTCGGCACCATTTATAGCGCGGGATGGAGCAGTTCGGTAGCTCGTCGGGCTCATAACCCGAAGGTCAGGGGTTCAAATCCCTTTCCCGCAACCAAACTAAGAGAAAGAATGGCTTTACAGTCGTTCTTTTTTTGTTTTAAATAGTTTTTGTTATATGAAAAGTCCGTAAAAATCAATTAATATTTGAAAAACATATTGTGATATTATAATTTATTATATAAATAAATTTGCTAGACGATTTCATTTATTATATAATCATAATATGATACTAATAAAACAAAATTTGGAGGTATTATGAAAAACTATAATACAAAAAGAATAAAGACATTGGCATTGGTTGGGCATAGTGGAAGCGGTAAGACTTCATTAACTGAAGCTATGCTATATAAAGCAGGTGCGATAAACAAATTAGGTAGCACCGAAGCGGGAACAACTGTTTCTGACTTTGATAAAGAAGAAATTGCTAGACAAGCATCAATTTCTCTTTCTGCAGCATCATTAGAATGGAATGATACAAAAATTAACTTATTAGATACTCCAGGATATTTTGATTTTGAAGGACAAGCAAGGACAGCTTTAAAAGCTAGTGAAGCAGCTTTATTTGTGGTAGATGCTCAATCTCCTATTGAAGTAGGTACAGAAAAGTACTGGAATTATTGTGAGAAAATTGGACTTCCAAGAATTATATTCGTAAATAAAATTGATAAAGAAGATATAAATTTCAACGAAGTTGTAGCTAGACTACATAGAGAATTTGGCGATAAGGTTACACCATTAGTTTTAACATTGGGGGATGGGGCTCATCCTGGTGCAGGTAAGGACTTCAAAGGATTAATAGATGTTCTTAAAAAAGAAGCATATAAATATAATGGATTTGGTACTGAAAAAACTACAATTCCTGAAATTAGATTGGCAGAAGTTGACGAAGTATTTGATAAATTAGCAGAAGTTGTTGCTATGACTGATGACGATTTAATGGAAAAATATTTTGAAGGTATCAATTTTACTACAGAAGAATTTAGTAAAGGTATAATGGAAGCTATGATTTCTGGTAGTGTTGTTCCACTATTAGCTGGATCAGCAACAGAAGGATATGGGGTTGATGAATTATTAAATATAATTTCTTATTATATGCCATCAGCAGGAAATCCAAAAGCTCACTTAGGTATTAGACCTGTTGAGGGTGAAAATCGTCCAGTAGACGAAAATGAGCCTTATTCAGCATATATTTTCAAGACATATATAGACCCATTTGTTGGTAAGATTTCACTTTTCAAAGTTCTTTCTGGAAAGATTACAAAGGATACACCAGTATATAATTCTACAAAAGATATAACAGACAAATCTTCAGGATTATATAGATTAGAAGGTAAGAAACAGATTGAAGTAGATCAAGTTGTTGCTGGTGATATTGGAGCTTTCGTAAAATTAGAAGAAACTGAAACAGGTGATACAATATCAGATAAAGACAATCCAATAGTTTATAAAGCTATTAAGCAACCTCAAGCTTCACTTAGTTATGCAATAGTTCCAAAATCTAAGAAAGACGAAGATAAGATTGGACATGCTCTACAAAAACTAAGAGAAGAAGATACATCATTTGAATATAGAAGAGATAAAGAAACAAAACAATTGATTATCTCAGGTGTTGGTAATGTTCAATTACAAGTTATATTAGATAAATTGAAAAATAAATATGGCGTAGAAACAGACACAATACCATTAAGAATTCCTTATAGAGAAACTATAACTGGAAAGAGTGATGTACAAGGTAGACATAAGAAACAATCTGGTGGTGCAGGACAATATGGTGATGTATTTATCAGGTTCGAGCCTATTGAAGAAGGCTTCGTATTTGAAGAAGAAGTATTCGGTGGAGCAGTTCCAAAGAACTATTTCCCAGCAGTAGAAAAAGGTTTAGAAGAATCACTTGAAAAGGGTGTACTTGCTGGTTATCCAGTAGTTGGAATTAAGGCAACACTTTATGATGGTTCATATCATCCAGTTGATTCAAATGAAATGGCATTTAAGCTAGCTGCGGGTATCGCATTTAGAGAAGGTATGAAGCAAGCTAAACCAGTATTATTGGAGCCTATAATGAAAGTTGAAACAGTAGTTCCAGAAGATTATATGGGTGATGTAATGGGAGATATCAATAAGAAGAGAGGTAGAATTATTGGTATGGAACCAAATGAAGATGGAACTCAATTAATATTAGCTGAAGCTCCATATTCAGAACTATTTGAATATGCGATAGATTTGAGATCAATGACACAAGGTAGAGGTACATTTGAAATGGAATTCGTAAGATACGAACAAGTACCAAGAGAACAAGCTGAAAAGATAATTGAAGAAGCAAATAAATAATCATACAAAAGTAGTATTAGTCTAAAAGTACCGATACTACTTTTAATTTTCTTTATTTTAGGGTATATATAGAGAGATGATTAAGAATAATAAACTTAGGAGGATTTGATATGGATAATTTTAATCCTAAAGAAATGTCTGACAAAATAGTAGATGCCTTAAAAAACGAATATAAAAAATTAACTAAATTAAATGTAATGGTACTTGGCAAAACTGGAGTAGGTAAATCCACATTGATAAATAATATGTTCAATGAAAAGATGACTGAAACAGGAGTAGGTAAGCCAATTACAAAACAAATAAGAAAGATAGAAAAAGAGGATTTTCCTTTAGTAATATATGATACACCAGGATTAGAATTAACTGGAGAAAACTCTATCAATGATTTGTTAAAGGATATAAAAAAAGAAATAGATACTGGAGCAAATACTAAAGATATTAATAATATGATTCATTGTATTTGGTATTGTGTGGCGACTCCTTCAAATAGATTTGAACAATCAGAGATTGACTTTTTGAAAGACTTTCTAAGTGAAACATCAAAATATAAGATTCCCGTTATACTAGTATTGACGAAGTCATATTCTAAAGATGATGCTGAAAATCTAAAAAAAGAAATTGAAAAAGAGAAATTAGATTTGATAGATATAGTATATTTATTAGCCGAAGATTATATTATAGATAAGAATTATACTATTGAATCGTATGGATTAGAAGAATTAGCAGAATTAATGTATAATGCAATACCTGAAGAAGTAAAGAAGACTTTTGTAACCGTCCAAAAGACAAATTTAGAACTAAAAAAAAACAGGGCACATAAGATAGTGAGCTCAGCGGCAGCTACTGCTGCAGCTGTTGGTGCAGCACCAATACCATTTTCGGATGCGACAATATTGGTGCCTCAACAAATTGCAATGATAGCTGGTATAACAGCTGCATTTGGTCTTTCAGTTGAAAGAACTACAATGACAGCTATAATTACAGCTACTCTAGGCACATCTCTAACAACTTCTCTAGGAAGATCAATAGTTGCAAATGCAGCTAAATTTATACCTGGTGCAGGTTCTATAATAGGGGGAGCTATATCTGGTGGTACTGCTGCGGCTCTAACGGCTGCGCTAGGTGAAGCGTATATAGCCATAATGGTTAAAGTTACAAAAGGTGAATTAGAAATGAAAGACCTTAAATCCAAAGAAGGTAAGAAAATTATGACAGATATCTTTAAGAAAGAACTTAAGAAAAAGAAGGATGAGAATAAAGAAGATAAATAATGAATAGGTGTAAAATTTACTACTATTATTATATTACTATATTTAAAATTTAGAAGGTTGATATGAACTGCCATATCAACCTTTTTATATAAGCATATTTTGTAAAGTATCGACGTCTTTAATTAGTAGTGTACCTCTTGAGATGATTTCAATATAGCCTTCTTCTTCAAATTGATTTAGTTTTCTACTCATGGTTTCTCTTGAGATTCCAGCTAGAGATCCTAATTCTTCTTGTGTTATATTCATCTTTACCATTATGCCATTTGGTCTTTTTCGACCATATAGTTCCATCATATTCATCAGTAATTTAGCGACTTTAACATCGGTATTAATTACTGAAAGTCTATCGATTAATGTCTCTGCTCTTCTAATTCTTTCGTAAGATTGTTCTAATATTGCTAATAAAAATCTATTATTTTTTATTAGTCTCTCATTAAATATCCTAGAAGAGATAGTTATGACTGTCGTGTCAGATAGGGCATAGGCGCTATATAGATATTTATCTTCAGAAAGTATATTATGTCCTCCGATAAAATCACCAGCTTCATAAATATAAAGGATTTGCTCTTTTCCATCCGACATTATTTTTGATATCTTTATTTCTCCATCAAAAATAATATACATTTTATCGGCTGAATCGAAAGATCTAAATATTGTTTCGCCTTTATGATAATTATGTATATGAATTTCATCTTTTATATATAAAAATTCCTCTTCGGACAAATATGTCAAAAGAGGAATTTCTTTATAATTTAAATTTTCTAAACTTGGTTTTTTATTTTTCATCTTATTCCTCTTAATAATATACTATCATATTATTAAGAAATTTTGCCAAGTTTTTCTCTTGTAGCTTTTCTACCCATAAGAATAATTTTCTTTGCGATAGCTGCATCTTCATTTGATAGAGCTTGTACACCTTCAAGTGGATATTTAAATCCTAATTCTTTGTACTTATCTACACCCATTGTGTGATAGGGTAGTACGTCTATTGCGGTTATACAATCATAATTACCTAATAGCTCTCCGGTTTGATATAAAAAATCCTTATTATAAGTTATTCTTGGAACAATAACATGTCTAATCCATGTATTCACATTATGCTCATCTAGAAAACCTAAGAATTTAATTATATTTTCATTTGTGTGACCTGTAAGAACTTTATGTTGTCTAGGATTTACATGTTTTATATCTAACATCATAACATCTGTAAGTTTAACTAATTTTTCAAATTTAGCTAATAACTCAGGATCATTATCTCTAAATGTTACACCACATGTATCTAGACAAGTATGAATATTTCTTTCTTTACAAGCTTCAAATAAATCTATTACAAAGTCCATTTGAACTAGAGATTCACCACCAGATAATGTTATACCGCCATCCTTTAAGAATGGACGATACTTCTCATAATCATCGAGAACTTCTTTAACGGTCATCTCTTCTCCACCAAATGATGCCCAAGTGTCAGGATTGTGACAATAAAGGCATCTCATCGGACAGCCTTGTAAAAATAGCACATATCTGACACCGGGACCATCCACAGTACCAAAGGTTTCTTTAGAGTGAATGTATCCAACGGTATCAAGTTTCATACTATAGTCCTCTGTGGAATGTTCTTGCTATTACATCGTCTTGTTGTTCTTTTGTTAATTTGTTAAAGTTTACAGCATATCCTGAAACTCTAATTGTTAATTGTGGGTATTTTTCTGGATGTTTTTGAGCATCTAATAAAGTTTCTCTATTAAATACGTTAACGTTTAGGTGATGACCACCTTTTTCTACATAACCGTCTAACATTGATACTAAGTTATCAACTTGTGCATTATTTGTCATAATATTCTCCTTTTATGTTTTATTATTTTATAATTCTTCTTCTGGATCTATATTTTGTAATGTTGGTATTTCACAAGCGTTATTAGCGCATGCGTCTAAATCAATTTGACTTAAATCAATGTCGATATCGAAATGATCTAAATCTATTTCTCCTGCAAATACTTTATCATCTTTTCCAAGTGCTCCTGGAATAATTGAGAATGTATTTGAAATACCGTCTTGTGCATCTTTGTATGGAATCTTAGCTACTGATGATAGTGAAGCTAATGCTCCTGAGTGGTCTCTACCATGCATTGGGTTTGCACCAGGTGCAAATGGTTCACCTTGTCTTCTACCGTCAGGTGTATTACCTGTCTTCTTACCGTAAACAACATTTGATGTAATTGTTAAGATTGATGTTGTTGGAATACCATTTCTGTATGTCTTGTGTCTTCTAATCATTGCCATGAATTTTTCAAGAATTTCTACAGCGATTTCGTCAACTCTATCATCGTTGTTACCAAACATTGGGAATTCACCTTCTGTTTCGTAGTCAACTACTAATCCATTTTCATCTCTTATTGTTTTAACTTTAGCATATTTAATTGCTGATAATGAGTCTGCAACTACTGAGAATCCAGCTACACCTGTAGCGAAGTATCTCTTAACATCTCTATCATGTAGAGCCATTTGGATACTTTCATATGCGTATTTATCGTGCATATAGTGGATTACGTTTAATGTATTTACATATACCTCAGCTAACCATTCTAGCATATCCATATATCTATCCATTACTTCGTCATAATCTAAGTATTCTGAAGTAATTGGTCTATATTTTGGACCTATTTGAACGCCAAGTTTTTCATCAACACCACCGTTGATTGCATATAGTAAAGCTTTAGCTAAGTTAGCTCTAGCACCAAAGAATTGCATTTCTTTACCAATTCTCATTGATGATACACAACATGCGATTGCATAATCGTCACCATGAGTTTCTCTCATGATATCATCATTTTCATATTGAATTGATGAAGTTTCGATTGACATCTTAGCACAGAATCTCTTGAAGTTCATTGGTAAATGTATTGACCATAGAACTGTTAAGTTTGGTTCTGGTGATGTACCTAAGTTCTTTAATGTGTGTAGGTATCTAAATGATGTCTTTGTTACTAATGATCTTCCATCTAATGCCATACCTGCTAATGATTCTGTTACCCATGTTGGGTCTCCTGAGAATAGTGCATTGTATTCAGGTGTTCTTGCAAATTTAACAAGTCTTAATTTCATGATGAAGTGATCGATTAATTCTTGAGCTTCTTCTTCTTTAATTAAACCTTTTTGTAAGTCGTGTTCAATATAGATGTCTAAGAATGTTGATGTTCTACCTAGACTCATTGCAGCACCATTTTGTTGTTTAATTGCTGCTAGATAAGCAAAGTATAACCATTGAATAGCTTCTTTAGCATTTTGAGCTGGTTTAGAAATATCGTAACCGTAAATATTACCTAATTCGATTAATTCTTTTAATGCCCTTACTTGATCAGCTAATTCTTCTCTCAATCTTATATTATCTTCTGTCATTGTACGTGATACTGAATCGATTTGATCTAATTTGTCTTCGATTAATCTATCAACACCATATAGTGCAACTCTTCTGTAGTCACCAATTATTCTACCTCTACCGTAAGCATCAGGTAAACCTGTAACTACACCAGATTTTCTAATAGCTCTCATTTCAGGAGTATATACGTCGAATACCCCTTGGTTATGTGTCTTTCTGTATTCTGTAAATATCTTATGTACTTCTGGATCTACTTTATATCCATATGATTCTAGAGAACCTTCTGATACTCTAATTCCACCAAATGGTTGTAGTGATCTCTTGAATGGTTTGTCTGTTTGGAAACCTACTATGGTTTCTTTTTCCTTGTCTAAATATCCTGGACCATGAGATACTATTGATGAAATAATTTCTGTGTCCATATCTAGAACTCCGCCTGCTTCTAATTCTTTTTTAGATAAATCCATTACTTGATCCCAAAGATCCAATGTATCTTGTGTTGGACCTTCTAAGAAAGAATCATCTCCTGTATACTCGGTATAATTGGATAGAATGAAATCTCTAACGTTGATTTCTTTTCTCCACTTAGTACCAAAAAAATCGTCCCAAATTGTCATACCTTTCCTCCTTGACATTATATTAACATATATTAGTATAAGAATATGTGATTTAAATCACAGGAACAGCAAAATATTACACATATTTCAATGATTTGCAATTCATTTTCCACATCATATTTATTATACCCTAGATTAAGAAAAAAAATAAATAATTTTTATTTTAACATTTTTTATTTTTTAATGTATAATCAAAGTGAAAAGTAATTTTCATAGTACAAAATTACTTTTAATATAAAAACAGATAATTCGATAAAGGAGAATGATATGAAATATAATATAAAAGGTGACAGTGATTTTCCATTAGTAGAAATTGATCTTTCAAGTAATGAAACCATCAAGATTGAAAGAGGATGTATGGCATACATGCAAGATGTAGATATAAAAGGTAAAATGAACGCAGGTGCAGGTGGGGGATTACTAAGTGCTATTGGTAGAAGCTTAACAAGTGGTGAATCTATGTTTATTACAGAAGCTACAGGAAAATCTAATGAAGCTGTACTTGGAATTGCTCCTAGTGCTCCAGGTAGAGTAGTAGCTATACAAGTTGGTGGATCAACTCAATATAGATTAAATACTGATGCATTCCTAGCTTGTGATTTAAGTGTTAACTATGTGATGAGAAAACAAAAAGCATCAACAGCATTTTTCGGTGGTACAGGTGGTTTCTTTGTAATGGAAACAGAAGGAACAGGAGATGTATTAGTATCAGCATTTGGTGATATAGTTGAACTTGAAGTAACTCCTAACAAACCATTAATAATTGATAATGAGCATGTAGTTGCATGGGACTCAACATTAAATTATGATATTAGAGTTGCATCTGGAACATTTGGCTTTACAACAGGTGAAGGACTTGTTAACGAGTTTACAGGTAGCGGTAAGGTATTTATACAAACTAGAACATTACACAATTTTGCTGACAAGATTGGTAGATTTATAACTTCAAAATAGAATACGATTTTATGCATCCTCATTTATATGAGGATGTTTTTTTGTTTAATAGAGATATTTTAGGGTAAATCTTATGGACCAAAGATATATAGATTTTAAACTCTTTACAACAAAGGTAAAAGATGGTAAAATGTAGGAGAGAGAATTTTTTTTACAAATAAAAGTCAAAGAAGGGCAGACAAATGGGATTAACATCTGAAATTGAGAAGTTCTTACTTGAGAGAATGGAAATAGCAGAAAAACAATATATAGAGATAGGAAGAAATGATTTAGCTGAAAAGTTTAATTGTGCACCATCTCAAATTAATTATGTATTAACTACAAGATTTACTCCATATCAGGGATTTTATGTTGAGAGTAGAAGAGGTGGTAGCGGATATATTAAAATTATTAAGTTAGAGATGACAGAGGAACAGCTCATTAATAATATATTAGAAGAGACTATAGAAGAAAGGATAACTTTTGATAAAGTTAGACATATTTTAAATGGATTAGTGAAGGAAGAGATTCTAAGTGAAAAAGAGGCGCTTATGATTCAACATAGTTTGGATGATAATGCTTTGGTAGATATAAATAGGTCAGATCGAAACCTAGTAAGAGCAAGTATATTTAAGAATATATTACTAGCTCTTGTAAGAGATTAGGAGGTAATTATGAAGTGCTTCAATTGTGGAAATGATGCTGATATGGAAGTTTTCATGATGATAAATGGAAAATTAAAAAAGACAAGCATTTGTATGGAATGTTATCAAGAGCAGATGAAAGGCATGATGGATGCCATGGCTGATGAAGATGGAAATATAGATCCAGAGAAAATACAGAAGCAAATGTTTGATTTTTTCCAAAACAATAGAGAAGAATTTGAACAATTTTTAAGTGATGTTGTTCAAGATGAGAATTTTGATATGAGTCAATTAAGACCGGAAAATTTTGATATAAAGGATATGAATTTTGAAAATACAGGATTTAATTTAAATCAAGTGGATGTAAATGAATTATTAAAAGGATTTAGTAAAATGTCACAAGATTTAAATGAAGAAGAGACATTTATTAATGATAATACGAGCAAAAAATCAAATATTTATTCTCACAATAGAGAATTAAGCCAGGCAGAGAGAGAAGTCTTAGTGCTTGAAAATGCAGCCAAAAAGAAGAGAGCAGAGCTTAATAAATTTATTGAGAATGAAGAATACTTAAATGCTGCTCATTCAAGAGATGAGATGAGAGAAATAAATAAGAAGATAATGATAATTAAACAATTAGCTAAGGAAAGTGAGTAATTATGAGATTAAGAGAATTAATGCGTCTTCTCGCCGAAGAAGCCCAGTCATTAAAATCTAAATATATAGGGGTAGAACATGCTCTATTAGTTTTAATGAAAACGGGTGGACTTGAGTCTAAAGCGTTGACAACTGCAGGAGCTGATTATCAGCTACTTAGAGAGTATGTTCAAAGAAGATTTGCTGGACTAGAAAATGAAAGAGTATATGGACCAACTGAAGAGTTAAAAAGACTTCTAGATGATGTAATTGTTCAACAAAAAAGAAACAAGGATACGATGACTTATCTAGAAAGACTTTTAATGAATCTTTTAGTGTCAGATACCATTGCAAAAGAAATGTTAATAGATACTAATGTTAATCCACAACAAGTATATATGCTATTAGATAATTACATTTCAATGGGCAATTTGAGTGAAGAAAATACTGATACACCTAATTTAGCTAAATATGGTGAAGATTTAGTTAAGACTTCACTTAAAAAAATCGATGGTGTAATCGGTAGAGAAAAAGAAATAAATAGAATTATTCAAATTTTAACCAGAAGAACAAAAAATAATCCAATCTTAATTGGTGAGGCTGGTGTTGGTAAGACAGCAATAGTTGAAGGATTAGCTAAAAAAATAGCGCTTCGGGAAGTTCCTGATATTATGAAGGATGTAAGAATTATATCTATAGATATGACATCAATGGTAGCAGGAACAAAATATAGAGGGGATTTTGAAAAAAGAATTTCCGATATAATTAATGAAGCTAAAAATATGGATAATGTAGTATTATTCATTGACGAAATCCATACCATAGTTGGTGCAGGCTCATCAGAAGGTAGTTTAGATGCGTCAAATATATTAAAACCTTATTTAACAAAAGGGGATATTAAGATTATAGGTGCAACTACAATTACTGAATACAGACAATTCATTGAGAAAGAATCTGCACTTGAAAGAAGACTTCAACCAATTCAAATTGATGAACCAACAGTTGACGAAACTATCGATATAATTAAAGGAATTAGAAAATATTATGAAAAATTCCACAAAATTAAAATTTCTGATGAAGTAATTGAAGAAGCTGTTAAATTATCAGACAGATATTTAGTCGATAGATTCTTACCAGATAAGGCAATTGATGTGATTGATGAGGCTTCATCAAATCTAAAAGTGGAATCATTCAAGATTCCTGAAGAGCTTTTAAAACTTCAAGAAGAACTTGAAAAGTTTGAAAAAAAGAAAGAGGAAGCTGTAAATACCCAAGCTTATGAGGAAGCAGCATTCATAAGAGATAAGATTAGAGATATAGAAAACAAGATATTTGAATTCAAGACTTCAGAAGAAGAAAGCGATAAAATCAAATATACAGAGACAATTACATTAGATAAAATTAGAGAAATAATTTCTGATTGGTCAAAAGTTCCTGTAACAAAGATGACTCAAGAAGAAAATGAAAAATATAGAGATTTAGAAAAACATCTGAAATCTAATGTTATTGGTCAAGATGAAGCTATTAAGAAAGTTTCAAAAGCGATTAAAAGATCTAGAGTTGGTCTAAAAGATCCTAATAGTCCAATAGGAACCTTCATATTTGTTGGTCCTACTGGTGTTGGTAAGACATATTTAGCAAAACAAATTAGTGAAGAAATTTTCGATGGTGAAGAAAATCTAATAAGATTAGATATGAGTGAATATATGGAAAGACATACAGTTTCTAAATTAATAGGCTCACCTCCAGGATATGTAGGATATGATGAAGGTGGACAATTAACAGAAAGAGTAAGAACTAATCCATATTCAGTGATTCTATTTGATGAAATAGAGAAAGCTCACCCCGATGTATTTAATGTACTTTTACAAATTTTAGATGAAGGTAGATTAACAGATTCACAAGGTAGAGAAGTTGATTTTACTAATACAGTTATAATAATGACATCTAATGCTGGAGCATCACAATTATCCAAGAAAAATGTAATTGGATTTGGATCTCTTGACGATGCGGAAAAGAGAGATTATGAAAATACAAAAGAAATTGTAAATTCAGAATTAAAAAATCTATTTAAACCAGAATTCCTAAATAGAATAGATGATATTATTGTATTTAATAGATTGAATAAAGAAGATATTAAAGAAATAGTAGAATTGAAATTAGATGAATTAATTGAAAGAATCGAAGATATGGGTTATGAAGCTAAATATACTGATAAAGTTGTCGAAAAGATTGCTGAAGTAGGATTTGATGATTCATATGGTGCAAGACCACTCGAAAGAGCAATTAAGACAGAAATAGAAGATTTAATAGCTGAAAAAATATTAGATAAAGAAATTACGAAAGATAATAAAATATCTATTATAATTAGAGGCGACAAAATAGCAATTAATAAATTGGAAATAGCTTAATATGAAATTAAAAACTATTTATATTTGTACTAATTGTGGTGAAGAGCAAATAGCTTGGTCAGGGAAATGTCCAAGCTGTGGCTCTTGGAACACATTGGTCGAAGAAGTAATTAAAAAAGATAATATAAAAACAAAAAGTAAATCTTATTCTCAGAAGGCTAGCAAATTAAAATCTATCGAGATATCATCTACTGAAAGATTAATTACAGAAATAGATGAATTTGATAGAACTATTGGTGGAGGTATTGTTAAGGATTCCGTATCAATATTGACTGCAAAGCCGGGAGCTGGAAAGTCAACTTTACTACTTGAAATTGCATATAGACTAGCAAAAAAAGGAGTAAAAGTTCTCTATATATCTGGTGAAGAATCAAAATCTCAAATAAAATCTAGATCAAATAGAATTATGCCGGAAATTCCAGAGGAGATTTATTTGATTTCGACAAATTCAATGGATGATACTATTGAAGAAATAAATATAATTGATCCAGATATAGTCTTTTTAGATTCTATACAAACTATGGCTTTGGAAGAATATAGTCAAAGACCAGGAACTCCAACTCAAACTATAGAATGTGCTAATGCTTTAGTGGAAGTATGTAAAAATTCTGAGAGACCAAGAGCAGCTATAATGATTGGACATATGACTAAGTCTGGTGAAATGGCTGGATTAATGACCTTAGAACATCTCGTTGATGCGGTATTGGTGCTTGAAAGTGAATCAGATTCAGATTTAAGAATATTAAGAACTACAAAAAACAGATTTGGATATACCGGGGAAATCGGATTATTTGATATGTTGGAAAATGGGCTTAAGGAAGTTACCAATCCTTCTGAGTACTTTTTAACACCTAGAGAAGACAAGGTTCCGGGTTCTGCAATATCGGTTATCAAGGAAGGTTCAAGAATATTAACTGTCGAAGTTGAATCATTAGTATCCACATCATTTTCTCAATATCCTATAAGAATAGGTGATAGCTTGAGAAAAGATCAATTAAATACCTTAATTTCGATACTTGAACAAAGATCAGGATTTAATTTATATGACAAAAATGTGATACTTAAAACTACAGGTGGTTTAAAATTAAACGAACAATCAGTTAATTTAGCTATCATTATGAGTATCGTCTCATCTATCAAAAATATTGGAATAGATAATAAGACAGTATTTATAGCTGAGGTAGGACTAACAGGTGAACTTAAAAAAGTAAAAGATATAGAGAAAAGAATATTAGAATTAGATAGGCTAGGATTTGAAAAAGTCTATATAGCTAAAGGAAAATATGATTTCTCTAGAGTGAAAAATATTAAAATAGAGCAATTGAACGATATCAATGAGGTAATAAAAGATGTGTTCAAATGATGAAAAATCAATGATTAGATCAGTTTTACGGCTGGTCTTTTTTATTTGTTAACAAAAAAGTATTGACAAATTATCCGACCCGCTGTATTATATAACTAACACAGTAGGCGGGGAAGGAGGAAAGTTTGAAATATAATAAAGAACAACCTATATATTTGCAATTAATGGAAGATATTAAAACTAATATAATAAATGGGAGTTACAGCATTGGTGAAAGATTACCATCCATCAGAGAATATTCTAAAAGTATGATGGTAAATCCAAATACTACTCAAAGAGCATTTCGTGAGCTCGAGTTGGAAGGATTTATTGAGAGCAAAACTGGAATTGGTTATTATGTTAATGAAGATGAAGAAGATTTAAATAAGCTAAAAAAACAATACTTAAATCAGGAAGTAGACAATTTTATTGAGAAAATGACTCAATTAAATTATTCAAATAATGAAATAATAGAAATTATTAAGGAGAAATTATGATTAGATTTAATGATGTATCAAAGAAATACAAAAATGGTACACTAGCATTAAAACCTTTTAGCTTAGAATTGGAAAAGGGGAGATGTATTGGTATATTGGGGCCTAATGGCTCAGGAAAGACCACACTATTGAAATTATTACAAGGATATTTAAAACCTACTACAGGTACAGTAGATATTGATGGAGTAGAAATTGGACCAGAAACCAAATCTAAAGTTTCTTATCTTCCGGATGTTCCATTTATACCAAATGATTATACTGTAAAAGAGGCTAAAAATTTATGGATGACATTTTTTGAAGATTTTAATGAATCAAAGTTTTTAGATTTATTAAGATTTATGAAATTAGAAGAAGATATGAAAATCGGTGATATGTCAAAGGGTATGAATGAAAAATTTCATTTATCTTTAATTCTAGCAAGAGATGCAGAAATATTTGTTATAGATGAACCTATAGCTGGAGTTGACTTAGTTTCAAGAGATAAAATCTTAGAAGCAATATTTACAAATATTGATAAAGATAAAACACTTATTATTACAACCCATTTAGTTGATGAGATGGAAACATTATTTGATGAAGTTTTATTCATCGCTAATGGAGATATAATCCTTAGTGGTAATGCTGAAAACTTGAGACAAGAACGTAATATGCAGATATCTGATATATTTAGAGATATATTTGGAAAGATATCTTACTAGGAGGAAAATATGGGAAAATTAATAAGTTACGAATTTAGAAATAGTAGAAAACCAATAATGCAAATAGTTTTAATAATTATGCTTGCCTCAGTATTATTACAATATGGACTTATTTCAACTTTTGTCTCAGTTGGAAATATGGATGAAGTATCAAGAACAGGATTGAATTTATTACAACAAGTTAAGCTTGTGCTATTACCATTACTAATAATTGCTTCAATAATTGTATTTTTTGGAGCCTCAGTTGTATATTATTTTAGAATGGCTAATATATTAAAGAGAGATATTTACGAGAATCAAGGATATATTATATTTTCACTACCAAAAAATGGATATCAAATAATTGGTTCAAAGTTAATTGTAGGAACAATTTGGTCAATATTATTAAGTGTTATAATGATTGCATGGAATGCAGCTGTGTTTATGATATTATCTTTAATATTTAAGGGTGATAATTCACTTAATGAATTTTATAAATTTATATTTTCAGATTTTCCGAAATTAATTTCAGAAATATTTAGTTGGCTCAGTATAGAGTTCTTATTTTCATGGTTTGTAAATACTATATTATCTTCAATTAGTTTTATTGTAATAATGTTTGCTGCAATAATATTTGATTATAGACTCGGAACAAGAAATAAGTCTTCTATAAGATGGATTATTTGGATGATACTATTGTCTATACTCATTGGATGGGCATCAAATATAATCTTCCCAAGTAATCTTGGATTAGGTGCATATGAAAGTACTGCTTTAGGTTTATCAGGTTCGGAATCAATATTAAGCGAATTATTCAATATTAAGGAACTTTCATATCATGTATGGATGGAAAACTTATTTACAGCTGTAGTTTCTGCATTACTATTCATATATGTTGCTCATAATTTTGAGAAAAAGATTGAAAAATAAAATTTAATAATAGATTAAATTATTTATGGGGAGCTTATTTAATAAGCTCTCTTATTTTATGTTATAATATTCTAAGTGTAAAGGAGATATGATATGAAAAGAAAGATATTTATTTTACTAGCATTAGTAATATCAATGAGCTTGGTTGCTTGTGATAAAAAAGAAAATGGAAGTACGGAGGGGAATGTGAAATTAAATCAATTAGAAGGTTATCGAGAAGGTAATATTAAAGGAAAAATTAAAACAAATATGGGAGATATGGATATAATTTTATTCCCTGAAATAGCACCTAAGGCAGTTGAGAACTTTGTAACTCATGCAAAAAAAAGTTATTATGATGGTATAATTTTCCACAGAGTAATTGAAGATTTTATGATACAAGGTGGAGATCCACTAGGTACTGGTATGGGTGGAGAGAGTATCTGGGGTAAGCCGTTTGAAGATGAATTCGATGTAAACTATAGACATTTTACAGGAGCTCTATCAATGGCTAATTCAGGGCCAAATACAAATGGTTCACAATTTTTCATCGTTACAGCAAAAAATAATGTTACAAAAGATATAATAGATCAAATGAGAGAAGCTGGAGCAGGAAATGGATTTCCTGAAGAAGTTGTTAATGCATATGAGAAAGTAGGTGGAACATATCACTTAGATGGTAGACATACTGTATTTGGACAAGTAGTTGCAGGTCAAGAAATAGCTGAAAAAATTTCAAAAGTTGAAAAAAATGCTCAAGACAAGCCATTAAATGATGTAATTATCGAAAAAATTGAAATTGAAGATTAATTAAGGATATTCTAGTCGTATTATATGACTAGGATATTTTTTATAAAAAAAGTACCAGAGAAAGTGGACTGACTCTGGTACTTTTAAAATGGGGTTTTCCCTCATTTTAAACTGATTTTTGATCTATATTTTAAATAACTATTTTTGTGATTTTAATAAAGTTCTTAATGGTTTCCATAATAGTCCTATTACTACTATACTTATAATCAATTCAGGTAAACTATATTGAAGATTATATAAGAATGAGTAATAGGCTGCTGTCATTCCCTCTGGAGCATACTCTGGGAAATAAATAAGTCCTGATAAGAAATGTGTTAAAAATTTTAATACATATGCAAGTATTATGAATGGAACATATCCAACAAATTTACTCTTATCCTTCATATATGAAAGACCTGCAAGCCCTAAGAATGCATATGGTAATGGATAGTCCATAATTAATTGTACTGGATGTATTACATAAGGATTAATTAAAAGTTTAAGTAATCCGAATAAAGCACCAATAATCATTCCTTGCACACCACCCCATCTGACTGCAAAAAACATAATTGGTAACATTGATAGTGATACAGATCCACCTTGTGGCATTTGATATATCTTAAATAGTGATAATACATAAGATAAAGCTATCGCTACACCTGCTTCAGCTATCATTTGAACAGAAAAAAATTGTTTGTTTTGATTCATTTTTCCTCCTATTTGTATAAAAAAAAACGCTAAAATAGCGTTTAGTTTCACTTTCCTACGCTACTATTATATAGATCAGGTCCGAAGGGTACATCTCAGCATAAAGCGCCCCTAGTGACATATTAATAATATACTAAAAGCTAAATAATTACAAATTTTCAAAGTATATTTGAACATAGTTGCTACATAATTATATTTTATTATAAGGATGTAAAAAATTATTTTACTTATCTAGAGTAATGGATTCTGTAATTTTTATCTTATTTAAGACCGCTAAAATGTGATATAATAAGAGCAGGAGGCTATCATGTTTAAAGTTGGTGATAAGGTAATTTATACAGTTCATGGAGCTGGTACAATTGTTGATATTCAAGAAATTGAAATTCTTGGAAATACAGAATCATACTATATACTTCAACTGCCAATAAATGATATAAAGGTTTCTGTTCCAGTTAAAGAAGCTGAAGAACAAGGTATGAGACCTATAATATCTAAGGAAGAGGGTATGAGAGTATGGGATATTTTGCGTTCAGATAAGACAGCAATGTCAAAAAATTGGGGCAAAAGATATAGAGATAATTTAGAACTACTTAAGACTGGAGATATATTTGAAATTGCTGATATTGTAAGAAATTTGGCATTACTAGATATGAGCAAGGGATTATCTGCGTCTGAGAAAAAAATGTTAAATGATGCGAAAAGAGTTATGGCTTCAGAGTTAATTTTATCAGGAACTTTAAGCAAAGAAGAGGCTATAAAACTTATAGATGAAGCGATAGCTAATGAAAAAAGCGAGGAGACAGAATGATTAATAGAATTTTTCGAATAATCATAGCGCTGATAGGAGTGTCTCTAGGATATGGTTTGGCTGAAATTATAATGAGAACTGATCTAATTAGATTTAGCCAACCTGTATTTTTATATGCACTCTATGGAAGTATTATGATTGTTATTGGTGCGATATTTTATATTTTAGCACCGAGATTGATAAAAAGAGTTGAACGATTGCTTGAAAGTATTGAAGGACAAATGTTGAAGCAACCAAGGGAAGATATACTTATTGGATTTATTGGAATTATTTTTGGAATTATTTTTGCAGCATTGATTAATTTACCAATAAGTTTATTAAAATTCCCAGATTTTCTTCAAATTGTACTCACACTTTTAACTATAATTATATATATAGTGTCTATAACAATTGGACATAGATTAGCTATGAAAAATAAAGAAGATATAGCAAGGGTAATATTTAGAAGAAAACCTAAGAATATAAGTACCACTAAAAAACTTAGTGATGTGCATAAAAAAATATTAGATACCTCAGTTATAATTGACGGAAGAATAAATCAGGTTGTAAGTACAGGATTTATTGAAGGAGATTTGATTGTACCAAATTTTGTCTTAGAAGAATTGCAGCATATAGCAGATTCTTCTGATGGAATAAAAAGAGAAAGAGGAAGAAGAGGTCTAGATATTGTAAAAGAATTACAAAATTCAAGTAAAATTGAAGTAGTAATATCTGATAAAGATTATGAAGATATCCCTGAGGTTGACTCAAAACTTCTTAAATACGCATCTGAAATTGATGCTAGTATAATTACAAATGATTTTAACTTAAACAAATTGGCAGTTGTTCAAGGAATAAAAGTATTGAATATTAACGATTTAGCCAATTCAGTTAAAACAGTTGTAATACCAGGTGAAAAAATGATAGTTAATATAGTTAGAGAAGGAAGAGAGAAGAAACAAGGATTAGCCTATCTAGAAGACGGAACTATGATAGTTGTTGAAGATGCAAAGGATTTAATAGGAGAGACAGTTGAGGTTGTTGTAACTACAGTATTACAAACACCAGCAGGAAAAATGATATTCACGAAAATAGAAAATGTTTAGATAATTAGTAAAATTTAAAGGAGCAATTTATGAAAAAAAATATAATAAGAGTAGTTTCGCTAGTCTTAGCAATTTTGATGCTGAGTGGAATAGTACTCGGTGCAGTATTGAATGCGCAAGAATGGACAGAGGATATATATGCATATGGTGCAGGGCTTAGCGAATCTCAAATTAATTCAACAGCAGGATTTTTAGAAGTTCCTGGTGAAGATACACCAAAGATGGTAATCAGAGGAGAAGATGCAGTAAAATATATAGACGAAGATGCTAGCGATGCTGCTATGATCTCATCAGTTTATATTAAGAAGAATAATACCAACGATGTAAATGTTGAAGTAGTTACACCTTTAACTATACAATCAGTTACTTCTCTACAATATGCAAATGCGGCTATAACTGCAGGGGTTACAGGGATAGATATAAAAGTTGCTGCAGTAGTTCCAGTTAGTGGTACATCAGCTCTTACAGGTGTATATAAGGCTCTAGAAAAAATGGGCGTTGAAGTAGACTCTAAGAAAACAGAGAAAGCTAATGAAGAGATTGAAAGAATTAATGAAATTAGTGAAAACCACAAAGATAATCCAGATTTTTCAAAAGACAAATTAAATAAAGCGGTAATTGATGGTAAGCAACAAATTATTGATATTGAAAAAAACGAAGGGAATATAACTGCAAATCAAATTGACCAAATAACACAAAATGTAATTAAGGATAATCAATTAACTAATATAGTAAATAATATAGATATAGAAAATCTAAATATTATTTTTAATAATTTTGCGGAAATTACTAAATCAGAAGGATTTGACTTTGATAAAGTACAATCCCAATTAAAAAATTTGGCTGATAATATTAATAATATTGCTAAGAAAGAATTAAATAGAGCGCAAGCTTTCTTAAAGACAGATGAAGGTAATGCTTTCTTAGAATCAATTAAAGACAAATTAAATGCAGACGAACTTAATGCTTTATTAGAAAAGGGGAAAGCTTCATTAGATTCAGGTGAAATAGAAAAAGCTTTAAATAGTGTAAAGGAGAATATTTCAACAGAAAAACTTAATGAATTAGTTGACAGTGCAAGAGAAAAATTTGGAATCAGTCAAGAAACTATCGATAATGTAAGTAATAGCGCGAAAGGATTCTTTAGTAAAATAATCGAAGCAATATCTGAATTCTTTAGAAAACTATTTTCTAATTAATAAAAATATTAGGATAAATTAGCTAAATGTGGTATAATATCAAAGCGATTGATTAAATATCGATAGACTAATAGGAGGAAAGATGAGTAATTATGTATTAAATGCTGAAAAAAGAACATCAAAAGGTTCTAATGCAGTTAGAAAATTAAGAACAGAAAATATTGTTCCAGGACAATTATATCAAAGAGATAAAGAAAATATCAGCGTACAAGTAATTGAAAAAGATTTAGATAAGATTATGGAAGAAGCTGGTCAATCAGCTATTATTCAATTAATGGTTGACGGCGAAGAACACAATGTATTGATAAGGGACTATCAAAAACATCCATTCAAAAATCAATATCTACATGTTGACTTCTTAGGAGTAAATATGGATGAAGAATTGAGAGTAACTGTACCAATTGTACTATTAAATAGAGATAGTATATACGTACAACCATCAGTTCTATTACAACATATTGAAGAAGTGGAAATTATGACTTTACCAAAATACATTCCACATCAAATTGAAATTGATGTACAAGAAATGCAAATTGGAGATTCTATACTTGTTAATGAAGTTGAACAACTTAAAGATGAAAATATTGAAGTATTAACAGATTTAGAAGAAGTCGTATGTACATTGAGTGAACCAGAAGAAGTAGACTTAGATGAAGAAGTTGAACAAGTTGATGCAGATTCAGTAGAAGTAATCGGAGAAGAAGACGACGAAGAAGAAACTGAAGAAGAATAAGAAATATTAAATAATGGGTGATGTTGCAAATTAGTCAAATCTATTCTGCTCATCACTTTTTTATTAATTAAATTGCACTAAAAAAGACGAGGATTTTTTAAAAATTTCTCGTCTTTTTTGTAGTTAGGGACTTTTGGAAGATCCCTTTTTGTTCAAGATAATCACTATTTAATTAGATGCCTAAAATGTTTAATAAATTATGCTAAATTTAATGCTAATAATATATATCTAGCAACAAATACTGCACTTAATAAATAAAGTAGTATAGAAACTTTATCTTTTTTACCACTAAACACATTAATAATTGTATATGATATAACACCTAATGAAATACCTTCAGCAATTGAATATGTGAAAGGCATAGCAACCATTGTTATAAATGCTGGGATAGCTATTGTGAAATCATCCCAATCAATATTCTTAACAGTTTGAGCCATAAATATACCAACTATTACCAATGCAGGAGCTGTAGCTGCTGCTGGAACTAATAGGAATAATGGGCTTAAAATGATTGAAATAAAGAATAATAGTCCTGTTACTATTGCACTTAATCCTGTTCTACCACCTACTGCAACACCTGCAGAAGATTCTACGAATGTAGTAGTAGTAGATGTACCTAAGAATGCTCCGATTGTTGTACCTATAGCATCAGCGAATAAAGCTTTTTCAACTCTAGGTAATTTACCATCTTCATCAAGCATATTTGATTTTGCTGCTACACCAGCTAATGTACCAACTGTGTCAAACATATCTATAAATAAGAAAGTGAAAATTGCTATTAAGAAGTTTGCACTTAACATATTGCTAGGGAATTCTAATTTGAAAGCAACCTCATTTATACCGCTTGGCATTGAGAAAGGTACCCATCCTTCAGGAATAACAGTTACTCCTAAAGGTATACCAACTATTGTTGTAATAATTATACCTATTAGAATTGCACCTTTAACATTTCTACTTACGAATATAGCTGTTAAAATAATTCCGAATATTGCGAGTAATACTGAATGACTAGATAAATCTCCTAATGTCATAATAGTAGCAGGATCTTGCACTATTATTCCGGAGTTTGAAAGTCCAATTAATGCGATGAATAAACCAATTCCGACAGAAATTGCGGATTTGAGATCTTTAGGAATAGAAGTAAATATAACTTCTCTAACTTTGAAGAAGGATAATAGTATAAAAATTATACCTTCTATTAAAATGATGGATAGAGCTTGTTGCCATGTGAAGCCAAATTTCATTACTACTGAGTATGTAAAATATGCATTTAATCCCATACCAGGAGCTAATGCGAAGGGATAATTTGCCAGTAAACCCATCAAGATGGTTGATACAGCTGCAGCAAAAGCAGTCGCAAAGAATACGCCCTGTTGATTCATGCCAGCTTGAGAAAGTATATCGGGATTAACTACTAGAATATAAGCCATAGTCATAAAAGTTGTTACACCAGCCATGACCTCAGTGCTTATAGAAGTTTTATTTTCTTTCAGCTTAAAAAACTTTTCCATTTTTCCTCCAATGAAAATAAAAAATTAAATAGTAATATTAGAACAATATAATAATATCAAGGATGTAAGAAATAAAAAAGTAAAATAAAAATGTAAACGAATACAAAAAATATTTTTTCGTTATATTTTAAATATATTTAACATATCGATAATATGATTTAAAACTCATATTATTTATATAATTAATTTGATATAATATTGTGTGGAGGAAATTATGCAGAATACTTACAATATATTAATTACGACAGTATTTGGTTTAGAATCTGTAGTAAAAAAAGAATGTGAAAATTTAGGATTTAAGGACTTGAATGTTTCTAATGGGAAAATTGAATTTATTGGAAATCAAGAAGATATTGTCAAAGCTAATTTGTGGTTAAGATCTGCAGAAAGAGTATATATTAAATTGCTCGAATTTGAGGCGTTATCCTTCGAAGATATTTATAGTAATGTAAAATCATTTAATTGGGAAGATTATCTATCCGAGCATGGTAAATTTTTAGTTTCAGGCAATACTTATGAATCCAAATTAAAATCAGTTTCAGATAATCAGGCGATTACTAAGAGAGCAATTATTGACAGATTACAAACTAAATATAATAGATTTGAATTTTTAGAAAAAGAAGAAGATTATAAGATTAAAATATCTATACACAAAGATTTAGCTACTGTAACTTTGGATACTTCAGGTTCCGGATTACATAAGAGAGGATATAGACTAGAACAGGTTGATGCTCCTATTAAGGAAACATTGGCAGCCGCTTTAATACAATTGTCTAATTGGAATGGGAAAAGAGATTTTGTAGATTTATTTTGTGGTTCAGGAACAATTCCGATAGAAGCTTGTATGATAGCTAAAAATGTTGCACCTGGAATATCTAGAGAATTTGATTTTATAAACTGGAGATTTTTTGATAAAAATATTTATAAAAAAGAAAAAATTAATGCCTTTAATCAAATTAAAGATATAGATATAAAAATTACAGGTTTTGATATTGATTATAAAGCGATACAAATAGCGAAAAACAATGCTATTAATGCCGGATTAGAAGAAGATATTCAATTTGTAGTTAAGGATGTTGCTAAGGTTGGGCTTCAAAACAACTTTGGTGTAATTGTTTCAAATCCACCATATGGGGAGAGAATTGGTGAAAAAGAAGAATTAGAGAAGATATATGAAGCGTTAAGATTAAAATTGAGAGAATTAACTACTTGGTCATATTATTTTATAAGCTCAGATAAAGAATTCGAAAGAAAAATTAATATCAAAGCAGATAAAAAAAGAAAGCTATTTAATGGTAGAATAGAAGTTGATTATTATCAATTTGAAGGACCAGAGCCGCTTAATATTTTGTGAGGTATAAATGAAATCTATAAGGACAGAAAATTTTACAAGATTAGTTGAATCTACAAATTTTATGTTTTTAGACTCTATGGAGGATCTCGTAAGAATTAGAGATGATCGAGGTGAGATATTATTTGAGAACAAAGCTATGAGAGAAATGATCACAATTTTGATATCAAATAATGAGACATATAATAAATATAAGACGGTATTTTCCGGGTTTTATAAGGAATATATAAATAGTAATGAAAAAAACAGCTTAATTAGTGAAGTTGATTTTATGGGAACATTATATTCTGTAAAAATCTCACCAGTATATGACAATCGCTCCGATATACTTGGATTTATTGAAGTATATAGAGATATTACTAATGAAAGAAAAATAACCGATCAATTATTTGAGACTAGTATTAAAATTCAAGAAGAAATAGAGCTAGCAAAAACTCTACAAAAGAGTATATTACCTAAAAAAACGCAGTTTAAAAATGTTAGTTTTCAATATGGATATGAGCCATCAGCGGATTTATCTGGAGATGTTTTCGATGTTGTAGAAATTGACAAAGATAAAATTGGTGTATATATAGCAGATGTTGTTGGTCATGGAATATCTGCCTCGATTATGACGATGTTTATAAGGCAATCTATGAGAAGTGTATTAATAGAAAATCCTAATTTTGGACCATCTGATTCATTAAGAATGCTTAAAGAGATGTTTTCGCAATTAGGCTTAGATGTAAGTCAATACTTTTCTATATTCTACATTTTGATTGATTTTAGTAAAGAGAAAATGATATATGCTAATGCGGGACATAATTGTATGCCTATATTATTTAATAAAAGTCATTTAGCATTTCTTCAAAACAATGGAAAATTCATATCTAATATGTTTCCGGATGGTCCTTTCAATGAAAAAGAATTAAATATTATTGAAGGAGATAAACTTTTAATATATACTGATGGTCTAGTGGAAACTACAAATTCGGATGGAGAATTCTTTGGTGAAGAAAGATTGGTAAATTGGATTAAGAGAAATAAAAATGAGAAGGATTTTGTAAATAAACTACTTGAAACAGTTAATTTATTCAGTTTAGAAGATAAAAAAGACGATGTAGCAATGGTGTTTTTAGAAATAGGAGGAGAACAAAATGAGAGTTAATCTTGATAATATAATATTTAATGATGCAGTAGAATCATTAAAAGAAGAAGTTGTTAAAGCAAATGATAAGTTGAAAAATCGTAGTGGGGAAGGTAATGATTTCTTAGGATGGATTGATTTACCTGTGGATTATGATAAAGAAGAATTTGATAGAATAAAAAAAGCTGCAGAAAAAATGAGAAGCAATTCTGATGTTTTAGTTGCTATTGGAATTGGTGGTTCATATTTAGGAGCAAAAGCAGTACAAGAAGCTTTAGTAAATTCTTTTGAAAAATCAAAACCAGAAGTTATATTCACAGGAAATCATTTATCAGCTATTGAAATAATGGAACTAAAAGAATACTTAAAGGATAAAGATTTTTCAATCAATGTAATTTCAAAATCAGGAACAACAACAGAACCTGCTATTGCGTTTAGAATATTTAAGAAACTTTTAGAAGAAAAATACTCAGAAGAAGAAGTTAAAGATAGAATATTTGCAACTACAGATAAAGAAAAAGGTGCTTTAAAAACCTTAGCAGATGAAAGTGGATATGAAACTTTTGTAGTTCCAGACGATGTTGGCGGAAGATTTTCAGTTCTTACAGCTGTAGGTTTATTACCTTTAGCAGTATCTGGTGTAGATATAGATAAATTAATGTTAGGGGCAAGTGATTATAGAGAAATTGCATTAAATAAAGAATTTGCAGAGAATGATGTATTAAAATATGTAGCTGCAAGAAATTATTTTTATAGAAATGGTAAAGATATTGAGATATTAGTTGGATATGAACCAAAACTAGCTTACTTCAACGAGTGGTGGAAGCAATTATTTGGGGAATCTGAAGGAAAAAATAATAAGGCAGTATTTCCAGCATCTGTAATATTCACTACAGATCTTCATTCACTAGGTCAAATTATTCAAGAAGGTCAGAGAAATATTTTTGAAACAGTGATTAAAGTTAACAATCCTAAATATGATATTACAATTGAAAAAGAAGAAAATAATTTAGATGGATTAAATTATTTAGCTGGAAAGACAGTTGATGAAGTTAATAAAGTAGCACTTGAAGCTACAGTTGGAGCACATGTATCTGGTGATGTACCAAATATAATATTGGAAATCGACAAATTAGATGAATATAATCTTGGAAAATTAATATATTTCTTTGAATATGCAATTGGAGTATCAGGATATGTATTAGGAGTTAATCCATTTAATCAACCAGGTGTTGAAGAGTATAAAAAGAGAATGTTCAAATTATTAGAAAAACCTGGTTATTAAAAGAGGAGAGTATGATGGAAAAAAAGAGAAACAATTTAAAATCAAAATATAGATTACCAATGGAGGAATTGACTAAAGCGTCAATTAAAGAATTGGAAGACAGAGGTGTAACTATTGATGATATAGCAGAAATAGTTAAGAAATTACAAGAATCATATATAGAAGGTTTATCAATTGAATTTTGTAGGTATTCTGTTATGAAAGTTTTAGAAAAAAGAGAAGTTGTTAATGCTGTATTAACAGGAATTGAGCTAGACAGATTGGCAGAGCAAGATTTAATTAGAGAACCTATATTAAGCATTATAAAATCTGACGAAGGCCTATATGGTATTGCTGAGATATTACCACTTTCAATTACTAATTTATATGGATCAATAGGATTGACTAATTTTGGTTATCTAGATAAAGAAAAAATAGGAATAATTAAAAAGTTAGATGAAGCAAAAGATGGGACCGTAAATACATTTTTAGATGATATTGTCGCTGCTTTAGCTGCTGCAGCTGCATCAAGAATTGCCCATAGCAATAGAGATCCAAGACTTACAAGCTATGAAGACTAAAAAAAAGTTTTATGCTGTTAGAGAAGGAAGAGCTATCGGGGTATTTGAAACTTGGGAAGAGTGTAAAAGACAAGTCGATGGATATCCAGGAGCTGTATACAAAAGTTTTAAAACTTATGATGAAGCGAAAGCATTTGTGTTAAATGAGGATATAGATCAGGTTCATTTAAATAATCTAAAAGAAAATGAAATAATAGCATATGTCGATGGTTCCTATAATGAAGAAACTGAAAGATTTGGATATGGTTGTATTTTAATAGACAAAAATGGAGAAATAGAACTTAAAGAGTCTTTTTATAATGAAGCTGTTAAAGAACAACGAAATGTAGCTGGAGAAATTTATGCATCTGTTACAGCTATTAAAGAAGCTATAAAAATGAACAAATCTAAAATATATTTACATTACGACTATATGGGAATTCAAGCTTGGGCTGAAGGAGATTGGAAGACCAATATCCTACTAACTAAAAGATATAAAAAGTTTATAGATTCTATAAAAGATGATATCGAGATAGTATTTATAAAAGTTAAAGCTCACTCTAATGATAAATATAATGATATAGTCGATAGACTTGCCAAAGAATCTGTTGGTATTGAATAAATATCGTATAATAATTTAAATTTATAAAAAATATAAAGCCCTGAATTCTAATGATTCAGGGCTTTATAATGAATTAAACTATAATTCTGTTGTACAATGTGGACATCTTGTCGCATCAATGTGAATAGATTCTTTACATGCTGGACAAGTCTTGGTAACTTCTGGTTCTGCTTCTTCTTTCTTCTTAAATTTGTTAAAGCTTTTAACAATTAAGAATAAAACGAAAGCGATTATTAAGAATTTTATAACTGCATTAATAAATAAACCAATACCTAATTCTACGCCCATTAAATTAACTGTTAATGTTGCAAAATCTACTCCGGCTGTTATTGCACCAACAATTGGCATGATTATATCATCTACTAATGATGATACAATAGCGCTGAATGCTGCACCTATTACAACACCGATTGCTAGGTCAAGAACATTACCTTTAGCGATAAATTCTTTAAATTCTTTTATCATTTCTCCCTCCTTCTGTATTTGTTTTAATTATAAGCCTTTAAAAATATAAAGTCAATTTATAGTATATTAAGGATTTTTTGTTTGTGTGGTATAATAGTTGCAAAGTTATAATATTTTTGATGAGGAGCATTTATGAACAAAAAATTAAAATCTTTAATATTGAGTTTTTTAATATTATTTAGTTTTCTACCCGTGGTTGATGCAGAGTACATCCAATATATTACATATGCAAATGAAGTGAAAGTAATGTATGCGGCCGATGTTGAGACGGGAGAAGTTTTTATTAACAAAAATGAGAATGAGATTTTACCAGTAGCATCTATGTCAAAATTAATGACATATTTAGTTATAAAAGATGAAATCGAAAAAGGAACCATTTCAATTGACGATAAAGTCAAAGTAACAAAGGAAGCACAAGATTTAAACAGACCAGATTATTCAAGGATGAATCTTTACGAAGGTGATATAGTTACTGTAGAAGAACTTTTAGACGGTTTAATGATATTATCAGCTAATGATGCAGCTGAGGCATTAGCTATACATTTATCAAAAACTAGTGCAGAATTTGTGAAAAGAATGAATGAAAAGGCAAAAGAAATTGGGCTTGAAAATTCTAATTTTGTAAATTCATCAGGACTAACTGAAGATATAAAAAATGGAGATAAAATAACTAATAAATATAATACAATGACAGCAAAAGATCTGTTTATTTTATCTAGTAAAATAATTGAAAAATATCCGGAAACAGAAAAGTACGGAAAAATTGAGGAATATAAAGGATTTAATTCAACTATTCCAAATAGAGATATGATTACAATGACAGGACTTAAAACTGGGTATACAGAAGAGGCTGGATACTGTTTTACAGGATTATTTGATATGAGTTTAGGCAGTCCTACTCAGAAATATAAAGTTATAACAGTAGTTATGGGAGCAAAGACAAAAGAGCAAAGATCAACTACTACTAGAGAGATAATGGATTATATAGAAGCTAGATACTCATATAAAACAGAATTTGATACAAATGTTCCTGTTACAGAAAAAATTGATGAATATGCAAGCAAGAGAATTATACCATTATATCCGGAAAAACAATTTTCAAAACTATTACCAATGAAAGCTATAGTTGAGATAGAATATGTAATTGACGAATCTAAATCAGCTCCATACAAAGATGGAGAGGTTTTAGGTAAAGCTGTATTAAGATACAATGGCGAAGAACTTGAAACTATTAATTTAATTAATAAGGGTTATAATGCAAGAGTAGGGTGGTTGAAGAAGATTTTTAATGGATTGAAAGAATTTTTTAACGATATTATAAATTTATTATAAGAAATTGGAGGAATGATGAAGTATCTATTTTTTGATATTGACGGAACATTACTTAGTCATACTGAAGGAGTATCAGCAAAGACGATTGAAGCTTTAAAATTAGCTAAAGAAAATGGACATAAAATTTTTATATGCACAGGAAGATCTTATGCAGAAATTCCTAAAATAATTTATCAATTTAATTTTGATGGAGTTATTGCAGCAGCCGGCGGATATGTAAGAGTAGGTGATGAGGTTATATATAATAAAGTACTGCCAGAACATTTAATTGATAATATTATAAATAAGCTTAAAGATTTAGATATACCATATGTACTTGAAGGTGTTGATGAAGTATATTCACACGATGACGCACTTTATATAAATGATAAAAGAATTCAAAAGATGTTAGACATTAAAAACAAAACTAATTATGAGCATGCAGCATACCATTATAGAATCGAAAGAAAAAAATCTGTAGCTGATTACTTTAATGAAAGAAAAGAAATTAGTAAGATGACACTTTATGGTGTAAATGACGAAAATTATGATGAACTAGTAAAGTCTATAGATGAGGATTTTTATTTATTAAGATATAAAGAGTATTCAGAATTGATTGCAAAAGGAACTAATAAATTTACTGGGATTGAAAAAATAATGAAATATTTTGGAGACAGTATTGAAAATACTTTTGCATTTGGAGATAGTCTAAATGATTTAGATATGCTAACTCATGTTAATACAGGAATTGCAGTCGGAAATGCTCCTAAAGAAGTTAAGGAACATGCCGACTATGTTACAGATGATATTCACGATGATGGAATATATAATGCTATGAAGCATTTTAATTTAATTTAGTTCTTATATAGAATACCATTTTTATTGTCAATATTTTTTTCAAAAGCTTTGAAAAGATAGTATATCATTGATATTGAAATTAGTGTTGCCATTGAAATATCTGTTAAAAAATGAGCGCCATCAAGTATTCTTGATATGCCAACTAATATAGTCCAAATTACTGGAAAAATAGTAAAAAATCTAATCAATCCCTCATTTTTAATTTTAAATACATGGGGGATAAAGATTAAAACAAAAGTTGAAGCTGCAGCAGATGTATGTCCAGATGGAAATGAACGGAAATTCTCTGATGCTGGTTTTCCATTTATAATCCACCAATTAGTGAAAGATTCATAATTATTTTCAAGATACATTGGATAGAATCTCATTCTACCCCAGATATTTTTCATTAAAGTAAAAATTAAAAATACGCTAAATAAAGAAATTATAATAAAGATGCAATATTTGATTACAAGTGTTGTATCTTTATTTTTTATTTTATTATTTATTAAAAATGTAATAATTACATATATTGAAAATATTAATATACTTATAAATATATTATGAAAATCAAAATATGACTGTATTCCAACTGATGAAACGATAGGAAATGCGAAGAATAATACAATTGATAATATTAAGAAAGATTTATTTATCTTATCCTTATTCTTCCAAATATTAAGTGAAGATATCATCATTAATATAATCATTGGAACTTCTCCAAATATCTTAAAGAATATCGGAAATATATTTTCTCTGTAAAATAATGTTTTGTTTATTTGCAAATCGTAGAAACTTCCTATAATTACTCCTAAAACAGAAAGTATTATCATAAAAGATATGATATTTTTAATTTTTTTCATGTTTACCTCATTTCTATTTATCAATTATAACATAATAATTAATCGCTAATTTTATATTATTAAGCTTTTTTGATATAATTAGCTATATTATAAGAGGTTGGTATGAATATAAAGTATTTAAATTATAGAAAAAGAGCAGAAGAATTATTTTCAGTTGGAGATTTAGAAAGTTCGTATAAATATTTCGAAAAAGCTTATGAATGTTCTCCAGAAGAAAATATAATTGATATATTATATTTTCAAGCATTAATTAACGATGAACTTGAAAAATATGAAGAATCTTTAAATAAATTTAAACAAATATTTGAATTAGACTATAATCAACCAGGGTCTTTATATGGTATGGCTATGGCTAACGAAAAATTAGGAAATATCGATGTTGCTGAATACTATTATAAAAAAAGTATAGAGATGAATCCTAATTATGATAGGGCGTTATTTTTTTTAGCTAATCTATATGATAATGAAAAGAGATTTGACAAAGCGATAGAATATTATAAAAAAACAGTAAAAATAGCTAAAGACGATTATATGGCCTATAACAATATGGGTGCCATATATGAAAATATGGATAAATTTGAAGAGTCCCTAGAAGCGTTAAATAAGTCCATAGAAATTGAACCTTATTATTTTAGACCATATTTTAATAAAGGAACGGTTTATGGCAGACTCGGAAGGTTTGAAAATGCTTTAAAAGAATATAGACAATCAATAGCATTAAATCCTGAATATGGATATAATTATCTGAATATGTCCGCACTGTTTATAGAAAGAGAGATGTATAAAGATTCTATAGATATATTAAATCAGGGAATTAAGGAATCTACTGATATAGATGATATCTTGTATTATAATAGGTCTTGTTCATATATGAAGATGGGATTTAAAAATCTTTCCTTAAAAGATTTAAAAAAATCTATTAAATTAAATCCTAATTTAGCTGATTATGCCAAAACGGATCCAGATTTTGATAAGATTAAAGACGAGAAAATATTTAAAGAAATTATTGGGGTGAATTATGATAATATTAAAGAGTGAAGAAGAAATAAATGGTATGAGAAAAGCTGGAGAAAAGCTATGCAAAACTCATTTAGCAATTAAAGAAATCTTAAGGCCAGGACTTTCAACAATGCAAATTAATGATTTTGCTGAAGCTTTTATGCATTTCATTAATGTTATACCAGCACAAAAGGGATATATGGATTATCCTTATGCCTTATGTACATCATTAAATGATGTGATTTGTCACGGTTTTCCAAGAAAAGATGATATACTTAAAGAAGGAGATATATTATCAATTGATAATGTTGTTAATTATAATGGCTATTTATCAGATTCTTGCTGGTCATATGCAATAGGAGAATTATCCGAAATAGACCAAAAATTGATGGACACTACATTAGAGTGTTTGAATCTAGGGATAGAACAAGCTATCGATGGAAAAAGGTTGGGAGATATCGGACATGCTATTCAATCTCATGCTGAAGGAAGGGGTTTTTCTGTAGTAAGAGATTTTGTAGGACATGGTATAGGAAAAGACATGCATGAAGATCCTCAAGTACCACATTATGGGACAGAAGGAAGAGGAAGAAGATTGATGTCAAATATGACTCTTACAATTGAGCCTATGATAAATATAGGAAAATGGCAAATGAAACTTGAGCCAAATGGATGGGTAGCTAGAACGATAGATGGTGAAAAGTCATGCCAATTTGAACATACTCTAGTGGTAAGAGAAGGAAAAGCTGAAATATTAACAAATCAAGATGAATATAAATTAAGTGAAGAAGAATTAGAGTGGATTAAAAATTACAAATTCTGATAAATAGTTAATAACTAAGGAGAAAAAATGAAATCATTATTAGAACTTATCTCAAAATATAGTAGTGAAAATTCGATAATGCCAATAATTGCGTTAGGTGCAATAATTTTAGTAATAGTATTATATGTTTTGGTAAAACCTAAGTGGGTTAAATATACAGTTACATTTATTATTGTAATAATAGGATCTGTTATGATGTTTAGTGGCTATAAAAATATGCTTGAAACTGCAGGTTTGAATATGATAATAAACGCAACTAAAGTTCTTACTTTTGGTATAGTAGGGTTCCTATTTGCATTGATATTAGGAATCATAGATTCACTTGCAAAAATATTTAAAAGAGATAAAAAAAAACAAAAACTCGAAAAAAAAGAAGATACAGTAAGAAATCCGGAAATTAATCATACAGTAAATGATTCTACGAGAGTAATCGATATGAAAGATGACTCTACAAAAGTGATTGATATGTCAGATGATTCTACTAAGGTGATTGATATGTCAGATGAAAGAGATACTAAAATACATCGAGATGATGAGACTAAACAAGTAGTATTTACAGATAAAGAATTAAATCAAATAGAAGATGAAACTCAAATTGTCGATTTAAGAAAAATAAGAAATACTAAATCTGAAGATAAATAAGATATTAAGGAGGCGATATGATAGGGGCGTTTTTTGACATAGATGGTACTCTAGCAAGAGAATCAATAATGTTAAAGCATTTTAATAAATTAATTAAATATGGAATAATAGACGAAGAGTCCTTTATTAATAATATAAAATCAAAATATGAAGCCTTTGAAAGAAGATATGGAAGCTACGATGATTATATTAGTGAGGTTGGAGTTGTTTACAAAGACAAGCTCGCAGGCCTACACGAATGCTTAATTCTTGAAACTGCTAAGCAAGTAATTAAAGAGGGTGGAGAACTAGTTTATAGATATACTAGGGACAGAATTAGATATCATAAAGAACAAGGACACAAAGTGTTCTTCGTATCAGGCTCACCTACCTATCTTGTTAGAATGATGGGTGAAGTATATGGGATAGATGATTGTAAAGGTACAGAGTATCTATTTGATGAAAATGGATATTTTTCAGGACAAATTGTTCAAATGTGGGACAGTGATTCTAAAACAAAAGCAATTAATGAGCTAATTGAAAAATACGATATAGATGTTGACAAATCTTATGCTTACGGCGATACAAATGGCGATTTTTCAATGTTGAAAACCATGTATAATGCAATTGCCATTAATCCATCAAATAAATTTTTAGAAATGATAAGAGAAGATGAAGATTTAAGCAAGAGAGCAAAAATAATAGTGGAAAGAAAAGATGTTATTTACAATTTAGATGTTAATGTAGACCACTATAGTGTGAAGGAATAGAGACTGTGTAAAATTTTGTATATAGAAACCTCCTGATTAGGATAAAGAAAAACTAATTAGGAGGAATTTTTATGACAAGAAAAAGACCAGAAACAAATGAATATCTATTGATACAAAAAAATGTATCAACCCATACCCTTTAATCAGGAAATAGGTTGATACACAAAATTATTTCCAGAACCACAATGCATATCCCAGTCAAGGGTCGATTCACTTTTCCCCTTGACAGAAATATGAATTATTTGTTAATGCTATTAAGCCCTTTGAAAAATATTATTAGATTGCTTTCTTGTCACATATGTTTGACAACTCTATATGAAGTTATTAGAAGTATATGATAAAAGTTAGTATTTAGTATATAATTATCTTGAAAATATTATATATTTTTTTAGAGTATTGATATGCAAAGGGTAAGAATATGAAGAAGAAAAGTATTTCAATAATTATAGTAATTTTATTTATATCATTGCTATTATATATTGCAGGTAATATTAAATATAGTGATAAAAATAATTTTCAGGACAGATGGGAAATAGAATTACCTAAGAAATGGACTGTAGAAGAAATATATTCAGATTTAGGATTTACTGGAGATGGGTATAGAATAATTAAATTAGATACCAAAGTAGAAAATTTAGAAAAGGAAATTAAAAAAGATATAAAAAAAGAAAAAGTATTTTCAGATTTTATAGATGAAATATTAGAAAAATCTAAATTAGATATAGGAAATCTAGAATATATTGGAATAATAGAAAGAGTAGATGGAGATATATTAGCACTAACATATAATGATATAGATAAATGCTATTATCTTTTTGAAGATATAAAATAAGGCGTAACCCTTAATTAGGAAGACTAGCTTCAAGGAGGTTAACTACGACCTCTATCTATACAATTATTATCCCATAAGAAAGTGCGATTGAGAATAAAATGTAGTATTTATTACTACAACTACATTATACGAGGAGTTTATATGAATGATGAATTGCAAATAATATTGCGACACTTAGATCAAACTAAGTTCGTGCATAAATAAATCAAATGGAGTTTGATATTCTAGACATTTTCTAGGTCTGGTATTAAGCTCCATTAAGTTTTTAATTAGCTCATTAACAGATATTTTAGATAAGTCTGTCTTCTTGGGATAATATTCTCTCAATAAACCATTAGAATTTTCATTACTACCTCTTTGCCATGCTGAATATGCATCAGCAAAGTAAAAATTTATTCCCCTTTTTTCACCCTCTTCATAACAAGCGAATTCCTTTCCTCTATCAGATGTGAAAGTCTTTAAAGCTTCTAATGGTAAAGATTTTATTAGCTTATCAATTGCTCCTAACATCGAACTTTTACTTCGATCTAGCATAGGTAAGGCTATGTAGAATCTAGTTTTTCTTTCTACAAATGTTGCCAGGCAACCTTTACTTTTACCTCTAGATGACACAATTGTATCTAATTCCCAATGACCAAAAATATCCCTTTTTTTGACTTCTTTCGGTCTTTTAGCTATTGATTTACCAATGTTAAACCTACTTCTTGTTTCTTTGGTTTTTCTTGATTTTCCTTTTCTTCTTAATTTTGAAATATCAAAATCTATAATTCCTGAGTAAATCCAATTATATATTGTCTTAAAGCTGACAATACCTTTAACTACAGTGTTTGCTATTTGCTCAGGAGACCATTTCTTATTAAGTTTTTCAGATATTGTTTTGGTAAGCTTATCTTCGGATTTAGGTTTTCTCCCTTTAGATTTTGATTTTTTAATTTTATCTTTTTGAGCATAGATAGCTTCGTATTTATTAGCACACCTTTTTAATTCTCTAGATATTGTGGAATGATGAAAACCTAAAATTTTTGCTATTCTTCTAGAAGAATAGCCTTCTTTACTTAGTACCTCTATCTTATTTCTTTCATTTATAGTAAGATGTTTATAACTCATATTAATCTCCGTGTGTGTTTTGTCGTTATTAACATTTTACACGAAGTTAGTATGGGTTTTCTATTTTATTCTAGTGTCGCATTTAATTTTATAACTTATCATATTAAAAAAATTAAAAATTTTTAAATTATCAAATAATAGAGATTATAGTAAAAAGCATTAATTTTTGATAAAAGAATAAAAACTTGATAAAATACGAGATTAAATAGATTTATATAGAAAAATTGTATTTATTATATTCCTATATATGACAATATTTTTTTCTTAATCAATAATTATTGTATTATATAGTTACAGAAAACAAAGATAAGCAAATAGCTTACAAGGAGGTATTGATAACGATTAAATATTGTAAATACTGAAAGGAGAATATATGAAAAACAAAAAAAAGAAGATCATTGAAGTTAAAATATATCCAAAATTTGAGATAGTAACCAAAGATAAAAATAAAATCATAGTATTGTTTAAATAAGGAGGAGAATATGAATCAATTACAAAGGTTAAACAATTTACCACAAGCAGAAGCAGAATTAAGCAAGTGGATTATTACCTTTTATTGTCCAATTAAAAGAACTAATTAATTAATATTAATAAGGAACATAATAAAGGAGGGACAATATGAATCAATTACAAAGGTTAAATAATTTTCCTTAAGCAGAAGCAGAATTAAGCAAGTGGATTATTACTTTTTTGTTCAATAAAAAGTAATAATTAATTAATATGAACAAATAATATAATGAAAGGAGGAGAATGTGAATCAATTACAAAAGTTAAATAAATTACCAGGGAATGAAAGGGATTTATCAGCAATTATAATAACGCTATTTTGTCCAATTAAGGTAGTTAAATAACTATCATTATAGAAGACGATATGATTATTATTTATAATTAAGGTGACCCCATAAAATTGGACCTAATACCAGAGTAAGCATTAAGGCTTATTCTGGTATTTTTTGTTAACTTTAGTGAGTTGAGTGAACGTAAGTGAACGAAACAATAAACCACCTGCTATGCAGGTGGAGGACATAGAGCTTTAGCTTCAAGCACCAAAAAATCCTCCTTGATGTATAATTGTGATAATCACATGCACAATTCAAAAAGGAGGATGTTCTGGATAAGAATAGTTTATCACATACTAAATGGAGATGTAAGTACCATATAGTATTTGCACCAAAATATAGAAGACAAATAATATATGGTAAATTAAGAAAAGATATAGGAAGTATACTTAGAGAACTATGCTCACGAAAAGGGATAAAAATAATAGAAGCTGAATTATGTCCTGATCATGTACACATGCTTATTGAGATACCACCGAAATACAGTGTATCACAAATAATGGGATACCTGAAAGGAAAAAGTTCATTAATAATATTTGATAGGCATGCAAACTTAAAATATAAATATGGAAATAGAAATTTCTGGTGTCGAGGATATTATGTGGATACAGTAGGACGTAATGAAAAGAAAATAAAAGAATATATACAGAATCAGCTAAAAGAAGATTATTATGCTGATCAAATAAGTATGAAAGAGTATATGTACTATCTACGGGAAAGAAAAAAAGAAGCTACTTTTAGTATCAGTTGAGAGTTTAACTCATTAGATAGATATTCAATGTACATAAACGTGAATATTAGGAAAATCTTCTCATAGAGATAAAGAAAACCACCAGCTAAATTGGTGGATATAATTTGAATGAAAAACTATATTTTGATATAATTATAGAAATTTATTACTAATAATAAATAAGGAGGAGATTATGTCAAAACCACTTGGAGCAACATTTAAGAAAATTAGGATAGGAAAGAAAATGTCTCTTAGGGATGTTTCAGGAGACTATTTATCAGTTTCGTTTCTTTCCAAATTTGAAAGAGGAGAATCGGAAATAACTATTTCTAGATTATTGATGTTGTTAGAAAATTTAAATGTATCGATAGAAGAGTTTTATAAATTATCAACTGAAGAAACTCCAAGTAAATTAGACCTACTGATTTCTAAGACTAGCCAGGCATATTATAATAATAATATTCTGGCCCTTAGAAAATATAAAAGTGATGAACTAGAAAAATATGAAAAGACAGAAACATCCATGCATCTGTATAATTCAATTATGATAGAGGCATTTATTTGTTCTATAAATAATGAAAAGATAGATGAAGAAAGCTCTAAAATCCTTGCGGATTATTTGTTTGGTGTTGAATACTGGGGAAAATATGAACTTATGTTATTGGGAAATTCAATGTCAGTTCTGCCTGTGAATACTCTTAAATTATTGGTTGATGAAATCACAAAAAAGACAAGGCTTTTTGGGAGTATTGATGAAAATTATATAGCAAAAATAACATTACTAATAAATGCGGCCTATACATGTATATACTTAGATGATCTGGATAGTTCGAAAAAATATTTAGATCAGTTGTCAGATATGACAATACCAGATAGATTATTATATGAAAAATTTGAAATTCAATTTGCTAAAGGATTATATAATATTAAGTCAGGTAATATTGAATTAGGTACAAATGAGATAGAAAATCTGTTTTTGGCACTAAAAATAATAGGCTCTGAACAACTTTTAATAGCCAGAGAGGAAGCTTATAAACAGATAATAAATTCCTATATATG
>CAMXYZ010000003.1 GCA_947253305.1 uncultured Helcococcus sp.
AAAAAGTAATTTTGTAATATTAGATTTTAATGGAGAGTATGCTAAAGATGGAATATTAACTGAAGATAAAATAACTTTTGACTTAACTACAAAAACAAATAGTGAAAAAAAAATAGTTTTAAATCCTAAATTTTTTTGGAATATTGAAACTTTATCAATCCTATATTCAGCGACGGAAAAAACTCAAAAGCCATTTCTTAAAAATGCAATAAAATATTATATTGACGAAGAAACACACGATATATGTACAGATAGTATCATAAGAGGATTAGGAGATGCGTTTGTAAATACGTTCAAAGCTAACAACAATAAAGAAATGCTAAATTTATTAAACAAATCTTTAGAAATAGTACTTAAAAATGGTAGAGAGAAAAAAAGTATGGGAGAAATTACAGAAATTGAATGGCTAAATTTTTCCTGGCATTCTGGACAAAATACATATTATTCTTCAGAACAAAATATATATATTAATAATGACAATGTACAAAAAGAAGTTAACAATAATAGGGAAACATTAGAAGAATTTCTTAATAATCAAGATAACATAAGAAAAATAGATAATTTGTCATGCACAGAAAAACTTAAAATTGCAACATATACTAGATTAATATTTTTATTATCTAAGAATCAAATAAATTTTGATTTCATAAATCCTTTACTATCGAGAATTGATTCGCAATCGGTTTTTTTAGAAAAAATAATTGAAATTAAAAATGAAGAAAAGAAAGATGATGAATATATAACTGTAATAAATCTAAGAAATTGTAATTTAGAAGCAAAAAAAATGATTCCACTGCTAATTGCAAAGCAACTATATGAAGAACATAAGAATGGTGAAAATAAATATTATAAAATAGAGAAAACGACTCATTTAATAATAGATGAAGCACATAACATTTTATCTTCACAATCTTCTCGTGAATCTGAAGGTTGGAAAGATTATAGGCTAGAATTATTTGAAGAAATAATTAAAGAAGGACGAAAATTCGGGTTTTATATGACGATATCAAGTCAAAGACCATACGATATATCACCTACAATAATTTCTCAATTACATAATTATTTTATCCATAGATTGGTAAATGAATATGATTTAAGAATGTTAGAAAATACAGTTAGTTCTTTAGATGAAACCTCAAGAACACAAATCCCGACATTAGCTCCTGGACAATGCGTAGTTACTGGAACTAGCTTTGATTTACCTCTTTTGATAAAAGTAGATAAATTAGTAGATGATAAATCACCAACAAGTGAAAATGCTGATTTGATTGATTTATGGGCTAAAGTTAAATAATATATTAACCAAGGAAAGAAATTCATATCAAAGATGAATAAGCTTAATTTTTTAATTAAAAGATAGAGTTTGATAATTATGATTTGAAGACTTGATAGTTTTAAAATAGATTATCGTGATTATTAAAATAAATGTTGATTTTATAGAGGTTTAACCAATCCCCTAGTCTCAAAAACTAGGGGATTACTTTATATAAACTTTATTCTATGAAAAATACAATATCAAATAACTCACCAACATAATAAATCCTGGGATGAAGTTTATTAATTGTCCGTAGAACATACTTTTATCCCCAGTTTCTTTTGAAGATACCCAGGCGTTGAATACAAAAAAGCTAACTCCGATACAAACTGAGAGTAAGAATAGGAAACTTATTCCTTCGATATTCCTAGTTTTCCAAGTTACGATAATTTGTGGTATCCAACCACCACCGACAAGTAGTCCTCCAATAGGTGCTAAACGAGATGCTAATTTCTTTTTATTTTCCATTTTACTCCTTATCTTAGATTTAATATTATAAAAATTCTTTACAAACAATCTTGGTGAAAATTTTATCATTTATATTATACTAAATTTTTTACAGGAAAAGTAACTAGAAATAGAGTTAAAATTTTGATATGCTATAATTAATACAAGATATAGACGAATAATAGCTATTTTAAGAGAAGTTTTGAACAGTTTTATTGGAATAATTTTTTAATATTAATGGAGGTTAGTATGATAAAATGCCCTAATTGTGGAAGTGAATACGGATATAGCGATGGTACAGCATATCATTGTCCAGAGTGTTTTCATATTTGGACTGAAGCAGATCTTGAAAAAGAATTAGAAGCTAGCAAAAAGTTTGATAGCGTGGGAAATGAATTAAATGAAGGTGACGATGTAACTATAGTTTTAGACTTAAAACTTGGTGGAGACACGATAAAAAGAGGTACAAGAGCTAAAAATATTCAATTCCTTGAAAAAGAAGTTGACGGTCACGATATTCAAGGTAGAGTAGATGGATTTGGTAATTTATATCTAAAGACCTCAGTTGTTAAAAAGCTATAATTTATATGATTGAAGATTAGTATCGATATAAGTAAGGTATAGAAAAAGGAAATATTATGCTCGAAATAAGATCTAGCAAATTAATATTAAGAAATCTTAAACTTACCGATTTAGACAGATTTTACGAGGTCTATAATTCTAAATTTGTAATGAAATATAATCTGATTACAAAGCTTAATAAATTGGAGATACAGAAATTAATTCTTGGAGAAATGCTAAATACAAATAGTTGGGCTATTGAGGATGTAGAGACTGGACTATTTGTTGGTATGATTCATAAATCAAAAGATACTTTACGAATTGCTATGAATACCTGTGAACTTTCATATTGGTTGTCTGAAGATTTTGCAGGTAAGGGATATATGAAAGAAGCTCTAGAATTAATAATTGCCAATTTATTCATATCTGAAAAATATGATGGTATAACTTGCAGAGCTTTTGAAGATAATGAAAGAAGTAATCGTTTATTAAAAAGTTTAGGATTTGAGAAAGAAGGCGTTCTTTATAGAGTGGCAAAGACTGAAGATGGGAAATACCATAATGACTGCTTATATTATCTAAAGAATAAGTTTAAAAAGGACTGATTGGTTTAAAGAAGGGAGTTTCAATGGTGGTTAGAAAAAATTATGATGAGATATATGATATTATTTTAAGCTCTAATAATATTGTATTTTTTGGTGGAGCAGGTGTATCTACAGAAAGTGGAATTCCAGATTTTAGATCAGCTACTGGTTTATATAATAGGAAAAATGATACGGGATATAGTCCCGAATATATGTTAAGTCATGAGTTTTTAATTGAAAGCCCAGAAGAGTTTAGTAATTATTATAAAGAAAATCTAATCTATGATGATGCGAAGCCCAATATTACTCATAATGTCCTTGCGAGACTAGAGAAGATGGGTAAGCTTAAAGCTATTATTACACAGAATATAGACAGTCTTCATCAAATGGCGGGAAGCAAAAATGTACTAGAAATTCATGGGAATTTAAGAGATTACTACTGTATGAATTGTGGAAAAGAATATGATGCAGAAGAAATCACTTCCACCAAAGGAGCTAATTACTGTGAATGTGGCGGATATATTAGACCTGATGTTACTCTATATGGAGAAGGATTAAATCAAGATATAGTGAATCAAGCAATAAATGCAATTGCGAAGGCAGATGTATTAATTATTGGAGGAACATCATTGGTTGTATATCCTGCAGCGAGTTTTATTAATTTTTATAGAGGTAATAAATGTATATTAATTAATAAAGAACAAGGTGGTAATGATGGAATAGCAGATTATTTAATTCATGATGAGCTTGGAAATTTCTTTAGAGGTTTGGAAAAAAGATTGAATGAATAAAAATGGACTCATACACTTAAAGTGTTGTAGACTTTAAGCAATATGAGTCTTTTATATTTTAAATATCTTATAATTAACTTTTAACTAATAGTCCTGATTTTTCAAGGGTAGGTCTAATTACTAAGTATAGGGTATTGGCAATGATTACTGTAAGTACAGCATTAAATGCTGTAACTCCACCTGATAATTTTGCGATTGCTGTAGCGATTTCTACAGGCTGATTAAGTAAAAATCTTTGATATAAATAACCTACAAATGGATCTGCGATAACATTAAAACCCATACCACAAATTGAAGCTATTACAGCCCATTTTGCAATATATTTTTTATCTTGAGAATCATTGATTCTCTTGATTTTATGTGCAATTAATCCTACTATTAATCCGATACAAAACTTTAATACAAATGTTTTAGGTGCAACAATTATATATACAGGATCAACTATATCAGCAATTGTCATACCAATAGCTCCTGCTAATCCACCATAGAATCCTCCAATTAAAAGTGCGGCCAATACTAAAAACACATTACCAAAATGTATCGATGTGAAACCGTTTCCACTTGGAAGAGGGATTTTCACTTGTAAAAAAGTAAATGTAACGAAACAAAGAGCGGCAAGTAAGCCGGTCTGTGCTAGCTTATTTATCTTATTATTCATCATAACCTCCAGCTAATAAACTCTAATTTGATTATACCACACCAGAATTTAATTTGTTAAAATTTTATATAACTGATATAGTTATACTAAAAGGGGGCGTGATGAAAAGAAGAAATTTTGAGAGTTTCGAAATTGAGATACAAAATATTCCTGTTAAAGTTTATAAACCGACAGATTATAACGAAGAGACAAAGACTGTCATTCATTATCACGGTTGGACTAGTGATGTTACAAAGTATTATACACTAGGTAAATTATACGCTAAACAAGGAATACAATTTATACTTCCGGAGATTGCAAATCATGGGGTTAGAAAGAAAGATACTAATGAAGAAGAACATATGATATTTATAGATTCAGTATTAAGCACAATCGATGAATTTGATCCTATTGTTAATCATCTAAAAGATAATAAAATGATTAATCCGGATAAATTAATTGTATCAGGTCATTCTATGGGTGGATTTATTACCAATATACTTGTTGGATTGAGAGATTTTAAAGCTGGAATTATCTATAATGGAGCAGGAGACGTAATTGATATAGTTAAAGATTTTTATACTCTTGAAGCATTAAATGGTTTGACTGGAGAAGATAAAGTTAAATCAGATAGATTATTAAGCTTAAATCCAATTGCAAATTGCAATTTGTATAATAGAAAAACAATATTTGCGATGATTGGGGAAAAAGATGATGTGGTAAATCCAAATAATATGGTTAGATTTTTAGAAGAATTAAATAATCAAGATATAGATACTTCAAATATTGAATATAAATTTTTTGCGGAAGATAGTCATAGCATTAGTAATGATATGATTAGAGCGGCATTAGATTATACTCTTAATATTTAATAAGAAATCCTAGCTGGTAGAAATTCTACTAGCTAGGATTATTAATTTTATTGATTATTTTTTGCTAAATTGTAAAGAGTTTTAACATGAACCCCTGTAGCGCCTTTTTGATTCAATCCTTGCGGTGCTGATAGGTAAGCTGTTCCAGCTATATCTAAATGTACCCATGGATAATCTTCAACAAATGCTTCTATAAATTGTCCAGCTGTTACAGAACCTGCATATCTTCCGCCAGAGTTTTTGATATCAGCATCATCAGATTTATTATATGTTCTAATAAAGTCGTCATTTGGTAATTGCCAAATCTTTTCATTTGCCTCATTAGCAGCTTTTTGAACTAAATTAAATGCTTCTTGATTATTAGTAACAACACCTGTATATGTTTCACCAAGAGCGATTAGTACTGCACCTGTTAATGTTGCTAAGTCGATAATCATACTTGGTTTGTATGTGTCAACACCGTAGTTTACAGCATCAGCTAAGGTCAATCTACCTTCTGCATCGGTATTAGCTATATCTATACTCATTCCATTACGAGCTTTTATTATATCTCCTGGTTTGTATGCATTTCCAGATATACTATTTTCACAAGCTGCAACAATAGCTACAACATTTGTCTTTATTTTATTCTTAGCTATGGCTTCCATCGCTCCAATTACTGTAGCTGATCCGCCCATGTCACAATTCATTGTTAGCATTCCTGTGGTTGGTTTTAATGAGTAACCACCTGTATCATAAGTAACACCTTTACCTACAAATACTAATGGTTTTTCATCGCCGCCATTCATATATTCCATAACGATTAATCTAGGTCTATTAGCTGAACCTCTCGCAACTTCTAAAAATGCTGTTAGGCCCATTTCTCTTATTTCATCTTCTTCATAAATCTTTACTTCAATACCTAATTCAGATAATCTTTCATTAGCTTTATTTGCCAATGTTTCTGGATAAATATCATTTGATCTTAAATTCACCAAATCTCTTGCGAAGAATTGTGCATCAAGTACATTTAACAATTCATTTACCTTAGAATCTAAATTGCTATATTCTTCAACTAAATTTACAGTTTTAAGATTTAATTCTTTCTTTTCTTTTTTGTAATGGTCGAATACATATTGTGAAACTTTTAAAGCTTCAACAATTCCGAGTGCATAATCTTCATTGGATAGATCAAATCTATTCTTTTCAAAAGAAATCTCATTTATGTCTTTTCCAATTAGATATCTACCTAGTGCATATACTGCTTCTTTTAATACATCTAAATTAAATTTTTCTTTATCGCCAAGGCCTAATAAGATTTCATCAGAATCTAGAACTGGATAGATTACTGATTTTTCTCCTTTGAAAAAAGTATTATCACTTTCTCCAATAAATGCAAATTTAACTAAATTCTCCTTACTATTATTAAAATTTGTCTTCATAATTCCTCCTTATTGTTAATTTATTATATAATAAATAAGTATATCATACTTGTTTACTATAGTTAAATATTGCATAGAATTAGACAAAAAATTGGAAAAATATTATAATAGATATGTAATATAATGTTTTTTAAAGTATAAGGAGAATTATGATGAAAAAAACAATATACTTACTGGCTCTAAGTTTGTTATTAGTTGGATGTAATAGAACTAATAAAAAGGAAACAGAACAAGAAACAGTAAAAGAAACTGAAAAAGAAACACAAAAAGAAACTCAGAAAGAGACAATAAAAGAAACTGAAAAAGAAACACAAAAAGAAACTGAGACAGAAAAAGAAACTGAAAAAGAAGTTGAAACAGAAGCTGAAGAACAAACTGAGATAACAGTTGAAGATGGAGTTAGAAAAGATTTAAATGAATTGAGTGTAGGTGGTAGAACAGCTGCACTACAGGCTGAAAAATATTTACAGTATGAAGCGTTTTCAAAAAATGGACTTTCAAATCAGTTGAAAATAGAAGGATATCCTGAAGAAGATATCGAAGAAGCTTTCCAATATTTACATGTAAATTGGAAAGAAAAAGCTGTTGAAAAAGCTGTTCAGGTAGTAAAACAAAATAACAATGATATTTCTACTGACAGAATAAAAGAAATATTAACATCAGAATTAGGATTTACACCTGAAGAAGCAGACTATGCAATAGACGAATTAAGTAAATTATAGAATTAAGAAAATTAGATTGAGTATTTCAATCTAATTTTTTTGTTCTTAATTTATTGATATAATTGAAAATATAAGAAAATAAAAGATGGAGTAGATATGGATACAAATATTCAATATACGCAGAAAAGATACGATGAATTGTCAAAAATAGATTATAGGAATAATATTATTAAATTATCTGCTTGGAAGAATGATAAAGCTATAATTCAAGTTCCAATAATTACAAAAGATACAAATTTAAATAATATAAAAGTTGATATATCAGATTTGAAAAGTGAAAATTCGACCATATCTAAAACTAATGTAGATGCCTATTTTATAAAACCTAATAAAGCTTATAATGGGGAATTTATAGGATTTGGAGGAAAGACCGGACCTATTCCAAAAGACACAGGAATAAATCGAAGTGAAGTATCTGATATTATATTAAATCTTGAACCAATATCGATAAATAAAGGCAAGTTAAGAGCGCTATGGCTTGAGTTTAATATTCCAGCAGAAGCTAATAAGGGAGTCTATAATGCTCAAATTAAGATTATTTCAGATGAATTATTAGAAGTGGTGGAATTTAATTTTGAAATAAAAGTATTTGATATAATACTTCCTGACTCTAAAGACTTTAAAAGGTATTTTGATATAGAACTCTGGCAGTATCCATATTCTTCAGCCGAATATTATGATGTAGAAGCATTTTCAAAAGAACATTTTGAGATACTTAAACCTTTGATGAACAAATATAAAAAAATAGGGGGAAGTGCTATAACTACGACAATTTCAGAAGATGCTTGGGGAGGGCAGACATATAGTAAAAATGAAATTCATTATCCTTCAATGATTAAGTGGAAAAAAACGAAAGATGGATTTAAATATGATTATACTGATTTTGATAAGTGGATTGAATTTAATAAAGGACTGGATATAGCCGATAAAATTATAATTTATAGTATATATCCTTGGCATTCTTCTTTCACATATTGGGAAGATGAAGAATTAGTCTATGAAAAATTTGAAGTATCAAGTGATAGATATAATAGAATTTGGAGTGATTTTCTATATGATTTAATGCATCATTTAGAAGAGAAAGATTGGCTTGATAATGCCTATATAGGTATTGATGAACAAGGATTATCTCACGAGGTATTTGACCTTATCTATTCGATAAAAAATTCTAAAGGACAAAGCTTTAAGACTGCTGGAGCTATGGATGATTTAGTTGAAAAATATGATTTGGCGTTAAGAATGACAGATCTCAATGTTGGAGATACGGCGGCTGCAAAAAATCCAAAAGAATTTACAAGACTTGTAAAGGAGAGAAAAGATAAGGGGTATAGGACTACTCTTTATTCATGTACGGGACATATACCAGGGAATTTCTCACTTTGCGAACCGGTAGAATCTTATTGGACAATAATTAATTCTTCGAGAGAAACGGATGGATTTTTAAGATGGGCTTATGATGCTTGGATAGAAAATCCTTTAGAAGATACTACTCATAATTCGTTTGAACCTGGAGATACTTTCTTGATTTATCCTGATTACAAAGATAGCCAATCTTATAAAGTTCATAGTTCGATACGGCTTGAGAAGATGGCTGAAGCAATAAGAGATGTAAATAAGCTTAGACATATTAAAGATAAAGCTCCACAATTAAATAAAGATATTGAAAAGGCCTATGAAAAATTAAAAATTATTCCAGAACATCGATATAATTTGCTTAGTGATGATGAATTACAAGATTTAATATCAGAAATGAGCGAGTTTAAGAAAGATATTGATAGGATTTCAGAAAAGTTTGAGAAGACTTTAAGATAATTTATTATTTAAAATAAAAAATCAGAGATACTTTTTGACCTGAACCCCAAAATCCGGAATACGCATGGAGGGATTCAGGTCATTTTGTATTTCTTATTTTTCATTTTTATTGATAAATTGTTGTGTATTGATTTGCGACATTTAATAGATGGTCTCTAATTCTTAATAGATAAGTATATAGTTTGTCGTACATAATACCTGCTTGAGGTGATGCGACTTCTTTTCTTAATCTAATTAGAGAATTTTCTCTATTTATTTCAGCTAGGTCTCTTATCTTAATAGCAGAGATTCTAATCTTTTGCATATCAAATTCTCCATCTGCTAATATTTTCTCAACTTCTAAGAACATTTCTTGTAATTCTTTCGCAATCTTTAAGATTTCTAATCTTGCTTCATTTGTGAATTTAACATTTTGCATTACTTTTTGATTAGCTAAACTATTTATACTATATGAATAATCTCCCAATCTTTCGATATTAGATGAAATTCTAATGAAGTATGATAGCTGTTTGTATTGAGCTTTATTAAGTTGATTACCCAAGGTTTTAATTGATATCTTACTTATTTCTTTATTCAAGAAGTCTACAATTTCCTCGTTGTATTCAATGTCTGCAGATAATTCTTCATTGAAATCTACTACATTTCTAATTGCTAAGTCTAAATTTTCTTTAGTATATTCAAACATTCTAAGAGTTTCTTTTTTAACCCCGGCTATCGTAGTAATTGTATCGTGATATCCCATTGGATTTAGATATATCAATTCTTTTTCTTGATCCATCTTATCTTCACCTCGAACTATCAATTTAGATAGAGATACGAGTTGAGATGTGAATGGTAGCAATACTACGGTTGTAGAGATATTAAAGAATACATGTAAAAACGCTATTTGTCTACCTATATCATCAGTCCAGGATTCAATCCATGGAACTATTGGTGCAAATAATGATACTGCAGAGAATATAATTGTACCAATTACATTGAATGCTACATGGACAATGGCTACTCTTTTTGCATTTTTACTTCCACCTAGACTTGATAGGAAAGATGTAATACATGTACCTATATTTGATCCGAGTATTAGATAAAATGCTGAAGCAAATGATAATAATCCTGTATTTGCTAAAGTGATTAATACCCCTGTTGTTGCAGAAGATGATTGTACTATAGCTGTAAATAATGCTCCTATAAAAACACCTAAGAAAGGATTAGTAGCACTCGCCAAAACATTTGCAAATGAAGGATGAGATGCTAGTGGTTTAACGGCGTTACCCATTATTTCCATACCGATGAATAATGTCCCAAAGCCAAACAAGATTTGACCAAGATACTTATATCTTCTCTTATTTACAAAAAGTAATAGTATAACACCGATGAAAGCGATAATTGATGCTAAAATATTTATGTTTAGTGATAGCAATAGACCGGTTACGGTTGTACCGATATTTGCCCCCATTATTATGTTAACGGCTTGTGACAAAGTTAGTATTTTAGAGTTCACGAAGCCTACAGCCATAACTGTTGTAGCTGATGATGATTGTGCTATTGCCGTAACTAATGCACCGACAAGAACACCTATGTATTTATTACTGGTGATTTTTTCAAGAATAGTTTGCAATTTATTGCCTGCAATCAATTCGAGTCCTTTGCCCATTTCATGCATACCGTAAATGAAAAGAGCAAAACCACCTAGCAAAATAGGAATATAATGCATAATTTCCTCCATAAATTTCTTTAGTTTGATTATATCATAAAGTGAAAGATATTATTGAAAATAATATACATAGATTTTAAAATATTAGTAAGGTAAATTTAACATTGGAATTATACATAAGATTTATAATTATAGTAAGAGATATAAATTGTTAATTTGAATATTTTTGGGTATAATGTAATTTAGGAATAAAATCCTAATATTAAGAAAAAAAGAATAAATAATTAATAAAAAGGGAGGATTTAATTATGTCATTACTAGGAAAAAAAGTAAATGATTTTAATGTAAAAGCATATCACAACGATGAATTTATTGATGTGTCAGGAAAGGATTTAGATGGAAGATGGTCAGTGTTATTCTTCTATCCAGCAGACTTCTCATTTGTTTGCCCAACAGAATTAGAAGATTTAGCAAATCAATATGATGAATTCAAGAAATTAGACTGTGAAATATTCTCAGTTTCTACAGATACTCATTTCGTGCACAAAGCATGGCATGACGAATCTGAAAAAATTGCTAAGATCCAATATCCAATGCTTGCAGACCCAACACATGCACTATCAAAAGATTTAGAATGTTTAACAGAAGAAGATGGATTATCAGAAAGAGCAACATTCATTATCAATCCAGATAGAGAAGTTGTAGCTTACGAAATCAGTGCGGGAGCAGTTGGACGTAATGCAGAAGAATTGTTAAGAAAAGTTAAGGCATTACAATTCGTTAGAGAAAATGGTGATGAAGTTTGTCCAGCAAACTGGAAACCAGGTGCAGAAACATTAAAACCTTCATTAGACTTAGTTGGTAAACTATAATGAATAGAAATTTATATGATGCTATAGTAGTTGGAGGTGGACCTGCTGGTCTTACCTCCGCTATTTATTTAGCGAGAGCTCAATATAGAGTTTTAGTAGTTGAAAAAGAAAACTTTGGTGGACAAATAAGGATTACAAATGAAGTTGTAAACTATCCAGGAGTGTATAATACTGATGGACAAAGCTTGACAGATACTATGAGAAGACAAGCTGAAGCTTTCGGAGCAGAATTCATGGTTGCCAAAGTTAATGAATTAGATTTAGAAGGTGATGTAAAGAAGGTTCATACTGATAGAGGTACATTAGAAACTTATTCAATCGTACTTTCAATGGGTGCAAATCCTAGAAAAATTGGATTCGAAGGTGAAGAAGAATTCCAGGGTAGAGGTGTTGCATATTGTGCTACATGTGATGGTGAATTCTTTACAGGAAAAGATGTTATCGTAATAGGTGGTGGATTTGCTGCGAGTGAAGAATCAGTATTCTTAACAAAGTATGCAAATCATGTAACTATATTTGTTCGTGGAGAAGACTTTACATGTGCTAAGTCTGCAGCAGAACCAGCAAAGAATCATGAGAAAATCACAGTTCACTATAATTCAGAAGTTGTAAAAGTGTCTGGGGATAATGCTATAACAGAAGCGGTTATTAAAAATAGAATAACAGGTGAAGAAATAACATTTAGATCATCCAATGGAGAAAACTTTGGAGTATTCGTATTAGCTGGTTATATTCCAAATACTGAATTAGTTAAAGGTAAGATTGACTTAGACCAAAGCGGCTATATCAAAACATATGATGGTCAAAAAACTTCAGTTGAGGGAGTTTTTGCAGCGGGGGATTTATGTATTAAAGATTTAAGACAAGTTGCTACAGCTGTATCAGATGGTGCGATAGCGGCAACTCAAGCTGAAAAACATATTCATTCAATACATGAAAAAACGGGGGTAATTCCAGAAATTCCAAGCGAAGTATTAGAACAAGCTAAAAAGACTAAAGCAAAATACATTACTAAATCAGAAGAAAAATCTGAAAATGTTGAAGCTAAGAAACAAGAATCTAGTTCTTCAGGATTAGATCCAGAAATTGTTGAACAATTAGAATCTGTATTTTCAAGATTCACAAAAGATATTACACTTAAAGTATATAAAAATGATAATCCTGCCTCAGAAGAATTGTCATCAATGATGCAAGAAATGGCTAAATTAAGTGATAAAATTAGTTTTGAAGAATATGATAGGACAGAAGCTACATCAGAAGTGGAATTATCAGAAAGACCAGTTGTTAAAGTGTTTGATGAAGACTATAGTCCAATAGCATTCCACGGAGTGCCAGGGGGACATGAATTCCAATCATTCGTACTGGGACTATATAATATGGCAAGTGATGGACAACAAATTCCAGAAGAACAAATTAATCAAATTAAAGAATTAGATGCTACAAAGATAAATATTGTCGTATCATTATCATGTACACAATGTCCTGATTTGGTAGTAGCAGCTCAAAGATTAGCTACATTGAGTGATAATATTACTGTTGATGTATATGATATTAATCATTTTGAAACTATTAAGAATGAATATGATATTATGTCAGTACCATGTATAATATTTAATGATGGTAAGAAAGTAGCTTTCGGAAAGAAAGATATCGCTCAATTAATTGAATTAATTAAAGAAGTTTAGAATATAAAATCTGCTCGTAGTTTTACTACTTGCAGATTTTTGTTTAGACTATATTTTTATGTTAAAATATATATCTAAACAATATAAATGGGGTTAATATGAGTGATAAAGAATATTTAAAAGATGCAATTGATATAAAAGAGATTGAAAGATCTATACAAAAAAAATATAAGATAGAAACTTTTTCAAAAATGTTAAAGGCTCTAGACAAGTATGATTTAATTCAAGAAGGAGACAGGATAGCTATTGGAATAAGTGGTGGGAAAGATTCTCTATTACTTTCAAAGATGCTACAACAATTACAGAAATTTTCAAAGATTAAATTTGAGTTAGAATTTATATCTATGGATCCAGGTTTTAGGCCAGAAGATAGAAAAAGACTAGAAGAAACTTGTGAATACCTAGATATACCAGTGAAGTTATTTGAAACAGAAATCTTTGATATTGTTAGTGATGTAGCTAAAGATTCACCATGTTACCTTTGTGCGAGAATGAGGAGAGGAAGTCTATACTCAAAAGCACAAGAATTAAATTGTAATAAGCTTGCTCTCGGTCATCATTTTGATGATGTAATCGAAACGATTATTATGAATATGTTCTGGGCGGGATCTTATAGAAGCATGATGCCTAAGTTAAAAAGCCAAAACTTTGAAAATCTAGAATTAATTCGTCCAATGTATCTTATAGAAGAGAAAGATATAATAAGATGGATGAATAATACTGGAATTATACCGATGGATGAATCCTGTCCAATAGTAGAAAAGAAAAATGACAGCATAAGACAAGCTACAAAAGAATTGATAGAAAAATTAAATAATGAAATACCAAATTTAAAGAAAAATATTCTTAATTCATCCGAAAATGTAGCTCTAGAAGCGATTATAGGATATGTCAAAGATGGAAAGAAACACTCATTTTTAGATGAGTATGAAGAAGAATAAGATTAAGACAAACTATTGCAAGTGTTTGTGATAGTTTTTTTATTTATAATTTTCAAATTTTAAATAATCAAATAAATTAATTAAATAATGTGGTAAAATCTAAATAATAGTAACAAGACTCTTTAGAAATTTAGGTGAAAATTATGAGTGAGAAATATTTTCGAAATATATATGACGAAAACTTTTGGGTAGATTTTTATATTAATAATTCAATAAAATTGAATAATTTAACAGTGTTAGTACAAAAAGGTAATAAGTTTATTGATAGATTGTTTAATAGTGAAAACAATCAAGATTTATTAATAATGAATTATGATATTAAAGATAAGGAAAATGAGACTATATCTTTTATTTCTTATAATATCTTAAAAAGAAATGTAATAGAAGATATACCAGATACAAATTCACTCAATAAAATATTAAAATTTGAAGAAAGATTATTAAAAAATATAAATTTAATTAAAACAACTTTACTTTGCGTATATGCATCTGATGAAGAAAGTACAAGATTAGATGTGGAATTTGGAGATCCTATTTTACTAATAAAGACAAAATTTTACCAAAATTCAGAACTGATATTGTATAAAGAAGAATTTACAAATTTGGAAACTTTTATTTTTGAGGATAAATATAATGAAGGAATATCTTTATAAACAAGTTCAAAATCATATAATAAAAAAAATAAATACTTTAGAGTACAAACCAGGTACAAAAATACCATCAGAAAGGAAAATAGCAGAAAATTTAGGAGTTAGCAGAATGACTGTAAAGAATGCAATATCTAAATTGGTTGAAGATAAGATGCTATATAGAATACATGGAAGTGGTACTTTTGTAGCAAATATAAAAAATTCAAGAGGGAAAATGGTAGTATCAACATTCACTCCAGATTCTTTTAATCTAAATATGTCTATCTTGGGGAAATATACGAATAATAAAGTCTTATCATTTAAGCTTATCTATTATAATGAAGAAGTTAATAAAATTTTCGCTCTAAAAGATGGTGTTTATGAATTGTGTAGGATTAGATATGTTGAATCTAGACCTGTAAGTTTAGAATATACATATTTCCCATTCAAGAAATTTATCGATGCTATAAGATATGATTTTACAGAATCGTCTCTTTACGAATATATGGAATATAAAGGTGGGAGACCCGTCAAATTTGATAAAACTACAGAAGTGGTAATAGATGAAAAAGTTAACACGATTTTAAATAATGAGATAAATAAACCAGTTTTTATGACAATATATACTGGAAAGACAAATGATAATTTACTTGTAGAATATACAATATCATATGTTAACATAGAAGATATAGAATTTAAATATATAAAAAATAAATAGTGGTTTAATAATTGGTTTATAAATAGAGGCAATCGAATGAATACGATTGCCTCTATTTATTTATTATGATATTCTTAAAATAAGTATAGATAGGAGATATATATGAATTTTAAAATTAGTGCAATGAATTGTCATTACAGGTTTTATACATTAGAAACATTTTTTGAAAGTATTAGTGATATAGGATTTGAGTGTGCGGAAATATGGACATCTCCTCAACATTTTTTCGTTGATTATATACAAAATGATGATATTAAAAATTTGAAAGAACTTTCAAGAAAATATAATATTAAAATCCATTGTATATGTCCTGAACAGACCAATCCTAAACCGCACAATATTGCCTCAATAAAAACTGAAATTATAGATAGGACTTTTAAGTATTATAAAAGAATAATTGATATTGCTCACGATGTTGGTGCTGATAAGATAGTAACAACTTCTGGATGGGGATTATTGGATAAAGATAAAGATGAAGCATGGGAAAAAAGTGTTGAAATGCAAAAAAGAATTTGCAGGTATGCCGCTGAAAAAGAAATAAAAGTTTGTATAGAAGCTCTTCAACCTATAGAAACTAATTTAGTAAATAATACGAGTGATTTAGAAAGATATATATTAGATGTAAATGATGAAAACTTATATATCTGTATTGACTTAGGAGCTATGGCGAAAGCAGGAGAAGAAATTTATGATTATTTCAATAAGTTCGGAAACAAAATTGCTCATATACATTTTGTAGATGGTGATCCTACAGGTCATCTAGCTATTGGAGATGGTGCAAGAGACTATATAAATGATCTTAAAATGTTAAAATATTTTAATTATGAAAACTTTATAAGTTTAGAAATTGCGTCTGATAGATATTATGAAAAACCTTTTGAAGCAGATAAAAAGTCATTCAATAATATTAGGAGGTATATATGAAGCAAATAGTTTTAGCTGGCCATGGTAATTTTGCAAGTGGATTATATTCTGCTGCAAAAATAATATTAGGAGAACAAAACTTTGTTACATATTTAGATTGTTATGTAGATGATAAGCAAGATGTAGAAAATGATATAAAACATATTATCGAATCATTTGGAGAAGAAGATGAAATCATATTTTTAACAGATGTATTTGGTGGAAGTGTTAATAATACGATTATGAAACTTATGGAATTAAGAGATTTAAAATTAATAACTGGTATAAATTTAAATTTATTACTATCGCTTATATTAAATATTGATATGGAATTAGAGGAACTGATAAAAATAAGTATCAAAGAATCAAAAAATGGTTTAATTAATTGTAATCAAATTATAGAAAACGACATGGAAGAAGATGATTTTTAGGAGGCGAATATGATTTTATTAACAAGAGTTGATCACAGATTACTACATGGACAAGTTGCTTTCTCTTGGACTAATTCATTAAATGCTGATGCGATTTTAATTGCTAATGATAAAGTGGTTGATAGCGATATGTGGAAAACAACTTTAAAATTAGCTAGACCTACAGGGGTGAAACTTGTTATAAAAAGTGTTGATGAATCAATAGATATTTTGAATAGCGGAGTAACCGACAAATATAGATTAATAATAATTATAGAAAGTATTAAAGATGCTAAAAGATTAATAGATAAAGTAGATGGTATAAAAGAGCTTAATCTTGGTGGGGCGAAGAAAACAGACGATTCAAAACAAATTGGTAAGTCATTTTATATAGATAAAGAAGACGAAAAAATTCTAAGAGAATTAATTGATAATGGTATTGAAGTGGAAATAAGACAATTAGCAAGCGAATCAAAAATAATGGTTGATAATTTATTATAAAAAAGGAGGAATGTATGAGTTTAACCGTTCAGGCTCTTCTCTTAGGTCTAATTGCTGCATTTGGTACATTTGATTATCAAATGGGTACGCTTTATATATTTAGACCAATTACACTAGGGCCATTAGTAGGATTATTGTTCAACGACTTACATACAGGATTAGTTGTTGGGGCTAATTTAGAATTGTTCTTTATGGGAGCAATTTCTATAGGAGGATATCTTCCACCTGATGTTATAGTAGGTGGGGTGCTAGGAACAGCATTTGCTATATCTACTAACCAAGGTGCAGAGGTAGCATTAGCCTTAGCTATGCCGATAGCTCTTTTATCACTAGCGATTGGAAATTTGATTGATATAATTGGGATTTTCTCATTAAGATTTGCTGATAAAGGGGCAGAAAAAGGTAATATAAATCAAATAAAATGGACACATAGATTTATAGGTTTTCTTACAGTATTTAGAAGATTTATTCTTGTATTCTTGGCTTATAGATTAGGTATAGATGCTATGCAAGGAGTTTTAGATTCTATTCCAGAATTTATAATAACAGGTTTAGGAGCCGCAGCAGGATTACTTCCAGCTTTAGGTTTCGCAATGCTTATGAAGATGGTTATAAAGAAAGAATTAATTCCGTTCTTCTTTATTGGATTTGTTTTAAGTTCATTCTTAAATATGCCGGTTTTAGGAATAGCAATACTAGGTGTGAGTTATGTTTTAGTGAGCTATGGATTTTTATCAAATAAAGCTTCAACAGTAAATGGAACTTCTGAATTACAAAATTATGAACAGGAGGAAGATGATGAATTCTAATAAAAAATTAACTAATAAAGATATGATAAAGATGTCTTTAAATGAAGGTTCGTTAGGGATGGAATATTCTTGGAACTATGAAAGACAAATGAATGTAGCATTTTGTATTATGATAGAACCTTCACTAAGAAAAATCTATCATGATGATCCGAAAGGATATCAAGAGGCTTTAGAAAGACATCTAGAATTCTTTAATATTACAGTTCAGTTTGCTCCATTTGTTGGAGGGGTTGTAGCGTCAATGGAAGAAGCTGTTAAAGAAGGAGATATAGAACCATCAGCAATCTCTTCAGTTAAAGCTTCATTGATGGGGCCACTTTCTGGAATTGGTGACTCAATATTCCTAGGTGCCCTTAGAATAATAGCACTTAGTTTGGGGTTATCATTTTCGTTAAAAGGAAGCTTTTTAGGTCCTATATTATATTTATTAATTTACAATATCCCAGCATTTCTATTAAGAATAAAAGGTGCCCAAATAGGATATAATTTAGGTTTTTCATATTTGCAAGAACTTCAAAGAAAAGGTACGATGAACAAATTAATGATGGGTGCTGGGGTGCTAGCGATGATGCTTATAGGTGGAATGGCATCAGGTATGGTTTATACAGAATTTGCTACTGTTATTGGAGAGGGAGAAAATGCTCAAACAATCCAAGAAGTTTTGAATTCAATTATGCCAGGTATTGTTGGATTATCCGTAACATGGTTATATTATTGGCTTCTTAAAAAGAAAGTTAATGTCATAGCTATTATTATGGCTACAATATTAGTAGGAATAATTGGTGCTTACTTTGGAGTATTTGTATAAAAAGGAGGAAGAAATGATTAAATTTGATGAAAAAGATCTATTAGAATCAACAACTGGCGTGTTTAAATTAAGACCAATGATTAACGAAATAGTCGATAAAATCTGGGATAAAGGATTTGATAATATTTGCTGGTTTGGTGTGGGGGGTACTTACGCTTCATCAATGCAAGCTGAAGTGCACATGAGAGAAAGATCTTCGTTAAATTTTTTTGTAGAAAACTCAAACGAATATTTCGCAACAGGAAATAAGAAAATATCAGACGATACCTTCATAATATTCTCTTCAGTTACTGGAACAACAGATGATATGATAAAATCCTTAAAAATAATAAGGGAAACAACAAAGGCAACAGTATTAGCTTTTATAGACAAAGAAAATACACCATTGGCAGAGTATGCAGACTATGTTTTATCATATCCAGAAAATGAACAAATAAAATTCTTCATGGTTGCGGATAGATTTATGTATAGAGAAGGGGTGTTTCCTGATTATGAAGAATATTACAAAGAAATTGAAGAGAATTTACCTCAAGCATTAGTAAAAACAGCTTATGAAGCAGAAGAGTTTGGATTAAAATTTGCTAAAGAACATCACGAAGATCCTATACATTATTTTGTGGGAGCTGGGAATATGTACGGTGCAACATATTCATATGCGATGTGCTATTGGGAAGAACAACATTGGTTAAGAACAAAATCTATTCACAGTGGAGAATTTTTCCATGGTATGTTTGAAATTGTTGATAGAGATACTAATGTTACTTTATATATTGGAGAAGACAGTCAAAGAATTTTAAGTGAAAGAGTAGCAAAATTCTTGCCTAGAGTAACTTCAAGATATACGATAATTGATACTAAAGATTATTCTTTACCTGGTATAAGTGAAAAATATAGAGGAAGTATATCTCATTTGGTTATGAAGGTTATTAATTCTAGAATAGATGCACATATCGAAAGAATTAATTGTCATCCTACAGAAATTAGAAGATATTATAGACAATTGAAATATTAGAATTTAAAAATTGTTTTAACTATAAAATATAAGACTTGCTAAATATATTCTGGCAGGTCTTATTTTTATACAATCAAAAGACTCACTAGAATGTATTTTCAAGCTATAAGATTAAAAATATATATTTTTGATTTTCAATTCACGTTAAACAATGATACAATGAAATCGATAGCATAGAAACTATTCAAAATATATTAGGAGGATTTGCATGAATAAAGGAGACTTGTTCAAAGGCGTGTATACAGGGAAGAAGAGAAATCGCGTATTGTCAAATATACTAGTTTTTGTTCTTCTTTTTAGCATGCTTATAGAACCTATTGGCACGGTGTTTGCACAAGAAGATAATACTACTGAAAATAGTGGCGTTACTACTATGGCAAGTGATCCTGTCAGATCTGATTTTTCTAATTTTGATCAAGAAGGAAGAATTAATTTTGATGAAAATTGGAAATTTACATATGGCGACCAAACTGGGGCTGAAAATCCAGCATTTAATGATGGTGCTTGGGAGAATATTCAAATACCACATGATTACAGTTTAAAATTACCTTATACAAGACAAGGTGAAGCTGAGAGTGGATATAAGCTTGGTGGAATTGGTTGGTATAGAAAAGAATTCAATGTAGAAAAAGAACTTTTAGGTAAGAAGTTCATAGTTGACTTTGGTGGAGTATATATGAATGCTACCATTTATATTAATGGTAAGAAATTAGGATTCCACCCATATGGTTACACACCATTTGCTTTTGATTTAACTGAACATATACAAGAAGGGAAAAATGTATTAGCTGTTAAAGTCGATCATAAATTCCCTTCATCTAGATGGTATTCAGGTTCAGGTATCTATAGAAGTGTTCATCTAACAATTACTAATCCGACATATATTGGACAATATGGCGTAGTTGTTACAATGCCTAAGATAAATGAACAATTAGGTGGAAACGTAGATACTAAGATTGAAACAACTGTATTAAATGATACAAAAGAAAGTAAAGAAATTATTGTAAGACAAGAAATAAGAGAAAAAGGAAGCGATGCAATGGTGGCAAGCTCTACTTCAGATGCACAAAATATCGCTTCAAATTCATCATATAAATTTACAAATGACTTAGTGGTAAATTCTGCCAAGACATGGTCATTAGATAATCCTAATTTGTATGAAGTAACAACCTCTGTATTAGTTGATGGAAATGTTCAAGATCAGAGAGTTACAGAATATGGTTATAGAACTATAAGAATGGATGCTAATGAAGGTTTCTTCTTAAATGGTGAAGGAATGAAATTACAAGGTGTAAGTATGCACCATGACCAAGGTTCATTAGGAGCTCAAGCCTATTATAGAGCGATTGAAAGACAAGTTGAAATTCTAAAGGACATGGGTGTTAATGCTATTCGTGTAACTCATAATCCAGCAGCGGATGAATTAATAGAGATTGCCAATAGAATGGGAATGTTATTAATTGATGAATCATTTGATGGATGGATTTCATACAAGAATGGTAATAACAATGACTATACAACTTGGTTTAATGTAAATATTGAAAAAGATAATGAGATATTAGGCCAAACTTCAGAAAATATGACATGGGCAGAACATGATACTAAGACAATGGTTAGAAGAGGTATCAACTCTCCAGCAATGATTATGTGGTCATTAGGAAATGAAGTTATGGAAGGTAATAGTGGTCCTTATGGAAATTATCCTGATATATTAAGAAAATTATCAAATTGGGCATTGGAAGTAGACAAAACAAGATTTGTTACAATCGGAGACAATAAATTCAAAGAAGGTTGGAGAGAGTCACAAAGATTCGGCGAAGTGTTATCTGAATTGGGTGGAACAATCGGATTTAACTATTCAACAGGATCACATTTCGATAATTATCACAGAAGAAATCCTAATTGGGCTATATATGCTGCAGAAACTGCATCAGCAATTAACTCAAGAGGACAATATAAATTACATGATCAAAATAAATTATTTACATCTTATGATATTAAGACTGTAGGTTGGGGACAAATGGCTGCTCAATCATGGCTTTCAATTATTGAAAGAGATTTTGTTGCGGGTGAATTTGTGTGGACTGGATTTGACTATCTAGGGGAACCAACAGACTTTAATAAGATTGATCCGGGTGCACATCGTACAGGATGGCCATCACCAAAATCAGCGTATTTTGGAATAGTTGACACAGCTGGTATTCCAAAAGACACTTATTATTTCTATAGATCACAATGGAATCAAAAAGATACAACATTACACGTTTTACCAGCATGGAACAAAGATTTAGTTGATGTAAGAGCTGGAAAAGTTAGAGTTAATGTATATAGTAATGCAAAATCTGTAGAATTATTCTTCACACCTGAAGGTTCAACAGAAAGACAAAGTTTAGGTACAAAAGAATTTACTACAAAAGAATCAAATACAGGAAAATATTCATATCAAATGTATGAAGGTGAAGGAAAATCAAGAGCTGATTACGAAAACCTATACTTGAGATGGGATGTTCCTTATGAAGATGGTACATTAACAGCAGTAGCTTACGATGCCAATGGTAATGTAATAGAAGAGACAGTTGGTAGAAATGAAGTTTCAACATATAAAGAGGCTAAATCAATTGATTTAACAGCTGATAGACAAACTATTAAAGCTGATGGAAAAGATTTATCTTATATCATGATAGATATTAAAGATGAAGATGGAAAATTAGTTGATGGTGCTAGAAATGAAGTTAGTGTTGAAGTATCAGGAGATGGTGAATTATTAGCTATGGATAATGGTGACCAAACTGATCATGAACCATATCACTCAGGCAAGAGAACAACTCTAGCGGGTAAGGCTATAGCTATAGTTAAATCTACAAAGGATGCTGGAAGCTTTACAGTAACAGCAAAATCTAATGGATTAGAAACAGGAACTGTAACTGTTAATACAGAAAAAGTAGATGAAGAAGTTAAGGATGATGGCCCTATAGCATATACTTTACCAAATCTATACTATGTAAAATTAGGAACTTATCCAGAAATTGACGATAAAGTTACACTTCATTATGCAGATAAAGAAGATACAGTAGCAAATGTAAAATGGAATCATGCAGATTATAGCAAGCCAGGAACATATACTATTGTAGGTAATGTAGAAGGCGTTGATAGAGTTGTAAGAACAACAATAGTAGTTCTTGACGAGATCGCAGGACTATTAAACTACTCTGTTGCGGCATTAACAAATTCAGAAAAAGTTAATTTACCAGGAACAAGACCATTAATTCAAAAAGATGGAAAAGTATTAGATGTTGCATATGAAGTAAAATGGGATGAACAAAACCCTGAACAATACAAGAAACCAGGGACATATACAGTAAAAGGTAAATCAAGATTATTCGGTGAAGAATATGATGTATTAGCATCAATAAGAATCACTGAAGGTAAGGCGCAAGAAAGTACAAATATTGCTCCATCATCATTAAAATTAGAAGAATATAATAAATCTGAAAAATACTCAGATAATTTGCAAGCTATAAAAGATGGAGATAGAAAATTCAAGACTGTAATTGGTGGAAAGAACAATACAGTTTGGACAAATTATGATGCCGCTCAAGATGGTGAAAAAACAGCTGAAATAGTATTTAGCTATGCAACAGCACAAGTGCTATATAAAGCGGATCTATATCACTATCAAGATGTATGGTCAGCAAGATTACCAGGTGATGTGAAGTTACAATATACAACTGGTGATGATGATAATTGGATTGATATTGATTACAAAAAAGTTGAGGGTGAAGCAGAATCAAGTCGTTTACCAAATGTAACTCCTCATTACTACACATTTGAACCTACATCTGCAACTAAGTTTAAGATTATATTAACTACATCTGGGGAAGATTTTGGAAACAGAGTATCATGTGTTGGTTTAACAGAAGTTGAGCTATTCACATCTACAACAATCTTAGAACAAAATTCTTCAGCTCTATTATCAGAAATGAAGTTAAATGATTTAGAAGTTAAAGAAAATCTAGAAACAACAAGACATATCTATACAGATTTAGAATCACCAAAAGTAGAAGCTAAATCTGAAGATAATGCAGCGGTTACAGTATTACCAGAATATGAAGGTAATATATTTGTAATCACAGAATCTGAAGATAATAGTAAGAGGTTAACCTATACAGTTCATTCATCCAAAACTGATGCTAAAGATGTAGAAAGTGATGCGAAATATGAGATTTATCCAAAACCTCATGAAATTAAATATGAAAATACTGGTACAGTATTAACTAAGAACTTTAATACTATTTTAGAAGATGGTCTAGATCAATATACTGTAGCTAAAGTAGATAAGATATTAAAAGAAAATAATATAGCGAACGATAAATCTGAAGAATTATCAAAAATCAAGACAAATCTATTAGTTGGTATTAAGGGAAGCGATGGATTTGTTGATAAATATTTCAAAGATAATTTAGAAGTAGCAGATATCTATGATAATTTTGATGCATATCAACTAATTATTAAAGGTAATACTATAGCGATATTAGCTAAAGATACAGATGCTGCATTCTATGGATTAGTGACATTAGAAACTATACTAAAACAAGTCGAAAATGACACAATAACTCATTTAACAATTAACGATTATTCTTCAACAGAAGTTAGAGGTATAATTGAAGGATACTATGGAGTGCCATGGGGTTGGACTAAGAGAGCAGATATGATTAAATTTGGTTCTCAATTCAAGAACAATGTTATGATATTCGCTCCAAAGGATGACCCATACCATAGAGATCAATGGAGAGATCTATATCCAGAAGAAGACTTAGCAGAAATATCTAAATTAGCTAAATTAGGTAATGAAGAAAAGAATAGATTCGTTTGGACAATAGCTCCATTCCATCAATCAAAGATTACAGCATCAAATATTGATGAATCAATGAAAGATTTAATTGCTAAATTTGATCAGTTATATGATGCAGGTGTAAGACAATTTGGTGTATTAGGTGATGACGTTGGAACACTTCCACATGCGGTAGTTGTAGATGTAATGCAAAGACTACAAAAATGGGTTGACGAAAAAGGTGATGTATATGATCTACTATTCTGTCCAGCATCATATGTATTAACATGGGCATGGAATTCAACAGAATTAAATGCTTATGAAAAAGGATTCCCAGAATCAGTAAAAATCTTCTTCACAGGAAGAAATACATGTACACCAATATTCAAAAATGATGTAGATGAATTCAAGACCAAACAAAGTTATGGAAATACTAGAAGAGACCCATTATTCTGGTTAAACTGGCCAGTAAATGACATTGATAAGGGGCTCAGAAAACTTTATATGGGCGATGCATCACAAATATTACACAATGATGTAGACAATATAGTTGGAGCAGTAACAAATCCAATGCAAGAAGCATATGCATCTTGGGTATCAGTATTTGCTGTCGCAGATTATGCGTGGAATATACCAGCATTTGATGGTAAACAAAACTGGGAAGATGCATTCAAATACATTGATCCAAGTGCATCAGAAGAGTTAAAAGAACTTTCAAGACATATGGCAAACACAGGTAATGCTGGAATACCAAATCTTGAAGAATCAGAAAACTTGAAGACACCAATATCAGAATTTGAAAATGTAATGAATTCTGAAAATAAAGATCTATTAATTGAAAAAGGCAATGCATTAATAGCTGAATACAAGAAGATAGTAGAAAATGTAGACGGATTTATTGAAAAGACTACATTTGATGGACTAAAAGAAGAAATCCTACCTTATATAACTGGATTGAAAGAAAAATCATTAGCAGCAATAAATTATATTGAAGCTCTAATAGCAAATGCTAATGGAAATAAAGATTTAATGACTTCTAAATATGATGAAGCAGAAAAATTATTAGAACAAAGTAAATCACATAAGATAGTAGTAAATCCAAAAGGTGAAAAACTAACAACAGATAGTGGTACATTAAGAATTAACAGCAATATAACTAAATTAAAGACAACAGTTTATGATTTAGTACAAGGACCACTTGATGAAGCTGATAGATTAGTAGGTGAAAATATAGCTCTAAATCCAAATGGTTCTGATAATTCATTCCCATTAGGTATTGCTTCATTTACAAATGATAATGTAATTGACAGTGGTGCTGCAGATAGAGTATATCATCTAAACGACGGTATTATCGACTTCGTTGGTAATAGTGGAAATAGATGGACAAACTGGCAAAGAAGTGCAAGAACTTCAGGAGATTGGGCAGGTATATTATTCGGTACAGAAGATAAGGATAAGGTAGATATAGTTGGACTAAAACTAGCTATATTTGAGGATACTGGTGTAAGATATCCTGAATCATACACAATCGAATATTACACAGGACCAAATCCTACAAAACCAAGAAGAGCAGCTCAACTTGAAATTGAGCCAGATAATCCACTATCTAAAGATGAAAACTGGACAGAAGTTACAGGACTAAAAGCTTCAAACTTCAGAAAGAATGTAGTAAATAATTTATCATTCGATAAAGTAAATACTCTTGCAATTAGAGTTAAGATGAAACCACAATTTGGTAGATCATTAGGTCTAACCGAGATGGAAGTTTATTCTAAGAAGATTGTATCTGGACCATTCAAGAATCCATATATAACAGAAGATATGATATTTGCTTTACCACAAAGCAGACATAGTATCTGGGAAAACTATAGAAAAGCTAGAATGATAGACAAAGACGATGAAACATTCACATGGTGGAATCTACAAGGTAACTCTGCGCAAGCAGGAGATAAGATTGGTATCGACCTAGGTAAGACAATGAAACTAGGAAGATTCAGAATGGTAATGGGAGAAGAAAAGGATACAGCAGACTACTACAATAAATATATAATAAAATATTCTAACGATAAGGTTAACTGGACAAGCTTTGGCGAAGAAATCAAACAAGATACTAATAAGCTTGTTACAGATATTGACTTCGAAGGAATAGAAGCAAGATATGTTGTTGTAGAAAATCTAGAGTACAAACCAAACTGGGTAAAAATTTCTGATTTCATGGTGGAAACAACAGAAATAGAAACACAAACTCCAGAGGAACCAGAAGTTCCAGAAGAACCAACACCAGAACCAGGTGAAGATTTACCAATATTACCAAATCCATTCGATGGAAAAGCAAAGATTGTATCAGTTGATGCAGGTAGAAAATACTTCTCAGTAGATCAAATCAAGAAAATAATAGATGATTTATCAGAAAAAGACTATACACATCTACACCTACTATTAGGAAATGACGGTATGAGATTCGTTCTTGATGATATGACTGTAGAAGCAAATGGTAAGAAATATGAATCAGACGCTGTAAAAACTGGAATCATAAAAGGTAATGAAGAATATGCTAGAAAGACATGGATTAGAACAGATGGTGAAAAAGCATTGACTCAAACGGAAATGGATGAAATATTCGCACACGCTAAAGCTAAAAATATAGAAATTATCCCAGCAATAAATATGCCAGGACATATGGACTCTATATTAACAGCGATGAAAGAAGTTGGAATAGAAAATCCAAATTACGAATTCGGTGGCAAGACATCTGTGAGAACAATGGACTTAACAAAACCAGAAGTAATCGGATTCATGGAAGCATTCACACAAAAATACATTGATTACTTCAAGACAAAAGGTGTTAAAGTATTCAACTACGGTTCAGATGAATACTCAAATGATATATTAGAAGTACCAGGTTGGGTACATCTAGTAAGATCAAATCTATATCAAAAGTTTGCAGACTTTGTAAATAATATCTCAGAAAGAGCGATCCTAGCAGGTATGAGACCAATGGCATACAACGATGGATACTATTTCGAAGGTGGAGAAGATATTAAATTCAATAAGCAAATAATAATAGGTTACTGGACAACAGGATGGGATAATTTCAGACCAGCAGGACCAAAAACAATTATCGAAAAAGGCCATGATGTACTTAATGTAAATGACGCATGGTACTATGTAGTAGGTAGAGAAAGAGGCTGGGCAGGAAGACAAGATGCCATGAGAAATATGAAGGGTAATGCTAAGTTTGATGTAAATACAGGTCCAAGAATCGAAACAATAGGTAGTGTAATATCACTATGGTATGACCAACCAAGCGTAACATTCGATCATGACAAATATGCAGAATGGACAAAAACATTTGCAGAAGCAAACCCAGATTACTTCAATCTAGATAAAGAACCAGAAGTTCCAGAAGAGCCAGAAGTTCCAGAAGAACCTCAAGAACCAGAAGTAGACAAGAAAGTATTAGAACAAGTCTTAGAATCAATATCAAAACAATTTGATAAATTAGAAGACAAATTAACAGAAGAATCAAAAGAAAAGATAGTAAAAGTACTAGAAGAAGCAAGAGCAGTTCTTCAAGATGATGAAAAGACTCAAGAAGAAGTAGATGCAAAAGTATTAGAATTAGCAAAAGCATTAGAGTTATTTGAATTCAAGAAAGAAGAACCAGAAGTAGCACTAAATACAGAAGTACTAGAAAAAGTGATAGAACTAGCAAAATCAAAACTTGAAAAACCACTTGAAGAAAATACAAAGAAAGCTTTAGAAGAAGCATTAGAAGAAGCAGAAAAAGTATTATCCTCAAATGAAAAGACACAAGAACAAATAGATGAAGCAACAATATCACTAGTAGAAAAACTATCAGATGCAAAAGAATTGTCATTTAGATCTGAAATTAAGAAATCAGATACAAAGATAGAAGATACACCAAAAGAAGTTCAAGACAAACTAAATGAACTCTATACAGAAGGATATGACCATGTAATCTATGATATCAAAGTAAAAGACCAATTCGACAAAGCACATAAGAAACTAGATGAAACTAAGAAGATAGAAATACCTGTAAAAGATTTAGGGTTTGAAGATGAACAATTAGAAAAGATATCAGTACTAAATCTACACTATGACGAAAATGATGAATTAGAATTAATCGAAGTAGAAGCTAAAGTAGAAGGTGAAAACTTAGTATTCGAATCAGATAAATTCTCAGACTTCGTAGTAGCAACAGGAAGCGTTGAAAAGGAACCAGAACTTCCAGGTGAGACAGAGCAACCTGAGGAACCAAAAGAACCAGAGGTTCCAGGTGAGACAGAACAACCTGAAGAACCAAAAGAACCAGAACTTCCAGGTGAGACAGAACAACCTGAAGAGCCAAAAGAACCAGAATCTCCAGGTGAGACAGAACAACCTGAAGAACCAAAAGAACCAGAAGTTCCAGGAGAAGGAGACAAGGATAAAGAGAATCCAGAACAACCTAATAAACCAGGAGAAGGTGACAAGGATAAAGAAAATCCAAATAAACCTGATAAACCAGGAGAAGGTGACAAGGATAAAGAAAATCCAAATAAACCTGATAAACCAGGAGAAGGTGACAAGGATAAAGAAAATCCAAAAGAACCTAATAAACCAGGCGAAGACAATAAGGATAAGGATAAAGCTGGTCAAAAAGGACAAAATGGTTCAGATAAAAATGGTGAAAAGAAACCAGGTGTAAGTGGAAGCGCAAGCGGAAACAAGAAATCAGGTGGAAGCACAAGTGGCAAGAATGTAAAAACAGGTGATGCAGGTATAGCATTATCAGTAATAGCATTAATGGCAGCTGGTGGAGCATCATTAGTATTATCTAGAAGAAAAAAAGAAGATTAAAAATATAATCTAAAATTAATGCAAAGGGTACTCAGGTTCCCTTTGCATTAATAAAATATAGGAGAAAAAATATCATGAATAAAAGAATTATAAGTTTCCTATTATCAATATTACTATTTTCGGCATATATACCGGTTAGTTTTGCCGAAGAAACTATAAAAGAACCAATACTAAAATACAGTATAAATCAAGAGAAACAAATAGATGTTAGTGATAAAGAAAGCAGACTGAACGCTGATGTTGATGTCAATAAAGTAAAAGACTTAAAATCAGTTACTATAAGTTTAGAATTTAAAATTACAGGAAATTACTCAGGAATTCACAATTTAATATATGTGGGTAAAAAGGGTGTTGAAAATCAATATTATAATATATATGTAATTCCAAGCAGTAATACAATTGGTATGGAAATAAGAGGTGCAAATGGAGCACACAAAGTACAGAATTTCAAAACTAATTTTAATGTAAATTTAAGTGATGGAGAGTGGCATAAATTTGCTTTCACATTGGAAGAAAATGATAGATACCAACTTAATTTAGATGGGCAATATCAAGGTAAAAGATGGAGCAGATCAAATACATATTGGGTTGATGGATTAGATCTAAATGGTGATGTTGATGTATTTTCATTTGGTGGTGGTGTAAGAGATGGAAATAGTTACACCATGACAGGTCTAATGAAAAATGTAAAAGTATATGATTATGCATTGACAAATGAGCAGGTGAATGATTCTTTTAATAAAGTAGAAATTGGAAATTCAGCAGAATTAGTTTATGAGAAAAACAATTTTGATCTATTAGACAAAGAAGCTATAAAAGATGAAGAACTACTAAAAATAAAAGATTTACAAGAGGCTAGTGTAATTACTAGATTTAAAGTTGAAAACCCAAATAGCACAGAAAAATATAGTTTATTTGAATTAAAATCAGAAGAACAAGAATCGGGACTTTATTTAATTCCTGGTGAAAATAAAGTAATTTATAAATCAATTTGTGGTGAAGAAATAGAATTTTCACTAAATAAAGAAATATTATCGAATGCTTCATGGCATACTCTAGGATTAGCAATTGGTAGGGCGGGCACATTATTGTCAATAGATGGAGAGACAATTTCTAAGAATGATAATAGAATATTTGTATCAGATAAAAGTGAAAATATTACAGAGTCTGTAATAGGTTCAAATTTTAATGGTGGAATAGACTTATTAAAAGTATATAAAAATATGATAGATGAAAATACATTAAATTATATGACATCTGAAACAAAGTCTGTTGAGACATTAGGACCAGATCCAGATAAAGTATATAAGACGGAAGATGTTCCACTTTTTTATCCTGGACTAGATTCTCCATATTACAGAATACCAGCTCTTATAACAACAAAAAATGGAACAATAATTGCTGGAGCTGATAAGAGAAACACAACAGAATTTGACTGGGGTGATATTGATGCTGTAATTAGAAGAAAAGAAAAAGGACAAGATGAATTTGGTGATTTAATAACAGTTATGGATCTTAATGATGATGGTGAACCAATATTTATGATAGATATGGTTTTATTACCAGTGTTGTCAGGAAAAAATTCTGGAAGAATATATATGTTGATGGATATGTTCCCAGTGGGTGGGAGTTATTGGAAATCAACTCATAAAACAGGTTATAAAGAAATAGATGGAACAAATTATCAAATAGTAGAAAAAGATGGACAAGAATATACCGTAAGAGAAAAAGGTGTTATTTATACACCTGATGGAGAATCAACAGAATATCTGTCTCTTATACACATCTGACGCTGCCGACGACTCCTTACGTGTA
>CAMXYZ010000004.1 GCA_947253305.1 uncultured Helcococcus sp.
ATGACATACTACCCTCCTTATTTTATTTTTTAATATATACCATTTTTTTCTAATTCTTCTAAAATTTCTTTTTTATCATCTAATTCTAAAATTTTATTAGCAAAATTTTTGTTTGAAAACAGTTCCATCAACTTTTGAAGAGTTGTTATTTGATCACCAGGATCTTTCATAGCTAACATGAAAACTATTTTTACAGGAATCTCATTGTTAATATCAGTCATATCAGAAAATAAAATATTATCCTTTAGTGTTGCTAAACATATTTGTGATTCCAAAACGTGTTTAGAATCTGTATGAGGTATTGCAAATCCAATATTTTTAACCTCTAAACCTGTAGGATATTCTGATTCTCTAGTTAAAACTGCATTTAAGAATGAATCTTTTACACATTCATTACCTAACAAATCATCTGCCATTATTTTAAGTAAATCTTTTTGATTTTGAACATCCAATTGTGGATGAATTAACGCCTTGTTAAAATACATACTCACCTCATATTCTCCTAAATTTTTCTAATAAATCTATCTTTGTATTACTTTTAACTAATTCTTTAACTTTACTTACTGAATTAATTTTTTTATATATTGTATCTACTACAAATCGTATATCGTTTATATCGTCATGACTAAAGTTAATAAAAATTACTAAAGATGTCTTTATACCATCCCAATCTATTGGTTTGTCTAAAGTACATATAGCTATATGAGTTTTTTTCACAGTTTTTGGACTTGCATGCGGTAATGCAACACCATATTCTAATGCTGTAATTCCCATTTTCTCTCTTGCAAGAATTGATTGAATATATGAACTTTTAACCAAGTTTACACCCTCTAAATAACTACCTATATTGTTTATTAAGTCATTTTTATTAGCAAACTTTTCTTTAATAAAAATAGTTTCAGTAGTTAAAAGTTCCTCAAATGTTTTTATCATATTAGTAGATTTATTTCTTTTATTTATCTTTTTTGTGAACTTTTTATTAAAAGTTTTAGTATATTCCGATATGATTCTTATATAGTCATCGTTATTTACAACAGGATTTACTAAAACATATGGAATTTCCAAGTTTAAAAAATCTAGATTAATTGACGTTATAATAAAATCTACATCGTGCAAACTGTTATTTGCTAAATATTCTATTGTTTTAATTGATATATTATCTTCTTCTGGTAAAAACACTCTCACCCTATTGTAAATTAACTGTGCACAGGAAACGCCATATTGACAAATTATCAAAATATTATTTGCTTTTTTTAAAGCTTCTATTTGTATTTGAAAATAAATTAATATTAAAGATATCTCGTCATCATTTAATTTTATATTAAAGTGATCTTCTAATATGTTTACAGAATAGTGTAAAACACTGAACAAACTTTTATACTGTTCACGTAAGCTTTTCAAGAGAGGGTTTTGAATATGGATACCTAATTTTAATCTTAAAATCATAGCAGATATATGATAAGTTAAAGTACCTACAAATTCATCATTTTTAATAAAGTTAACGCCTTCTATCTTCCCCATTTGCTCTATAAACTTATTTATTACTCTAGTGTTAAATGAGTTGTTTATTATTTGGCTATCAACTAGTCTATGAGCAAATAAATGTTTTTTAATATATAAAACATCATATTTTGTAAACTCTATACCTAGATCTTGTTCTAAAAATTCTATAAAGTTTATTACAGTATTCTCTTCATAATTATCAACTTCATCATTATTAAACTCCATTTCTTTTTCAATATGAAAATCGAGTTTTGCTCTAGAACAAAGAACTATAACTGATGTTAAAAAAGATTGAATATAATAATCTGGAAGATTTGCTATTAAACTTTCATTTTTAATAAATAATTCTTCATAAATTTTATTAACAATAGTTTCCTCAAAAAAAGTTAATTGAACTTCTTTAATAGAATTTAAAAATGTTGTATCGTTACAGTAATGAAATATTATTTCAATGAGTGAGCGCTGGATATTTATTTCTTCACCAATTATTATGATTCCAGTTGAATTAGATATAGTTTCAGAACCGTAATCTTTAATCAATTTATTAATTGTCTTTATATCATTATAAATTGATGTTTTACTTACCATATACTCTTCTGATAGATTGTCTAATGTAACATCATTTTTAGTTAAATAAAGTTGTTTTATAATAAATATTCTTCTATTTTCAGTAGAATATTTATCTGCATCTATCTTCTTCTTTAATTCATTTTCCAAATTAATTAAATCATTTTCACTTTCACTACTTATATTTATACCTTTTGAAGGTATGTTAACTATCTCAACATTATGTTTCTTTGCTATGGTTTTTATATTTTCTATATCACTAAATATAGTTTTTCTAGAAACTTGTAAATATTTACTAATTTTCTCAGATGAAATTGGACCATCATGTGAAGATAGTATTTTCAGTATTTTAAGTTGTCTTTCAATCATTCCCCCCTCCTTTACTATATTATAGATATCTATTAATTCACATTTTATTACACACAAGTGTTTATAGCAATTACATATATATCAACATGTATTGTAAACTCTTTTGTAATGTATTTTGAATTTCTAAAATACATAAAAAATCAGAGACAAATGTTACTAAATGTCTCTGATCTAAAGTCCGATTTTTTTAAATTATAAAATATAAGAATATTAAAGATGAATAATATCTATTTGATTTATTTTTAGCCTCATCTTAAATATCATTCTCAAACATATATTTAATTTGTTCGTCCCAGAACTTCCAATTGTGTTCGCCTTCTAGGATTCTTTCGTTGATATTAATATCATTTTTAACTTTTTCTAGGAATGAATTAACGTCTTCAATTAATACAACTTCATCTTCTTTACCTGCATATAGGTAAACTTCAATATCTCTTAGTTTATCTTTATTATTTTCAAAATTTGTTAAAGGATGATAACTCATATATCCTTCTTTATCAAATTGACCATCTTTGTAGAATATTTTCCACTTTCCTATCCCTACTGAAGTGTCTAATTCTTCAGCTACTACTGGTGATAATGCATATCCTTTTGAGAATACATCACTATGTTTGAACATGAAGTTTAGTGTTCCATATCCACCCATAGATATACCAGATACATATCTATTTGATTTGTCTATGTTTATATTATGCATTTTTTCAAAGGTTGGTATTAAATCTTCAATAATTGCTGATTCCATATCGATGTTTTTATCGATGTAGAATGAATTGAAGCCATCAACAAATACAACTATCATTTTTTCGTCATGTTTACTATTATATTCATTTAAATAATCTACTACACCAGTTAGTGCGTTGAAATTTGTATGATTACCATATGCTCCATGAAGCATATACATAACTTTTACATTATTTGGATCAAATTCATCTGGTATATAGCTAGAAACATTCCAGTCTAGTTTTAGATTTTCTGACCAAATAGTTGTTGAACTATATTTACCAACAGCTTGTACTTCTTTTTCAGTTTCTTGTTCTGTTTCAATATTTGTTTCGGTTTCTGTAATTGTTTCTTCAATTGTCTTGTCTACATTATCCTTTGTGCAGGCTGATAGTAAGAACATACTTGCTAATAAAAATATTAATAATTTTCTTTTCATAATTTCCTCCATTTATTTTTTCCTATATGTAAAAAGGCAGAATTTCTTCTGCCTTCATTTTTGTTATACATTCAATACATCTTCGTCTTTTATAGCTATTGATGTGATTATGAATCCCATGATGTATGAAATTACTAATCCAAGGAAGTAGTATAACATCTTGTCTGTACCTTGCATTAATGGAATAGCTACTAATCCGGATGGTCCCCATGCTGCTGCAGTTACTTGCATTAGCATTACAAAAGCTCCACCAAATCCAGCACCTAGTCCTGCTGTTATGAATGGTTTAAACATTGGTAATGTAACACCGTAGATTAATGGTTCACCTACTCCTAAGAATCCTGCTGGTAAAGCACCATTTATAACTTTAACCAATTTATCATTATTAAGTTTTTTAGCTTTTAGATAAATTGCTAATGCTGCACCAACTTGTCCTGCACCTGCCATAGCTAATACTGGGAATAATGAAACTCCACCTAATTGTTCTAATTGAACTACATATATAGCGATTAAACCGTGATGCAATCCCATCAATACCATTGGTAAGAATACTGCTGCTAATACGAAACCACTGATTATTCTTACTACTTCACTTTCTGAATTTATAATTACTGATAATGCTGATACTAAACCATCACTTAGGAATCCTGCCACTGGCATTATTGCAAACACCATTAGTAAACCTGTTACTAAGATTGATACAAATGGTGTGATAATTAAGTCTAGTACATCTGGAACTCTCTTTCTTAGTCCTTTTTCAACTTTTGATAAGATCCATACGGCGAAGATAACACCTATAATACCACCCTTACCTGTTGTAAGAACTGATTCTAAAGGAACTTCTTCATTAAATAGTCCAATGATCTTTGAAATTTCAACAATGTTAGCACCTATACTGATAGCACCAATCATACCACCAAGTGCTGGTGTTGCACCAAATACTTCTGCTGATCTAATACCTGTGAAGATTGCGAAGTAACCTAGGAATGCTCCACCAAATAGACCAAAGATTAATTGAACTATCTTCCATGATTCAGGAACTGTATTTTGTTCGATTAATTGTCCTACTAATTGACCAAAACCAAAGAATAATCCACCTGCGATTATTGCTGGAATTAATGGAATAAATATATTAGAGATTAATTTTAATCCTCTCTTTAGTGCATTATCTTTTTGTCCAGCTTGAATGTCCGCTTTATTCTTTTTCCAAGCTTCGTCATCATCTATTACTGCATTTGCATTTCTTTGAATATTAAAATATTCAATTGCTTCATCAGTAACTTTTTTCGCTTTACCTGGACCTAAAACTACTTGATATAGTTCTCCTTCTTTCATGAGACCAAGAACTCCGTCAATATTTTTTAATTTTTCTTCATCTACTTTAGATGTGTCTCTAATATTTGCACGCATTCTAGTCATACAATTAAATGTATTTTCAATATTGTCCTTACCACCTAGAGCTTCGACAATACTTTTAGCTAAATCTAAATTACTCATAAATTCCTCCTATTTTATTTTATGAATATATCCATGTGCTTTTTCTAAAGCATCTTCAGCCTCTTTTTTATTTAAATTAAATAGTATCATTACAATCGCTAGTTTTACATGACCATTAGCTTGTTCTAGCTTTTCTTTAGCAATCTCATCGCTACATCCAGTGACTTCTTTAATTATATTTAGCCCTCTTACTGAAAGTTTTTTATTCGATAATTTCAAATCAACCATATAATTTTTATAAACTTTACCAATTTCCTTCATACTAATTGTACTAATCATATTTAATACAAATTTTGTAGCAGTCCCTGCTTTTAATCTCGTGGATCCAGTTAAAACTTCAGGTCCAGGAACTACTTCTACTGGAAATTTACTAATTTTTCCTATTTCACTCTCAGTGGTACATGCTATGGAACCAGTAACAGCTCCTATTGAATTTGCATATTCAATTCCACCAATTACATATGGTGTTCTACCACTTGCAGCAATTCCGATTACTACATCTTTGTCAGTCAGATTTATTTTCTTTAAATCTGCTTCACCTTCAGATGTTCTATCTTCAGCACCTTCTTCTGCTTTTACAAAAGCATTTTCTCCCCCAGCTATAAGTCCAGTTACGACATCGTAATCTACACCAAAAGTAGGAGGACATTCTACAGCATCTAATAATCCTAATCTTCCACTAGTACCGGCACCCATATAAATGATTCTTCCGCCATTTTTCAGTGCCTTGCTTGTTTGTTCAATCAATTTTTCAATATTATCAAACTGATCTTTTATACATTCAACAGTATTAAAATCTTCTTCGTTCATAAATTCAATAGAATCACGAATTGACATCTCACTAAAGTTTACAGATCTTGGATTACTAACTTCTGTACTTATTTTGCTTAAATCTATCATCTACACCTCCTCTCTTGATTTAAATATATATGAAATCGTAATCATTTACAATAGCGCATCGATATTTTGTAATAAAGTTTCATAACTTGTAATTTATAAGTTTAATTTTATTGTTTCGTAGAATACATATGAATACTACTCTGTTTTTAATAAGGTACTACAGTTTTAATTAATGCTTATAAATGTTTCTTGTTATTTAAAATTAATCTGGATACAGCATTTGCTATATCCAGACTAATACATCTTTTTCATCATGGAACAATTAGTATATTATTTTAAGGAAAAAACATCACTGGCATCAAATTAATACTATTTATCCATAATAGTGATTCTATTAAGATCTTGTTCTCTTGTTGGTTCTAAATCTTTAATAAGTTTTTGAATCTTTTCTGATTCTAAATATGTCTTTAGAGTGTCACTCTTCTTTGCCCTATTTTCTAATACATCTAGAAGTGATCTAATTGTATTTCTCTTAGATGGTAACTCTTCATTAAGATCATCCACATAATCAGCTTCAATGATTTGTATTAGTACTTCATCTACATTTTTATCATCTGCTAGTCCCAATCCCCTATAGATAAGTTCTGAAACTAATCCATAGGAACTTATATTACTATTAATATTGTAAAAATCATTTGTTCCTGGAGTCATCAAAGGTGTGTTTCTAGCATTTGTATTTAATGATAATGTAAGCTTATTAACTTTATCTATCATTGTATTTGTACCAGTCCAACCTGTGTGACCTATTGTTCCAGCTGGAGCAAAATCTGAATACCAAGTTGCAGCTCCACCTTCTTCACTCTTTCTTCTCCAACCGCCATTAGCTTGTGTATGCCATGGTGAAACTTCTGTAAACTTATCGATAGCTTCTTTATCAAATAGTTTAACACCATTTAATTCGCCATCATTAATCATAGCTTGTGCTAAATATGCAATTTCTTTTGCAGAACCGAATAATCCAGCGTGTCCAGAAACTCCGCCCATTGAATAATAAGCTTTTTCGTCATGTACTTCCCCATTTACAATTGTAGTTCTTACATTGTTAAAGATTATTTTACCGTCTCTGGTATTACCATTTAATTCAGAAGATGATAATTCATCTGTTTTAAATCCTGCGGCTTGAGGATTATAGGTTATTCTGTTTAATTTTAATGGTTTGTAGAAGTTTTCTGTAACATATTCTTCTAAAGGCATACCACTTAATTTTTCTACAATAAATCCTGCTAACATCATATCCGCGTCTGAATATGCCCATTCAGTATCAGGTTCAGTTTGAAGTGGTGTCTTCATAACCATTTCAAAAGTTGTTTTTCTATCTTGTGAGTACAAATCATTTTTACCATTTTTAATTTGATCTACTTCGTCAAATTTTTCATTGTGATATTGTGGGTCTGGAGCAAATCCTGCTCTATGACTTAATACCATTCTCACATCTATATTATCTTTCCAACCATTTTCATTTGCATAATCTAAAAATTCTGGAAATATTTCTGAAATCTTAGTATCTAAGGATACTTTTCCTTCTGATGCTAATTTTTGTAATGCATAAACTGTTGAATACATTTTTGTATTACTTGCTAAATCGAATAATGTATTTTCAGTTACTTTAACTCTTTCATTTTTTGGAAGAACTTCAAAGTCTCCAAAAATTACATTTTCTTTATCATCAAACTTATTTTTGTAGTTGTTTATGTAACCATAGGAACTATTTTTAATTAATTTCCCATCTTTATATACTGCTAATTGAGCACCTGATAAACCGTACTCATTTTCTGAAGCAACCAATTCATCTAATAATTCTATAAATTCAGGATGTTCGAAATTACTATTTTCATTATTCCTAAATATAAAGAATAGAGCCAATGCTACAACAAGCACAAGTGCTAAAATTGATAGTGTTCTTTTTTTAGACATTTTGTTTTCAGAGATTGTAGTCTTTACTTTCTCCTAATTCCTCCTTTGTTTATTTCACCTTTATTATATTACGATTGGAAATCGCTTTCAATCGTATTTCGTCTTTTGTAATTTTGTTTAACAAAATGAAATAAATATTAATTTTCTCATTTTTCTTCCTTTACTGATATAATTAAATACAAGGAGTTGTTATGAAATATTCAGAAAGTCAATTGCAAGCAATTAATCACATGGATGGTCCAGCGCTTATACTCGCCGTACCGGGTTCTGGTAAGACTACAGTTCTACTTGCAAGAATCAACAATTTAATCAATAAAGGAGTAAGTCCTGATAATATCTTGGCTATGACTTTTTCTAGATCTCAAGCATTCGATATGAAGAAAAGATATACTGAACTTTATGGAAATTCAAGCATTGAATTTTCTACTATTCACGCATTCGCCTATGGAATTATTAGATCCTTTTATAATAAAGATGTCGAGTTAATCGAATCTAATAAGAAATATAATAAGTATCAAATTGTTCAACACATTTATTCTAGAACCAGACATAGAAAGATGAATGACGAACAATTAGAGGCTTTTTTTAGGGTGTCTAGTTTCTTAAAGAATACTTTGATGGATTATGAAGACTATAAAAATATGTATTCGTCAGCATTTACTGGTTTTGAAAAAGTCTATAATGAATATGAAAAATTTAAACACGAAAGAAATTTAATAGATTTTGACGATATGCTATTGATAGCATTAAAAATATTACAAGACAATAAGCATGCACTCAAATATCTACAAGACAAATTTAGATATATTCAAATTGATGAGGGACAAGATACATCATATGTTCAATTTAGAATTATTAGATTAATTAGTGAACCAGAGAATAATTTATTCATAGTTTCAGACGATGATCAGTCCATATATGGATTTAGAGGTGCATCCGCTCGAGAACTTTTGAATTTTAAGAACTATTATCCAGATGCCAAGCTTTACTATATGCAAAATAACTACAGATCTACAGATTCAATTGTACAGGTATCTAATAAGTTAATTCAAAATAATAAAAATAGATACGACAAATCTATTAAGTCCGTTATGTCAAAGGGTGAAACAATCAATATTAATAAGGTTAAAAACACAAGCTCTCAGACTAAACACGTGATTGAAAGTGCATTGAAAGATATCGAAAATGGAGAATCTGTTGCGATACTTTACAGAAATAATATATCCGCAATTAATATAATAAATGAACTTGAAAATGTAGATTTCTTTATTAAGGAAGGAAAATTAGCCTTTTATTCAAATCAAATAATAAGAGATATTATTGATACTGTTAATTTTGCAATAGACCAATATGATATAGAAAGTTTTGAAAGAATTTATTATAAGTTTAATCTATATATAAAAAAAGACTTTGTAGAACAAGTTAAATATATGGAGCAAAATATTGATATCATCCAGAGACTTATGGAAGCCGAAGGAATGAATCAATTCTTCTTAGAAAAAATCTATCTCCTATCTTTCCATATAAGAAAACTTCAGGACATGGATTTTCATAAGCAAATAAGATATATAATTTTCAATATGGACTATTATGAATATTTAAAAGAATTAGCTAGAAGAACATCATCTTCCCCAATAGTTTTTGATAGAATCATCGATACATTATTAAATATATCTGAAAATGTAAAGACCGTTAAAGAGTTCGAAGATAAGATTGAATATTTAATTGATAAGCAAAAATCTCACAGTATTAATTCGAGTCAATTAACACTTTCTACAATACATGGTTCAAAAGGACTAGAATTTGACAATGTCTATATGATTGATTTGGTATATAAGGAATTTCCTTCTTCGTATTCTACTACTGTAAAGGAAGACTTGGGTATATTAGAAGAAGAAAGAAGACTTTTCTATGTAGGAATGACTAGAGCTAGAAAAAATCTTTCTCTATATTATCCTGCAAGACTTTATGATAATGAAGTTGAAAAATCTCAATTCTTGGATGAGATACTTAGAGATATTTAATTTATTTCAAACATTATCAAGTACTACAATTTAAATAATAATTAACAATTTTATTAAATTAAAGAATGACGAGGAATCTTAACTTCCTCGTCACTATATATTTAAAAATCTTTTGAATAGTATCAATACTATTCTTTTATTTCTTCATATTTCGCATTGCTTGTTTCAGCGGCTTCTTTTGTAGGAGTTCCTGCATAACCTTTTACTACTAATCCATGCGAATTGAGAAATGTCCCTAATTCAACTTTCTCAACACTTTTTGGTATTTCTATTTCTCTTAAATTTTCACAGTAAGAAAACACGCTATTTTGAATCTCTTTTAATCCTTCATTTAATCTTACATCTCTTAACGATTTAGCTTTTACGAATCCGCCTTCCTTTATCACTTCTAAACCTTCTGATACAAAAATTTCTAATACTTCATTAGTTCCAAATACACCTTTTCCTAGTTCTTTAAGGTTTTTCCCAAGTCTAATTGCTTTTACATATGGATTATGATTATATGCGTATCCACTAATTTTAACTACTTTCTTACCATCATATTCATCAGCTATATATACCATTGGGTCCTCGCCTTTATATACCCCTAATGCTATATCTCCTTCTGGTGTATTACTCCATTCAAATTCTTCTAATGGTGTTGGTGGGATTGACATTAATTTTTCATATGTTACTTCGCCACTCATATCAGCTTTATCATTTTCTTGTGTGTTTTCTTTTTGAGTTTCTTCTGTTATATTTACATCAGTTTCTTTAGTTGTTTCTTTTACCGTTTCAGTTTCTTTCTTTCCACATGCTGATAGGACTAATATTAATCCTAGTAATGTGATTAAAAATCTTTTTTTCATAATTTCCTCCTACCTAAGCTAAGCCTATAACCAAAGTTACTTGCTTAGCTTAAGACTTTAACAAAGTCTTAAGTGTTTATATTCAAAAAATCTTATGATTTTAATTATATATATAACAAATTTATTCTTTTATTGCTTCGAATTCTCTTCCATCTTCTTTAGCTGCTTGTTCTGCAACTGATCCTGGATATCCTTTTATTACTAATTTTGAGCTGCCAAATAATGCTCCAGGTTCTATACTTTCAACACTTTTTGGTATTACTAATTCTGTCATGTTTTCACCTAAACCAGCAAACGCACTATTTTTAATTTCTTTTAGCCCCTCATTTAATCTCACCTCTTTCAAAGCCTTTGCTCTAACAAAAGCACCTCTTTCAATAACTTCTAATCCTTCTGACACAAATATTTCTAATACTTCGTTTGAACCAAATACACCTTGTCCTAATTCTTTAAGATTTTTTCCAAGTCTAATTGCCTTTACATAAGGGTTATGATTGTATGCTAGTCCACTAATTTTAACTACTTTTTTCCCATCATATTCATCAGCTATATATACCATTGGATCTTCACCTTTATATATTCCTAATGCTATGTCTCCTTCTGGTGTATTGCTCCATTCAAATTCTTCTAATGGTGTTGGTGGGATTGACATTAATTTTTCATATGTTACTTCTCCACTCATATCAGCTTTATCATTTTCTGGTGTGTTTTCTTTTTGAGTTTCTTCTGTTGTATTTACATCAGTTTCTTTAGTTGTTTCTTGTACTGATTCATTTTCTTTCTTTCCACATGCTGATAGTACTAAAATTAATGCCATCATCATAATTAATATTTTCTTTTTCATTTTATCCTCCTAATATTTAAATTTATCTATTAAAACCTTAAGCTAAGCCTATAACCAAAGTTACTTGCTTAGCTTAAGACTTTATTAAAGTCTTAAGTGCATATACTTAAAATTTTTACAATTTTAAGTATATAATTAAAAATACTACTCTTTTATTTCTTCATATTTTATTCCACTCGCTTCAGCAGCTTCTTTTGTTGGAGTTCCTGCATATCTCTTTATTACTAGATTTGGATTATGGAAAAATGCTCCAGGTGTTATACTTTCAATACTTTTTGGTATTACTATTTCAGTTATATTTTCACCTAATCCAGCAAATGCACTATTTTTAATTTCTTTTAACCCTTCATTTAATCTCACTTCTCTTAATGACTTCGCACTATTGAAAGCGTCTCTTTCGATTATTTCTAATCCTTCTGATACAAATATTTCTAATACTTCGTTAGTACCAAATGCACCTTGTCCTAATTCTTTAAGATTTTTTCCAAGTCTAATTGCCTTTACATATGGGTTATGATTGTATGCTAATCCACTAATTTTAACTACTTTCTTACCATCATATTCATCAGCTATATATACCATTGGGTCCTCGCCTTTATATACCCCTAATGCTATATCTCCTTCTGGTGTATTACTCCATTCAAATTCTTCTAATGGTGTTGGTGGGATTGACATTAATTTTTCATATGTTACTTCGCCACTCATATCAACTTTATCTTTTTCTGATGTATTATCTTCTTGAGTTTCTCCTGTTGTATTCACATCAGTTTCTTTAGTTGTTTCTTGTACTGTTTCAGTTTCTTTCTTTCCACATGCTGATAGAACTAATACCAATGCCATCATCATAATTAATATTTTCTTTTTCATTTTTTCCTCCTATATATTAAGCTCTTAAGCTAAGCCTATAACCGTAGTTATTTGCTTAGCTTAAGACTTTAATAAAGTCTTAAGTGTTTATACTCAAAAAAATCTTACGATTTTAATTATATTAATAAGGAATACTATTCCTTGATTTCTTCGTATTTAATTCCATCCTCTTCTGCTGCTTGTTTTGCCGGAGAACCTTCATAACCTTTAACTGTTAATTCTTTAGAACCTATAAATGCACCAAGTTCAACTTTTTCAACACTTTTTGGTATTGTTAATTCCCTCAAGTTTTCACAAAATGCAAACGCACTGTTTTCTATTTCCTTTAATCCTTCATTTAATCTAACGTCTTTTAAAGATTTTGTGCTAATAAATGCACCTTCTTTGATGATTTCTAAACCTTCTGATACAAATATTTCTAATGTTTCGTTTGAACCAAATACACCCTTTCCTAGTTCTTTAAGATTTTTACCTAATCTAATAGCTTTAACGTATGGATTATGATTGTATGCTAATCCACTAATTTTAACTACTTTCTTACCATCATATTCATCAGCTATATATACCATTGGGTCCTCGCCTTTATATACCCCTAATGCTATATCTCCTTCTGGTGTATTACTCCATTCAAATTCTTCTAATGGTGTTGGTGGGATTGACATTAATTTTTCATATGTTACTTCTCCACTCATATCAGCTTTATCATTTTCTGGTGTGTTTTCTTTTTGAGTTTCTTCTGTTGTATTTACATCAGTTTCTTTAGTTGTTTCTTGTACTGATTCATTTTCTTTCTTTCCACATGCTGATAGTACTAATACTAAAGCCATCATCATAATTAATATTTTCTTTTTCATTTTTTCCTCCTAATATCCTCTTACGATATCAATATCGTAAGTATTCCAATCTTTTCTAATTTCTTGTCCATCTACATAATCCTTAAAGAGATTTAAGGTAAATAGAATAGGATCTACTTTTACTTTAGCTTTTAATTCATAATATGAATTTGAATTTTTTAAAGAATAATCTCCACTAGTCTTAGCTCCAATATTCGTTTGTATCAGTTCAGCTATTCGCATATATGGATCATCTGATAGATTACCACTTAAATAACTTAATAAGAATACCGTTAGATAATCGCTATAATAAAGACCTGTTGTTCTATTTTGTTTTTCTTCGAATTCACCTTTCGCTAAATGAGCTATTGCTACAGGCAATTCATCAGTATCTGGTAATGTATAATGCCAATCATCTTCTGATTTAAAAGGTTCTATCGGAAATCCCGCTTCTAATCTATCTAAATCTTTAAATGACTCAACTGTAGTTAACGCTGTTAACAAAGCTATTTTTGTTAATGGTATTGGAACTAATCCAGAAGTTGCAGTGTATAATGAAGTAGCAACAGCTTTAATAACTCTTCCCGTAGCAGTTTGTGAACCCCAAAAATTCCGAAACGCCGACACTTGATTAAACCCAAATCTTATCTTATAGAGATCTGAATACATAGAAGCTACATTTTCTGCATTATTCTTAGTTCCTTGTAAGATGTATTCTATCTCTGCTAGATATGCTTGATTGTTTTTATCATTTATTCTTATTCCCGTCATTGTTCTATTCTTGAATCTTATAGCTTTTGCTTTTTCAAAATCTTCTTCGTTTAAGATATCAAATTTTTTCCAAAGTTCTTCTTGTCCACTATAATCAGGGGATCGTATGCTAAAGTTTTTCTTTTCTTCTTCTGATGCTAACTTAAACATTCCTTCATTATCAAATGTTGCGAAACTAAACATATTCATCGCATATGTTGTTGTAAATATTTCATCTCTTATTAATGAGAAATCTTTATTTAGTAATTTTCTAAATTGCCCTATAACTGATGCAAATATATTTGTATCCTTAAATGTTGAATTCCCAGAATATTCTTTATTTACTGGAGTGCTACTACCTTTAAATCTCTTTGAATTTTCTTCACTTTTATCGAGTTTTTTTGCATCATCTTTTGCTGAATCAAATTCTTTTAAAGCTTTATCCACCGTATCTTTATCTTTATAGGCTCTTTCGAGAGCATTATAAAGGAATTTGTAAAGTTTTGGTACTTCATAATTATCTTCTTCTGGATCCATTACTGGATTATGACTTCCCTTTTTAATATTTGTAGTGTCAAATATTTTTTCTGGTTGTTTGTAGTATTTTTCAAACATTGTTTTCTGATGAGAGTCCAAATCTTTATTTATCTTATCTACTTTGTTCATATTATCGTTTATAACTGTTAAGAAATAATCATAATCTTTTATAGTCATAATTGGATTTTTGTTATATTTAAAATCTTCAAGATTTTTTCTAATTTTATCCATTTCACTTTTTATATTTTTGACTCTTTGTTTAAATTCATTTACATTTTCTTCAGTTACATTTTCGATAAATTCACTTTCAATTCTCTCACTAATTTCTTTTCTATCCGCTTCAGCTATATCTGATTCATAGCCTGGTTCATTAGCCTTTTCTTCCCACTTATTAAAATTAGTTTTATAATTTTTTACTAATTTTAATAATTCATCTAATGATGGTATATTATCGCTTGAAGTAAATATATTTCCTTTATCTCCATTTAATACAAGATTTAATTTTTCATCAATTCCTAAAAGTGTTCCATAAAATACAAGCATAGTTTCTGAAATTTCACTTAATATCGTTTCATAACTTACTTCTTTTCCATCAATCGTTATAGTTTGATTATTTGGATTGATTAGATGTATATTATCTCTTGATATGCTATGAATTAAATCTGTATTTATCCTATACTCATCATCTGTCGGATACTCCTTTAGATATGATTCATATATTTTTTTATATTCTTTCATAGCATTATCATATTTTGTTTTACTTTCGGATACATCATCTTTTACTTTTAAATCTTCAATTAATTTCATCTTCACATATAAAATTGTTAGTTGATCTATCGCTTGATTCAACTCATCATTCATTTTATATACACCTTCATCTCTATTTGAACCGAAGGATTCTGACCACCAGTAAAATCTATTTAAATCTCCTGGATTACTTCCTGGTTTAATTTCTGAGATGTTTTTTAGATGATTTGTTATTAGAATAGCTTTATCTTTTATCTGATCTTCTAATTTACTCTCGAAATCTTTTATTAATTTATCAAACTTTGATTTTTCTAGATATATTTCTTCTCCATCTTTTATAATTATATCTTTAACTGGAGAGTTTTCTAAATCATCTTTGTACTTTTCAATTAACTCATTTACTTTCGTAATCTCATTTTTATCAAGAGTTGCTCTATTGTAAATTTCAAGCTCTGATTCTTTACCTTTAACCATCAGATGAATTTCATAAGATCTTTTATGTAGTTTTTCGTAAGAATCTTTTATTGTTAATAATTTACTTCTAAGTGCTTCAAATGCTTCTATTCTTAAATCATTTGTCAATTCATTATATTCTCTTAGTACAGTGTATAGATTAAAAGCTTTTCTTAATAATTCTGATTCACTCTCATAAAATTCTGTCTTTCTATCTATTAGCTCCTTATCTTTATCAGCATTTTTTATGAAGCTTGAAAATTCGTTTAAATCATCATAACGTTCAATAATATCTTCCATAATTTGAGCTGGTGCCCTATATTTAGAAAATTCTACGATTTCTTTTTTAATCATTGCTGGATTACTCAAATTTGCATTTTCTACGGGAGCTATAAAATTTTCTTTATTCAATAACTTAGCTTTTAAGAAATTTCTACTATCTTTATTATTCTTATCTATAGGATGTAAAGAATTTTTAAAATGTTCTTGTGTATTAGAAATTATTTCTTCAACATTTTGAGTTGAGCCCATCAATCCATACCATTCTAATAAATCTCTATCATATCTAGTTATAACTGAATTAAGTGCTAGATCTGCAGATGATTCCACGACACTTCTTGAAAGATACACCCTACCAACATCTACAAATATACTTGTTATTAGTAAGGTTGGCACAAGTATTAAAGCTAAAAATACTGAAACAGCACCATTGTTTTTTCTAAATATTTTCATTAACCTCCTTTTCAAATATTTGATATTTATTTTTTTGTACTTTAAAAGCAAAAATTTTAATATCTTATTTATTATACAACATTCAGTAACTAATTTGTAATATTAATGAAAAATTTGCCAAATAATCCTTAATTATGAATTATTTTTAAAATTTGTAATTATGATCCTATGGTAATTATAAAAAGTTTCAAATTAAATATTAATTTATTTTAACAATTACTCTAGACTTAATAGAAAAAGACAAGAAAATTATATTTCTTGCCCTTTTATTTCTTATTTATATTAAATTTTCCCGTTTTTATTCTTCCCTACTACTTGGTAAACTTGAAATATCCTGCATAGATTCTTTCATCTTGTTTTCTTCAAATTGTGAAGCAAATGTAATCTTCTCTCCACCATATTTAGTTCTAAGATCGTAGAGAGCTTTGTCGAGATTTACTTTTCTATCAAAATCTTCCGATTCAATAAAATTAATCTGAACATTTGTATCCTTGGTTAGATTAATGGCTCTTATTTCTAAAAATCTAATCGGCTTTTCCCATTTATAATTTTTAAATAATTTCATCGCTTTCTCTTTAATTATAATTGAAGAAAAAGTTGAAAAATCAAATCCTTCCTGATAATTAAATGTAACCAGATCAGAATCCTTTACTGAAATTTGAAGGCCCATAGCTTCCATATTATTTTCTATAAGTCTCGCACCAACTTTTAATGCAAGTCTTTGAAATACCTGATGCACTTCATATTCATTTTCCAGATTTTTTACAAGTGTTGTGCCATGCCCAATTGATTTAATCGGATATCTGGAATTAAAGTCTAGCACTTCACTGTCTCCTAATCCGTTTGCATTATACCAGGCTTTTTCTCCACTGGAACCAAGTATAGAAACTATGAATTCTCTATTAGAGTTTGCAATATCTCCCAATGTATATATTCCATGCTCATTTAGTTTAGATTTTGCTGACTTTCCAATACCAATCATTCTATCAACTTCTAATGGCCAAACTTTATCCTTGAAATTGTCCTTTGTGATTTCAGTAATTGCATCGGGTGCACTAATATCTGAGCCTAATTTTGCAAATATCTTATTATAACTAAGACCGATACTTACTGTAATACCAAGTTCATTTTTAATTTGTTTTCTAATCTTTTCAGCTATCTCCATTGGAGTACCGAAGAGTTTTTGTGAACCAGTAATATCAAGCCAGGCCTCATCTAGACCGAATGGTTCAACTTGATTCGTATATGAATAATAGATATCCCTTGCCCATAGTGAATGCTTTTTATATTCATCGTAATGAGGCTTAACTAATATTAATTCTGGACATTTTCTTCTTGCTTGCCAAATAGTCTCTGCAGTCTTTACTCCAAACTTTTTAGCTTCTTCTGATTTAGCAAGTACTATACCATGTCTTTCTGAAGAAGAACCAGAAACAGCAATCGGTAAATTTTTTAATTCCGGATTCAGTTTTATTTCAATAGATGCGAAACAATTATTCATATCTATATGAAGAATCGCTCTTTCCATTTCTCCTCCATTTTCCTATTTTCTCCAGAAGAATATAATATCTAAAATTTTATCCCAGAATGTCTCTTCTTTAATTACTGTATCCTCTGGTCTTTCTTCATGTGCAGTGATTGAATCTGATACATATACGAATTGTACTAATTTAATATTTTCATTTTCTTTATCTACAAATGATTCTAATTTAAATCCATCTTGACTGAAGGCTCTCATTGCTTCTTCTATACCTTCAGTTACCTTATCTCCAAGACCGCTAGTTTCATTCTTTAATCTGGATGTACCAGAATTTAGTTGATTTGCACCGGATTCTAATTGATTAGCTCCTTGTGAAAATTGACCAAAACCTTCTAGATATTGACCGAGTCCATTTGATAATTGAGTTAAACCAGAACTTAGCTCTTCTTGACCATCAAGGATTCTATTATGATTTGAAAGTAATAAATCTATGCCTTCTTTTAATTTCTTAACTTCAGACATATCACCAAAATCTAGATTAGCTATTATTTGATCCAATCCATTTGTTATTTGACTTGATCCATCGGTAAATTTATAGAAATGTGAGTAAAGTTCTTTTCCACCATTACCTAATTTTGCAAGACCTTGATCAATTTCGATGCTTCCTGGAAGTAATCTATTAGTTATTCCATTTACTAATTGATTTGTACCATTTGTGTATTGTACTAATCCATCGTGGAATCTCTTATATTCTTGTCTAAATGTTCTAAGCTTTTCTAATTTTTCATAAGCTTCATCCGCATCAAATTTCTCTAATGCCTCTTTTAATGGTTCTAGATTCTTTCTTAGAAGATTTAAGTAAATCTTTATATTAGCTTTTATTTCATCAATTGTCTGTTTATCTGTCTCTATTTTCTCGATTAAATCTGTTACAACTTGTAATCTTTGATTTAGATTGTCGATTTTTTCTTTAATTGAAGCAATTTCTGCTAATAGTTTCTTAACATCTTCATTATCTGGATCCGCTATTTGAAGTCTTTCTATAATCGCATCAGCATCTAATGAATTTGATAGCTCTTGTAATTGTTTTAAATTTTCTTCAATCTCTTGTTTTGAATTTATTAATTCATCAATTAATTTATCAGTATCTAAATTATCAAGTTGACTATCTGCTAATTCCCAATATTTTAAGCCTTCTTCTATTAATTTAGCTAAAGTTTGCATATCTTCTTTAGATATGTCTTCTAGTATGGGGATATTGTCTAATACTGCTAGTCCATTATAAATTTGCTCTGAACCTTCAACTAATTGCTTGCCGGCATCTACTAATTGTTGAGATTGCTCAGACATTGTATTTATTCCTTCAGTAAATTCCTTATGGCCACCTTCAAGTCTTGTCACGCCGCTTGTATATTCTTTGAGTCCACTATCATATGTTTTTAGACCATCTGTCAAACTTTGGCTACCATCTCTTAATGATATAAGCCCTGATTTTAATTGATTTAATCCTGGTTCTAATTCACCTAATCTATTCACCATTAAATCGATACCTTGTGAATATTGTTTTAACCCTGAATTAAATTGACTGGTTCCATCAGTTAATTGCTTTTGGCCTTCTTTACTTGCATTTAAACCTTGATAAATTTGACTTAATGATGAATAAAGTAAGGCTGTATTTCCACTTAATTGTTTTATACCATCTGTTAATTTATTTGTACCATCATCTAATTGTGATATCCCATTTTCTAATTCTTTTAATCCATCTGTTAATTTGTCTATGTCTCCAAGATCAACATTCATATTGAATGGTATAGCTGAAAATGTTAATGGATTCATAGCAAAATTTTTGCTATCTAATTGTATTTCAAATTTTAATCCTTTTCCTGGAAGGATTGCATAATTTAATAATTGTGTACTTCCTTGATAAGCAAGGGTTGCATCATCATGTTTTTTAACTACTGCATTCTTACTATCTATAGATATGGTAAGTTGACCTAAATAGTAGTCGGAAAATATCTTATTTGCTTTCTTATTGATCGAAATATTTCCTTTAATTGATATATCTCCTGATTGACCTGCTACATCATAAGGAGATAATTCTTTATCGCCTTTGTAGTATTTTAATTCTATATTCCAAGGAAGTTCCTTGTCAGGATCATTTCCTTGATAAAAAAATTTTCCTTTTTTAGCATCAATCGATATTTTATTACTATCTCTTTTAATCTCATCAGTTGTGCTTAAATTTTTGACTTCAGAATATTTTCCATAGTCGATTATTTTTTGATCTTTATCTAAATCAAATATATTTACTACATAAGTTCCATTTACCTTTCCATCAGGATTTGTAGAGATATAGACTATCTCTTCTTTTGGAGTATTGTCACTTTTCGCAAATACATTTGAAACTAATGTGAAAATTAAAATGAAAGCCATACTAATTGATAGAATTCTTTTCTTTTTCATTTCCTTATCCTTTCGATAATTTAGACTTCATTGTTGTCTTCATAACTAACCAATCTAGATAATAGAGCATTACCGGTAATACTAAAACAACCAGTAGTAATGATAGAAATGCTCCTCTACCTAGTACTGTCCCCAATTCACTTACTAATGATATAGATGAAACTATAGATAATATTATTCCGGATGTCATTAATATTAATGCTGGTGGAATAATGGTCTTATAGACTTTCATACCAGTTTGTATAACGGCTTCTTTTTTATCCATTGTTCGTCTTGCATATAAATATTCATTAGTATAGAGTATCGCATAGTCTACAGTAGCACCTAATTGAATCGATGATATGATCAAGTATCCAATAAAGCTTAATTCAGCACCTTTGTAATATGGGATGGCTAAATTAATCCATATTGACGATTCAATTACGAGTACTAATATAAATGGTATACTCAATGATTTGAAATTGAGCATTATAATGAGACCAACTGAAATTATAGCTAAAATATTTACAAGTCTATTGTCTTTTTGAACAATCTTACTCATATCTTCCAATACAACTGATTCTCCTATTAACTCAAAATCATCTTGATAATATTTTCTAGCAATATATTTTATTTGATTAATATATTTAAATGTAACTGGTCCTTCCTTTTCGGCTTTTGTATTTAATATTATACGAGAATAATTGTCGCTTATTATAGATTTTATCTCTTCCTTAGGCGGTATCCCCATAGGAAGTGATGTTCCTAACTGTTCAGTATATGATTGGACTGATTTTACGAATGGATTTCGCTTTAGTTCGCTAATCATTTCATCTTCCTTAGCTAAATCTCCTCTTTTAACTAATAATACGATTTGATTATTTTTTCCAAATATACTTTCGATATATTTTTGATCTTTTTCTTCTAATGAGCCTTCTGCATAGTCACCCATACCATAGGTAAAATTATTTCTTTTTTGAGCTACAAATGATATTGGAACTATCGCAAGTATTATGAAGGCTATAATTCTAAATTTATACACACCCTTTGACAAAATCTTGAAATTTGGTAAGAAGTCTCTATGCTCTGTCTTTTCTATCCATTTTTTAGTCATTATAATAAGAGCTGGTAAGAACATTATAACTGATACCAAACTGAAGAATACTCCTTTTGCGAGGACCAATCCTAAGTCTTTACCGATTCCAAATTTCATAAATACTAAGGCTAGAAAACCAAATACCGTTGTTAGAGCTGATGATATTACTGATGATGCAGATATTTTTATCGCATCTACCAAAGCTTCTTTATCTCCCTTTTGTAAATTCTTTTGTCTATGATATTCATGAAGTAAGAATATTGCATAATCCAGAGATACTGCTAATTGTAATATCCCACTTACAGATTGAGTTACAAATGAAATCTCTCCAAGAAATATATTTGTCCCCATATTTATCACTATCGCAACACCTATTGTTAACATTAATAATACTGGCTCTATCCAAGATCTAACTGAAAATATTAGGATTAAAATTCCAGCAGGAACAGCAAGTGCTGTAATAGTTGCTATTTCACTAGTTACAGCTGATTGAGCTGCTGATTCGGAAACAATTTCTCCATCATATGCTGTATCTTCTGGAAGTATTTCTTTAATTTTTTCTAATGACTTAGCTACATTATCAGTCTCAACTGAAATCTGTAATAGTGCATTATTATCTATATAATAGGTATCTAATAAATCTTTGTCTATGATCTCTATAGGCTGAGATGGATTAGTTAATATATCCATCCAGAGAACTAATTTAACCTCTGGAATTTCTTTTAATTTTTCTTTATACTCTAATACTTCTGGTATACTTACATCTTTTATAACTGCCCTTAGATTCGGAATTGGTTCGTCAAATTCTTCCTTCATCTTGTCTATAGCAGTCATCGATTCAGAATTTCCCGGCATATATTTAGCTAATGAGAAGTTCTGCTTTACTCCTAATGCTAATACTGCCGATAAAATCGTAAGTATTAAAAATAAAGAAAATATTAATTTATAATGTTTAACTATAAATTTAGACATTTTTTTCATGATAATTCCTTCTTCTTCATTTTATTTAAAATATGTATTCTTTACTAATATAATTATATCCTAAATTTTAAATAATAAAAAAAATGATGCGTATGAACACATCACTTTTTTAATAAATTAGCTTCTTATTTATTAACAGCTTCTTTTAATGTTTTACCAGCTTTGAATACTGGTGCTTTAGATGCTGGAATTTTAATCTTTTCTTCTGGATTTCTAGGATTTCTTCCTTCTCTAGCTTTTCTATGTCTTACTTCGAATGTACCAAATCCAACTAGTTGAACTTTTTCTTCTTTAACTAGTGCTTCTTGTACTGATTCTAGTAATGCATCTAATGCTTTTGTTGAATCAACTTTTGTTAAACCACTTTTTTCAGCGATTCTTGTAATTAACTCTGATTTGTTCATTATAATTCCTCCTAAAATTTCAGTTAATTAAACTGTAATTTCATTATAACATAATAATCGACAAAATCAAGGCTTTAAGGCTTTTTTTCTATATTTATTAAATTTTTTTATTTAATTTCATCACCATCATAGTCATAAAACTTTACATCGCTACTTTTAATCTTTTCTTCAAGGTATTTTTCATACTTTTCAGAAGCAACATTATTTTTGATTGTTTCTTTATTCTTGTCCATTCCCACATTATTCTTTGTTACTACTATTATATGATATCCGAATTGTGTTTTTACTGGATCAGATACTTCATTATCATCTAATTTGAATGCTGCATTAACAAAGTCTTCATCGAAACCTTTTGATGTAATCTTACCTAATTCACCACCATTTGATTTAGCTTTTTCATCTTTTGAATGTTCATCACTTAATTCTTTGAAATCTTCTCCATCTTTTAATTTTTGAGAAATTTCCGCTGCAAGTTCTTCATCGTCAACTAATATATGTTTAGCAATTACATTGTCGATACTATTCTTATTTGCTTCATAGTAATCTTCCATATCTTTGTCGCTTACTTCTTGTTCTTCAATAAATAGACTTTTATGTTTAGCGTCTTTCAAGCTGTTTTTTACATTTTCTTCAAATACTGACTTTTCAACGCCAAGCATATTTAAATACTTGATAAATTCATTTTCCCCACCAAGATTTTCAATATACTTTTTAATTTCTGCATCTACTTCTTCTTGTTTTACTTCAATGTTTTTTTCTTCTAAATCCTTAGTAATTATTGCATCTCTAACCATTAAATTCACAACATTATTATTTAATTGTTGTTGTAATGCGATTATCCCTGCATATAAATCGTAGAATTTATAGTATTCTTTATAAGATACTTCTTTATCTCCAACTTTTAAGAATGGTGTTTTCTTTTCTCTTAAGTTCTCAAATGAAACTGGTTTTTCATCTTTTGTTTGAACTTGTGGTGTATTATCGTTTGTTTCCTCTCCATTACCTTCATCACCTTTACTACATCCTACAAATAATACTAGTACAAGTAAAAATGAAATTACTTTAATTTTGTTTTTCATCAAATTCTCCTTTATTTATTTTTGTTACTATTTCTAATAGCCTTATTATTTCAAATATATATCCTTTTTTATTTTCAATATATATCTTCGGATTATCTATTAAATCAAATTTAATTTTAGAATTAAATTCTTTTGATAGTATCTGTAATTTCTTGAAATCAAATATATCAATGTCTGCATATGCAATTTCTATATAATCTTCTCTCCCTATTATAGATTCAAAATCATTGTCGATTAACATCGCCCTAATATATGATATATCTATAATATTTTGAACAGGTTTTGGAATATCTCCAAATCTGTCTATTAATTCATCTATTATTGAAGAATGCTCATCAGAATTTTCTATATATGATATCTTCTTATAGATATTAATCTTTTCATTTTCATCTTGTATATAATCACTTGGAATATATACATCGATATTAAGATCAATTTTTACAGTCTTACCAATCTTTCTTGGCTTTATACCTTTTATCTCATCTACAGTTTCCTGTAACATTCTCACATAAAGATCATAACCAATTGATTCAATATGTCCACTTTGACTCTCGCCTAATAAATTTCCAGCTCCTCTCAATTCTAAGTCTCTCATCGCAATCTTATAGCCTGAGCCTAGTTCGTCAAAATCTTTTATAGCTTTGAGCCTTTTTTCGGCCACTTCTGTAATAACTTTATTTTTTGCATATGTGAAATATGCAAATGAGCTTCTACTTGATCTACCGATTCTACCTTTTAATTGATAGAGCTGTGATAAACCCATCATATCTGCATTATAAACAATCATTGTGTTTACATTTTGTATATCCATACCGGTCTCAATAATTGTCGTGGTTAATAGTATATCATATTTTTTATCTGTAAAATCTTCTATTACATTTTCCAATTCTCTAGTGCTCATTCTACCGTGAGAAATGGCAATTCTAGATTCTGGAACTAATTCTTTAATTCTATCGTACATTCTATGTATAGAATTGACCCGATTATATACGAAATAGATTTGTCCGCCTCTAGACAATTCTTTTAGTATTGCTTCTCTAATATAGATCGGATCATAGTCCATTACATAGGTATTAATTGGAAGTCTATTTTCTGGATGTTCATCAAGTAGACTCATATCCCTTATACCTGAGAGTGACATTTGTAGAGTACGAGGTATTGGAGTTGCAGATAATGTAAGTACATCGATATTCTCACTAAGTTTCTTTATCTTTTCTTTATCTCTTACACCAAATCTCTGCTCTTCATCAATAATTAATATTCCTAGATTTTTAAATTCTATATCCTTCGATACCAATGAATGTGTACCTACTACAAAATCAATACTTCCATCTTTAAGCTCCTCTATTGTTTTCTTTCTTTGAGCAGGTGTCTTAAATCTCGATAGAAAGTCAATCTTTATTGGGAAATTTTCAAATCTACTTTTTATAGTATTGAAATGCTGATTAACAAGTATTGTAGTTGGTGCAAGCATAACAGCTTGCTTTCCGTCCATAATAGCTTTGAAAGCTGCTCTAAGAGCTACTTCCGTCTTACCATATCCTACATCACCACATAAAAGTCTATCCATGACCTTAGTCGACTCCATATCAGCTTTAATCTCATCAATTGCTTGAAGTTGAGAATTTGTCTCGGTAAATATAAAGCTGTCTTCAAATTCGGTTTGCCATGGAGTGTCTTTTGAAAATTGGAAACCTTCGACTTCTAATCTCTTCGCATAGAGTTTTACTAAATCTTCTGCTATCTTTTCAATTTCTTTCTTAACTTTTGATCTGGTCTTTTTCCATTCCGAACTATTCAAATTTGAAAGCTTTGGTTTTTTATCCCCTTGGCCAACAAATTTAGATACCATGCTCATATCCGATACCGGGACAAAAAGCTTATCACCACCTGAATAGTGAAGTTCAATAAAATCGGATTTAATATTGTTTAATTCAATATTTTTTATACCGACATATTTTGCAATACCATATGAATCATGAACTAATAAATCACCATATTCTAAATCCGAATAATTTATTATTTCTTTATTTTTTCTAGTTCTAGATTTTATCTTTTTAGCTTTCTTAAATATTTGAGAATAAGATATGAAACTTATCTTATCTTCATAATATTCGAATCCTTGATCTATATCGAAAATGAGAATATTTACAACTTTTTTAATCTCTCGATTCTCTAGCTCAGTTATTTCAGAATCTATTTTAAATTCTTTCAATTGATTAATTAACTTATTTGCATTTTCCCTATCTGGTACTAATATAAAAGTCTTATATTCATTGTCGATATTGTATTTCATATCATCTATGAATTCTTCAAATCGACCATGATATGCTTGAGTTTGTCTAATTTTAAACTCAACTAATTTCTCTATATCGAAGTGTTTTACATTTTTTAATATTAATGAAGTATTGATTTTTTGAAAATCAATTGCCTTATTCATTAATTCAACGAAATCAAAAAATATATTATGATGTGATTTTAATAAATCTCCATTATCAATTCTTTCTTGAATAGAATATTTTCTAACTTTTTCTTTTTCGATATATTTATTTTCAATATTTGATAGATCTTCGAATATTATAATTCCATCTTTTGGATAATAATCGAATAACGAGTCATCATTATCTTTTAAATATGGAATTAGTAAATCAATATTGTCTACTTTCTGATTGTATTCTAATTCTTCTATTAATCGACTAAATTTCTGGTCCAATCTTTCAATATTTTCTTCATCAATATTATTTTTTGAAAATTCTATATCATTTTTAATCTTTTTGATTATATCTTTAATATCATTTGCATCTAAGATATTTTCGGAATTTGGATATATAGAAAAACTATCAATATTATCTATAGACATCTGAGTGTATATATCAAACTTTCTTATTGAATCTATCTCTATATCGAACAATTCTAATCTAGTCGGGTTTTCTTCATGTATTTGAAATATATCTACTATATCTCCTCTTACAGCAAATTCTCCCTTAGCTTCAATTATATTTCTTCTTTGATATCCGAGTTTATTAAGACTCTCAATTAATTCTTCAAGATTAATTTCATTATTTATATTTATTTGTATCTTTTTATCTAAGAGATTTTCTTTCTTTGCAATTTTCTTAGATAAAGCTTCAATAGTTGTAATTATTATCTTAGCTTCATTATTTAATAAGGAGATAATAGTTTTCATCCTATCAGTTCTATTTTTAAAGTCGAAGTTTTCAATTAATTGATAATTTTCTTCAAGCTCCGGATAAAATAGTACATCTATATTAAGATTTTCTAAAGAATTATAAAGATTTCTCGCTCTTTTATCATTTTGAAGCACAACTAAAACAGGTCGTTTTATTTTATTGTGTATAGTATATATAAAATGACCTGTCGCTTCTTCAATTATCCCATATGAATATATTAAATTTTTATTATCTTCTAATGAATTAAATAATTCATTATATGATTTTATTTCCATATTGTTTCCATTTTCTAAGCCAATTCATCGAGTGGATTAATTTTATTCATTGCAATATCTATCCCCTGCTCTATTATACAAAGGACAGCTTCTTTTGCATTTTCAATTTCCTTATCGACAATTATTCTTTCTTTATCTGTGAATTTAGATAATACATAATCCGCTAAATTCATATAATCAGGCTTTTGATTAATGGCAATTTTAATTCTTGGAAACTCACCTTCTCCACCAAGTCTAGATATGATTGATTTCATGCCATTATGAGTTCCCGCTGTACCATTTTTTCTAATTCTAACTGTACCAAATTTAATATCAATATCATCGACAATTACGATTAACTTGTCTAAATCTACACCATAATAGTCTACGAATTGTTGTACGGATTCTCCAGATAAATTCATATATGTTTCCGGCTTTAATAAGATAATTTTCTCATTATTAAATCGAGTCTCCGCATAGGATCCTCGAAATTTAACTTTATCTAATTTTACATTGAAATAATCCGCTAATAAATCAATGGTATCAAATCCTACATTATGTCTCGTATTTTCATAACGCTTACCTGGATTTCCTAAACCTACAATTAAATACATTATTTCTTTTCCTTCATAATACTTGAAACTGAAGTATAATTAGTGATTGATTTGATTGTTTCTGCTAGCATTGGAGCCATTGATAATATCTTGATTTTATCTACTTTTTTAGCTTCTTTTTGACAAATTGTATCGGTTATTATACATTCTTTAATTGCATCGGAATTACTAATTCTCTCAATCGCTGGATCTGATAATACTCCATGTGTAGCTGAGATATATACTTCTCTAGCTCCATTTTCGATTAGTGTCTCTGCTGCATTGGTTATTGTTCCAGCGGTATCGATAATATCGTCTATTATGATACAGCCCTTTCCAGCAAAATCGCCAATGATATTTAGTATTGCTGATTCATTTGGTCTTGGTCTTATTTTTTCAATTATTGCTATTGGAAGTTTTAATACATCGGCTAATTGTCTAGCTCTTGTAACTCCTCCTAAATCTGGAGAAACTACTACCCAATCATCATGAACACTTTTATTAATCAACTCTTCAAAATATGTAGCTATAATTGGTCTTGCTGTTAAATGATCGAGCGGTATATTAAAGAAACCTTGAATAGCTGCTGCGTGTAGATCTACTGATACAACTCTATCCGCTCCAGCAGACTCTATCAAGTCTGTAACTAATTTTGCTGTTATAGGTTCTCTTCCTTTAGATTTTCTTTCTTGTCTAGCATATCCATAATATGGCATTACTAAATTGATTTTATGAGCTGATGCTCTTTTTAGAGCATCTATGATAATTAATGCTTCCATTAAATTATCATTAGTCGGATTTGAAGTAGGTTGAATTAAAAATATATCCCTTCCTCTTACTATCTCATTAATCCTTATTGAAAATTCACCATCTGCAAATTTGTTGATTGTTATATCGCCTAGTTCAAGACCTAATAAATCAGCGATTTTTTCTGATAGTTCAATATTTGATGTACCACTAAATATCTTAACTTCATTTGTTGCGCTTTGCATTGCTCCTCCAATATTATTTATTAAATTTTCTCTTATAATAACCGTCTATATTTCTTTGTTCTGCTCTTTCAATCGCTAATTGACCCGTCTTTACATCTTTTGTAATGGTTGAGCCAGCTGCTATAAATGATTTTTTTTCTATATTTATAGGAGATACGATATTAACATTTGCGCCTATGAATGAATCATCTCCTACTGTGGATCTATATTTATTCTTTCCATCGTAATTTGAAAATATTACACCACAAGATACATTTATTCTTTTTCCTAAATCTGCATCACCTATATATGCGAGATGACCAGCTTTAGTTCCATCGTCTAATGTGGCATTTTTTACTTCTACAAAATTACCGATATGAACATTTTTATTTAATTTTGATTTTGGTCTTAAATGTGAAAATGGACCTACATCACTACCATCTCCAATTTCAGATTCAATTATATATGAAGAATGAATCTTAACATTATCGCCAATTTTTGAATCTATTATCTTTGAGTTCATCCCTATAAATGAATCTTCACCTATTTGAGTGTCTCCCAAAATTTTAACATTCGATTCTATAATTGTATCTCTTCCGATAGTAATTCCTTTTTGTATAGTAACAGTATCTGGATTTTCTATGATTACACCGTCTCTCATGAGTTGTTCATTTATTCTTCTTCTCATTATCGCTTCGACTTGTACTAATTGTACTTTATCGTTAATTCCTTTTATCTCATCATTATCTTTTAATTTATAAGTAGATATATTTGAATCTTCTTTATTTAATATCTCAAATACATCAGTTATATATAGTTCGCCTTGAGAATTATTTGTATCCAATTTATTTAATGCATATTTTAATTTTTTACCATTAAATATTTGAATACCGGAATTGATTTCTTTTATTTTTAATTGTTCTTCATTACAATCTCTATCTTCAATTATTTTTACAAGCATACCTTCTTCGTCTGTCAATATTCTACCTAATCCACTAGGATCATCCATTATTGCAGAAAGTACTGTTGCATCATTTTTTTTCTCATTGTGATAGTTGATGAGTTCCGATATTGTTTCTTTAGTTATTAATGGAACATCTCCAGTCAACACTAAAATATTATCGTCATCATTAATGTATTCTTCGCAGAGTTTTACTGCATATCCCGTTCCATAAGGGATGCCATCTCCAATATATTGTCTAGTATATTTAACACTATCTCCAAATTCTTCTCTTACTTTATCTTCGTTATTTCCAACCACAAGTATTATATCTTCAACTAAAGCTTCCTTTGAAGATTCTACTATATAGGAAAGTATTGATTTGTTGCATAGTTTGTGAAGAACCTTAGATATCTTTGACTTCATCCTGGTGCCTTCACCAGCCGCCAAAATTATAACTTTATTCATTTAAAAACCTCGCAATTTTTTTACATGCTTTCATAGTTATTATACACGATTAAATCTAATAGTAAAAATATAATTTGGGGTATATAATTTATATGATATAATAAAAGTCGCATAATATACTTAAGCGATATGTATTTTAGAATAAATATTGAATAGAGGGAATTGTTAAATGTTTAAATTTGATTTAAAAGATGAAAAATATAAAAAAATTCATTTTATAGGAATTGGTGGAGTGAGCATGAGCGGTATCGCTCTATTACTTGATAATCTAGGATATGAAATTTCTGGTTCAGATCGTAGTAATTCAGATTATTTAGACTCCTTGAGAGATAATGGTATCCAAGTTCATATTGGACAAAGTAAGGATAATATAAGTGATCAGGATTTATTTGTATATACCGATGCAATTAGTGATGACAATGAAGAATTAATAGCAGCTAGAGAAACAGGTAAAGAAGTAGTTTCTAGAGGTGTTTTTTTAGGTGCCTTAATGAGAAACTATAATAGATCAATTGCTATCTCGGGTTCTCATGGTAAATCAACTACCACTTCAATATTAGCAAAAATCTTGATCGATTCTGAGAGTGATGCTTCAATTCTTTTAGGTGGTTTATTAGATGAGATGAATGGAAATGTTAAACTCGGAAATTCAGATATATTATTGACTGAAGCTTGTGAGTTCAAGGGTAATAT
>CAMXYZ010000005.1 GCA_947253305.1 uncultured Helcococcus sp.
CTTGTCTCGTGGGCTCGGAGATGTGTATAAGAGACAGTCTGAATATACATTGTTAATATTACCAGGAACTGCATAAACTTCTCTATTTTGTTCTAGTGCAAAATTGGCAGTAATTAAAGATCCGCTTTTATCAGCTGCCTCTATTACTAATGTTCCAAATCCTAAACCAGAAATTATTCTATTTCTTAAAACGAAATTTCTTTTTATAGGATCTGTACCAAGTGGAAATTCAGATATGAGTAGATTATCTTTCATCTTAATATATAAGTTTTTATTAGATTTAGGATACTCAATTTCGAGAGATGATGCGAGGATTCCTATTGTAAATATACTGTTCTTAATAGCTTCATTATGAGCTTCATAATCGATACCAAGTGCCATTCCTGATACAATTTTTATATCGTAATTTTTTAATTCATTTATTATTTTTTTAGTTGCCCATCTTCCATAAGGTGTAGGTTTTCTAGTTCCTACAATTGCTAATACATTATCTAATGATTCAAATCCTTTTCCTTTATAATAAAGTATCGCAGGAGGATTATATATGTTTTTTAATTGTTCTGGATAATTATCTTCTATGATACAAGAAAACTTTATACCCAGTTTTGATAATTTATGTAGTTCATATTCTATATTGAAGTTTTCTATATTATCTGATATATTTCGAATTTCGTTTTCTTTAAGAAATTTTAGATTAAATAGATTATTTTGATTGATATTTATTAATTCTGATATTTGACCTGTTTTTATGAATTCTATAATTCTTTGATTACTAAATCTTATGATATTTAAAAATAAAATAATTTCTCTTATATTTCTCATATTAAGCCTCAAATGCATTCTTAATATGATTAATCTTATGATTTTGCCAATAACATTCAATAATGTCAAATCTTATATTGTAATCATAAAGTCGATTTTCTATTATATAATAATTTGCAATTTCCTTTAATTTTTTTTGTTTTTTATAGTCTACTGATGAAGAGGCTCTAGTATAATTATCGTTTTTTCTTGTCTTTACTTCAACTATAGATATAATCTCATCCTTCAATGCGATTATATCTATTTCTGCAAATGAAGTTTCATAATTTCTTTCAAGTATTTTATAATCATTATCTAATAGATAGATACATGCTATTTCTTCCCCTAGTTTACCTATTATCTTGTTGTTTTTTTTCATTATATTTTTTCATAAAGGATTTTCTATGGATTTCAGTAATACCATGAGAATTTATAGCTTCATAGTGTTTTTTTGTTCCATAACCTTTATGAGCTTCAAACTTATACTCTGGATATATATTTGAATATTCAATCATAATATCATCCCTAAAAATCTTAGCTAATATAGAAGCACATGATATCTGATAAACTAAGTCATCGCCTGAATTAATTGAGATTTGATCGATATCAATATCTAAAGATTCTGCATCAATTAAAGCTAAATCGGGTATTATTTTATTACCTTCTTTATCTCTTAAGTTTTCAATTGCTATCTTCATGGATAATAAGGTAGCTTGTCTTATATTGATATCATCAATGATATTATTATCAACTATTCCATAGCCTATAGCTAATGATTTTGAGTATATGTCCTTTGCTAAAGACCTCCTTTTTTTATCGCTTAATTTTTTAGAATCTTTAACTCCTTCTACCTTTTCTTTTCCCATTATTACTGCACAGCTAACTACAGGTCCAGCAATTGGCCCCCTTCCAACTTCGTCAACTCCACAGATTTTATTATATCCTCTAGATTTTTCAATTAATATATCTAATTGATCTTTTTTTAGCTTTACTATCATATATCCTCATTATATATTTATTAATTAAAATTAAACTGTCAATATTGTTAAAAATTATTTAAAATCTTCTACTTTTTCAAGTGTAATTCTTCCTAATCTTAATTTTCTAAAATCATCTAGTATGAGATTAGATACCTTGAAATAATCGATTTCATTTCCCCTACTTATAGCCCCAGATTTTATCGCTATTTCATCCATTATTTCTAATGGTTCTTTACTAGAATTTATATTATATCTTTGTTCCAGACTTTTAGGATAAATCTCATTTATCTTTTTTATAAATTCAAAACATAAATCTTCAATATTTAATATTTCATCCTTTATAGTTCCGCAAAATGCAAGATTGAGTCCACCATCGTGAAGATCTAGTTTTGGCCATAATACACCAGGAGTGTCTAATAGTGCAATATTTGAATTAGTTTTAATCCATTGATTTGTACGGGTAACTCCAGGTCTATTTCCTACTTTAGTTCCTCTTCTATTTGATATATTATTTATAAATGTTGACTTCCCAACATTTGGAATGCCAACTATCATCATTTTAATTTCTTTATTTTTAATTTGTTTCTCTTCACGTTTTTTAAACAAATCAGTTAGAACTATTTTTGATTTTTTATATAATTCTTCTGTCTTGTTTTCTTGTAAAGAATTATATTCTAATACCGTAATATCATTTTCTTTAAAGTAATTTATCCATTTTCTAGTCTCACGAGCATCTGCCATATCAGATTTATTAAATATAATTATTCTTGGAAAATCTCCGATTATTTCATCAATAATAGGATTTCTTGATGAAATCGGAATTCTTGAATCAACAATTTCACAAACTATATCAACCATTTTCATTGAGGCCTTAATTTGATCTAAGGACTTTTTCATATGTCCTGGATACCAATTAATTTGCATAATAACTCCTTAAAACTTTCTATTAAATATAGTTTATCATAAACTTAAATAAAAAATGACTGTATAATTAACGAAGTAATTAATGCAGTCATTTTCTCTATAATTTTAGTAATCTGTTTTTTCTTTAAGTTTAGCTGCTTTACCCACTCTATTTCTTAAGTAGAATAATTTAGCTCTTCTTACTTTACCATGTCTTACAACATTGATGTTTTCAACTCTTGGTGAATGTAATAAAAATGTTCTTTCAACACCAACACCATATGAAATTCTTCTAACTGTAAAAGCTCTTCTAACACCTTTACCTTGAATCTTGATAATTGTACCTTCAAATACTTGAATTCTTTCTCTTGAACCTTCTTTAATTCTGTAATCAACTTTTACATAATCACCAACTTGGATGTCTGTAACAGAATCTTTTAATTGTTCATTTTCAATCTTTTTTATGATATCCATAATCATTCCTTTCCTAGACTTTCAATGTACTTTTCGTACAAATCTGGTCTTTTATTTTTTGTGTTTTTTATACTATTTTCTAATTGCCATTCTTTAATTAATTTGTGATTGCCAGAGAATAATACCTCAGGAACTTTAAGTCCTCTAAATTCTCTTGGTCTTGTAAAATGGTCGTGTTGTAACAAAATATTATAATGTGAATCTGTCTTATAAGATTCTTCATTTCCTAATACATCATCTATTAGTCTAGTAACCGTATCAATTAATACCATTGCTGGTATTTCTCCACCAGTTAATACAAAATCCCCTATTGATATTTCCATATCAACATAATTATTAATTACTCTTGAATCTATTCCTTCATAATGCCCACAAAGTAATATTAAATGCTTATATTTAGATAAATCAGTAGCAATACTATGATCTAAGACTTTTCCTTGAGGACTTAAAAATATTGTAAGTGAGTCTTCGGTTTTAACGCTTTCTATTGCATCAACCACCGGTTGACAAGTCATCAACATACCAGCCGAACCACCATATACCTCATCGTCTACTTTTCGATGTTTATCTTCTGTAAAATCTCTTAAATCTATTGCATTTATTTCGATAATTTCCTTATCTATCGCTTTACCAATTACTCCATATGTCTTTAGAAATTCGAAGGAGTTTGGAAATAAACTTAATACATCTATTCTCATTACATACCTTCTATCAATTTGACATCTAATCTTGAATTTTCAATATCTACATTTAATATAAATTCTTCTACTGCTGGTAAATAAATTTCTCTATCTGATGTTTCAATAATGTATACATCATTGGCATCATAATGTAAAACCTCTATTATTTCACCAATATAATTATCATTTTCAAAAACTTTAATTCCAACTAAATCTAATATATAGAATTCGTCTTCTTCTAATTCTTGTAAATCTTCTTTATTGATATATATTTCCTTACCTTTGTATTGAAGAACTTCATTTATATTATTGAATTCTTTAAGCTTTAATATATAAAATCCTTTATGAATTCTAGATTTTTCAATATTAACTTTGAGCATATTATCACCAATAAAGTAATCAATATCCCTGTCAAAAGTTTCGATTCCAATTCTTTGGATTTTTAGTTCACCTTTTATACCATGCGTATTGATTATATCAGCGACTTTAATCTTTTCCATAAATTTCCTTTGAGATTATTTAGAATCAATTGTTAAGTTAACTTTCTTTTCTTCTTTAATAGCACATGCCTTTAATATAGATCTTATAGAGTTTGCAATTTTACCTTGCTTACCGATAATTTTCCCCATATCTTCAGAATTTACTAATAATTTAATATCTACAATACCATCATTTGAATCAGTTATAACTTCAACATCTTCAGGATGATTCACTAAAACTTTAGCAATGTATTCTACTATTTCATTCATTATTCTGCTTCCACTTCCTCTGTTTCTTCAACTTCTTCTGCTTCTTCAGTATCTTCCGCTTCTTCTTCAGCAGCTGCAGCTTCTGCTTCTAATCTTGCTTTTTCTTCAGCTTCAGCTCTTTCTCTTTCTTCAGCTTCTAATTTTAATCTTCTTTCTTCTGCTTCTTTAGCTCTTTTTTCTTCTTCTAATCTTTTCTTTTCTTCAACTTGTCTTGCTAAATCTTCAAAATCTGTTTTTAATAATCTAGCTACTGTCTTAGAAGGTTTTGCTCCAACACTTATCCAATAGTCTACTCTTTCCATATTGATTTTGAATTCTTTTGGTTCTGAAATTGGATTGTAATAACCAATTTCTTCAATAAACTTACCATCTCTAGGTGATCTTTCATCTGCTACAACCACTCTGTAGAATGGTCTCTTTTTAGCACCTAATCTTTTCATTCTAATTTTTACTGCCATATTTTCCTCCGTTTACATGAATGGGAATTTAAATCTTCCTCGTTTTTTTGTTTTCTTTGTGAATCCGCCCATTTGCTTCATCATTTTTTTAGTTTCTTCAAACTGCTTTAGCAATTTGTTCACATCTCCAATTGTTGTACCTGAACCATTTGCAATTCTTTTCTTTCTAGAATTATTTATTATATTTGGTCTTTCTCTCTCTCTCGGGGTCATTGATTGAATAATTGCTTCTGTCCTGTCTATTTGTTTAGGATCGAAATTCATACCCTTCAAAGCCTTAGAGTCAATACCTGGAATCATCTTTAATATATCTTCCAAGGGTCCCATATTTCTCATTTGCTCGATTTGTGAAAGAAAATCATTAAAATCAAATGTTTGATTTCTAATTCTTTCTTCTAATTCTTTAGCTTTTGTTTCATCTAGAGCTTGTTCTGCTTTTTCTATCAAGGATAAAACATCACCCATACCAAGTATTCTTGATACCAATCTATCTGGATGGAATTGTTCCAAATCTTCCATCTTTTCACCGGTACCAATGAATTTTATAGGTTTTTCTGTAACTGCCTTAATTGAAAGTGCAGCACCACCTCTTGAATCACCGTCTAGCTTAGTCATTAATATTCCTGTGATATCAAGCTTTTCATTAAATGTTTCTGCTACATTAACGGCATCTTGACCAGTCATAGCATCAACAACCAATAATATTTCGCTTACATCGACCGCATCTTTTATAGCCTGTAATTCCTCCATCAATTCATCATCAATATGAAGTCTACCAGCCGTATCGATTATAACGACATCATTATTGTTTTTCTTAGCTTCTTCGACAGCTGCTTTTGCTATCTCTACAGGACTTATCTTACCAAGACTAAATACAGGTACATCAACTTGTTTACCAACTACTTTTAGCTGATCAATAGCAGCAGGTCTATATATGTCTCCTGCAACAAGCAATGGTCTCTTGTTCTTTTTTTTCAAATGAAGAGCTAATTTACCAGTTTGAGTTGTCTTACCAGCACCTTGTAAACCACACATCATTATTATTGTTGGTGGTCTTGAAGATATGTTTAATTCTTGGTTTTCATCACTCATTAAAGCAATTAATTCTTCATTAACAATTTTAACAACCATCTGTCCAGGAGTTAAACTCTGCATTACTTCAGCGCCTAAAGCTCTTTCTTTAACTTTAGCTACAAAGCTTCTTACAACTTTGAAATTTACATCTGCCTCTAATAAAGCTAAACGTATTTCTCTCATTGCTTGATCAATATCTTTTTCAGAAAGTTTTCCTTTTCCTCTAAGATTTGACATTAAGCCTTGTAGTCTATCCGATAAATTTTCAAACATATAGCACTTCCTATAATAGTTTTGATTTGATTTCGAATATTAAACCGATGTACTCGCTAAACTTTTCATCATCTAAATCTTCCATCAAATCTAGTTCCAATCTATTTATTAAATTATTTATTTCTTTTGATTTAGCATACATTCCAAGCTTATCTTCAAAATTTAGCAATGCTTTTTCAGATCTTTTAATGTTTTCTGATACACTCTGTTTGCTAATTTTCATTACATCAGCAATTTCTGTTAATGATAAATCTTCTAAATAATATAATTCTATAGATTCTGATTGCTTTTCTGTTAGTAATTCTCCGTAATATTCGTAAAGAATACCTATAATTACATTTTTCTCCATTTATACTCCTGTCAAGGCTTTACATTGACATCAACTATATTAGCAAAATACGAGACTGATGTCAAGTTTTTTTATTATTTTTTTATACTTATTAATTATTATATTCTAAATTATGAATAATTTAGATACTATCATAAAAAATAAAAAGTTAAGTCTCATAAAGATACTTAACTTTTTCATAATATTTAATTAAAAAGTGCTTCAACAAATTTATCGGAATCAAACTTTTCGAGATTGTCTTTTTGTTCCCCTATTCCGATATATTTAACTGGTATATTGTGTTCTACTTGTAATGGGAATACAACTCCTCCTTTTGCAGTACCATCCATCTTTGTTAAAACTATTCCTGTAATATCTGTAACTTTATTAAATTCTTTAGCTTGGAATATTGCATTTTGTCCAGTAGTGGCATCTAGTACCAATAATGTCTCTTTATTAGCATCTGGATGTTCTCTTGCAATTATCCTATTAATCTTTTCCAATTCATTCATAAGATTAACTTTGTTGTGTAATCTCCCAGCTGTATCTATAATTAATACATCACTATTATTAGCTTTTTGTGATTTTATCGCATCAAATACTACTGAGGCTGGATCTGCTCCTTCTTTATGAGAAACAATTGGTGCATCTACTCTATTTGCCCATTCTGCCAATTGTTCAATAGCTGCCGCTCTGAATGTATCCGCTGCTGCAATCATTACACTTTTGCCTTCATTTTTAAGATTATATGCAAGTTTACCAATAGTTGTAGTCTTACCCACACCATTAACTCCAATTACAAGGATAATGCTTTGTTCTCCAGATTTGATATTTAAATCATTGTTTTCATTTTTTAATCTTAAATTTTCTTTTAATATGATTTCCAATTCATTTTTAATAAGTTTAGGATCTCTTATTCTTTTTCTTTCAATAGTATCTCTTAACTCATCAATCATATCTATTGTAGTCTCAACACCCATATCAGCAGATATCATTATCTCTTCTAATTGTTCATATAAATCATCATCTATTTTAGCCTTACCATTAATAAGATTATCTATAGCTGAATTCATAGCATCACGAGTCTTAAATAAACCGTCTTTTAATCTATCAAAAAATCCTTTTTTAGGCTTTTCTTCTTCATCTTTTATTTCTTCATTTGTTAATTGTTCATTGTAATCTCTATCAATTGTATTATTCATTTCTGTATCAAGGTTTTGATAATAAGATTCATCTAAATTATCCAATTCTACAGATTCTGATTTTTCAATATTTTCTACAGATTCTAATTTTTCAATCACTTCTTCAGTTTTTTCAATATCTCTTTCAGATTCTGATTTTCCAATTAAATCTTCATTAATTTGTTTATCTTCTTTTTTTTCTTCTTTATTTAGTCCGAACCATTTTTTAAACATACTAACTCCTTATATAATACTTATTATTTGAAATCTTCTAACATAAGTGTTATAACTTTTGAAATTCCTTTTTCTTCCATAGTTATACCGTAAAGTATGTCTGCCATTTCCATACTTACCTTACGATGTGTTATTATGATGAATTGACTCTTGTCGACTAATGATTGTAGATAATCAAAGTATCTCTTTATATTTCCTTCATCTAACGCCGCATCAATTTCATCTAATACACAAAATGGAGCTGGATTAATTTCAAATATTGCAAATAATAAAGCTACGGCCGTTAAGGCCTTCTCTCCACCTGATAGTAAAGCTAAATTGGTTAACTTTTTGCCTGGAGGTCTTACTATTATTTCTATCCCAGCTGTTAAGACATCATCAGAATCTAATTTCAGTTCTGCTTGTCCACCATTAAAAAGTATATTAAATATCTCATCGAATCTTTTTTGTATCTGGTAAAAATATGTATTGAATTTTTCAATCATATCTTTTTCTATATCTTTAATCATCTTTAAGATATCATTTCTTGTGTTTACAAGATCTTCGTATTGAGATTTCATAAATTCTAATTCTTCAAACATAACGCTATATTGCTCTATAGTCTCAAAATTAAAGTATCCAATTTCTGATAATCTATTCTTTATCATTAAGACTTCTTTTCTTGTAGCCTCAACTATTTCAAGTCTAGAAAGTTTATCTTCAAGACTTATTTCGTCTAAAGAATATGTCTCCATATAATCTGTCTTTAAATGAAGAACCTTGGATTCAGAATTATCTATTCTTAATTCCAGTTTGAATTTTTCTTTCTCATAATCTGATATGTCTTTATTCAATACATCTATTCTATTAGAATCTATTTGTATCTGCGTTTTTAATGAATTTAGTTTTTCTTCTAGCTTGATTATATTTTCTTTTGATATAATTAATTCTTTAGTAATGTTTTCACTATTATCTTTCGATTTTTCAATATTTGCTTTTGATTTATTAATCTCGTCAATTGTAAATTGTAAATTGTTCTTATCGTTTATAATATTTGCTTCAGTTTCCTCAAGATTTATTTCTAAATCTTGTAAATCATTTTCTATAATTGAAATATCTCTAAGAACAACTTCAAGATTTGAGTTGTTTTTAATTAATTCTCGCTCTATTTCTAAGTTTTCATCACTATTTATTTCTAGATTAGATGATAATTTAGATCTTTCTAATTCCAAATCAATTATTATTTTCTCAATCTTATCAATATCAGAAAAGTCTTTATCCTGTAATTCTTTATTTATATTCTTTAATAGATTTTCAAATTCTTCTTTTCTTTTTATATTGAAGTTCTTCTCAATTGAAATTTCTTGAATTAAAGAATTTATTGAATTCTTTTCTGATAATAGTTCTTTATTTTGATTATCAAAATTAGATAAATTATACATAATATCATCTAATAAGTTTTTATTATCATTATATTTATTTGTACTATCATCGATAGATTTCTTAGTTAAATCAATTTCTTTTTTAATGTCTTGAATTTCTTTCTTACGATTAAGTAGCGAATTAGATTCTTTCTTAAAAGTATTCCCTCCAATCATAGAACCCCAAGAATTAATCACTTCACCTTCAAGGGTTATTATTCTATATCCCTTTACTTGTCTAGATACTAAAATCGCATCGTCCATATTTTTAACTAATATCGTCTTAGATAGGAAATAATCGATTATATTTTCAATTCTTTTGTCATACTTAACAAGATTATTTAGTGTATCTATAGCTTTTGGATGAGATATATTATTTTTAATTCCTTTAATCTTCTTAACAGGCAAAAATGTTATCCTACCTATGTTTTTTTGTTTTATAAAATTGATTAAATATTTCCCATCTTCTTCGTTATCGATTACTATATTTTGTAGTGAAGAACCAAGTGCCACATCAAATGCAATTTTATATTCATCGTCAACTTGAATTAAATCAGCCAATACACCTATAATTCTATTTTTAATATCTGGATTCTTATCTGATATTTTCAAAAGGTTTTGAACTGATTTATAATATCCATCGTATGATTTATATTGTCTCTCTAGAATATCCCTTTTTGATTCAAGTCTTAAATATTCATTTTTAAACTTGTTGAGTTCTTCTTCTATTTCTATTATATTTATATTTAATTTTTCTCTTTTTTCGATTTCTTGACTTATTTTAGATGTATTTTTATTTAATTTATCATTAATATCAGAAATTTTATTTTGCAAATCAGAAATCTTTATATCTCTATCTTCTATGATTGAAATTAAATTGCTAATTTCATTCTCATAATTTACTTTTAGCTTTTCATTTGAAGTATCCAATTGTTCTTTAGTAGATTTATTTATCTTTAAATTGGATAATTTTACTTTGTAATCTGATAATTGAATATCTAAATCTTCTATATTTTTAGAAAATTTTTCAATTTTCTTTTTATATTCTTTTACTTGATTATTTTGTTCTTTTATATTCTTATTCAGATTGTTTTTATCATTATTTAATTTATCATAGTCTTCTTTTTTTAATTTAATCTTCTCTGATAATTCAGTGATTCTTTTTTCTTTAGTTTCAATATCTTGATTTAATCTTTTAATATCTAAATCATAAAATCTTAATTTTTCTGTATTTAGATTTACCTCAGAATCGATATTTTGTTGTTTCTTTTCAGAGTTATTTACCTCTTCTTTGAGATTTTCTATTTCTTTGTTTAACTCTTCTATTTCTGTTTTTACTGGATAGATTTTTTGATTTAAATTATCTAATTCTTCAGTTGATGATAACAAATCTTTTTCAATATACTCTAAATCCGCTTTATCTTTAATTAAATCATCATTAATTTTATTAATTGATTTGACTAATAAATTTAGTTCTAGTATTTCTAATCTTGAAGTTAATTTTATTCCTTCTTTTGCATTATTAGATTGTTTTTCTAATATATCTACTTCTTGTTGTTTTATCTTTATTTCTTTGGCTAAATATTCAAGATTTTCTTCATTTTTAATTAATTTTCTTTCAGCTTCACTCTTTTTATATTTATTTTTAGAAATCCCTACAGCCTCTTCAAATATATATCTACGATCTTCATTTCTGCCATTTAGAATTTCATCAATCCTACCTTGACCTATCATAGAATATCCGTCTTTACCAATTCCTGTATCTAAAAATAGTTCTTTAATATCTTTAAGTCTAACAGGTGATTTATTAATTAAATATTCACTTTCTCCTGTTCTATAAACTCTTCTAGTAACATTTACTTCTTCAAAAGCTATGGGTAAAGATTTGTCCGAATTATCTAGAATTAAAGAAACTTGTGCCATATTCATAGGCTTTTTAGTATCTGTACCTGAAAATATGACATCTTGCATATTTGCTCCACGTAAAGACTTAGGAGATTGTTCTCCTAGTACCCATTTGATTGCATCAGCAATATTTGATTTTCCAGATCCATTTGGACCTACAATTGCAGTAATATCCTTATTAAAAGATAATTTAGTTTTCTCTGCAAAAGATTTAAATCCATATAATTCAATGTATTTTAATTTCATTATTTCATCCTATAAAAGAGTTTTATCTTACAATTAAAAAGCCCTCAAATTCAGAATTCAAGGGCGTATTTTATGTTAATCCTAAACGCATTAAAGCGTCTTTGGCAGCCATTTGTTCTGCTTCTTTTTTACTTTTACCTTTACCTTCTCCAATTAAATTTTTTCCATTATATAAATTAATGTAAAAAACTTTTTCGTGTGAAGGGCCATCTTCTTTGACTAATACATATTTGGTATCTGTATTCCTTGTCTTGTGTAGATGTTCTTGTATCCTAGTTTTGTAGTCATATATATCGAACTTAGTATTTTCATACTCTATAATTGTTTCATATATGTTTTTATAAATAAATGAATATACTTGATCATATCCAGAATCTAGATACATAGCACCACATAGTGCTTCTAGAACATCAGATTTTATAGATTTTTTTGCTCTACCACCCGTCTTATCTTCTCCTTTTCCTAATAATAGATAGTCTGAGAGATGAAAGATGTCTGACAGATTTGAAAATCCATTTTCACTAACAAGACTTGCTCTTATTTTTGTTAATTTTCCTTCATCTTCGTTCTTAAAATGCTTATATAGTATTTCTGTAAATACAAGTTCTAAGACTGCATCTCCTAAGAACTCAAGTCTTTGATTACTCTTACCCCTTAAATTACTATGTTCATTTGTAAAAGAGGTGTGTATTAAAGATAAATTCAATAAATTTATATCATTAAATTTATAATCTATTGAATATTCTAATTTCTTTAATTCTTCAATACGATTATTATCAATAATCATTCTAATTTCCGGTCTTTGTCTCGATTAATTTTACAATGTCATTTGCAGTTCTTAATTCATTTAATTCATCTTCAGAAATTTCAATATCAAATTCTTCTTCAATTGTCATTATGAAATCTAAAAGTGCTATTGAATCTAAATCACTGTCCTGTGTAAAATCTGCATCGAAATCTAAATTTTCTATCATTAATTCTGAATTTAATAATTCAGCAACTTTTTCTCTAATCATAATCTCCCCTCCAAGTTTTCATTAATCTTACTATTCATAAATTCTTCCGCTTTAAATATTGCATTTTTTATAGCTCTTCTATTGGAACTTCCGTGAGCTTTAAAAATAGGTTTATTTATTCCTAGCATTATACCTGCCCCAACTTTTGAATAATCATATTTGTCTTTGATTTTCATTAAATATGGTTTGAGTATTAACGCCCCTATTTTAGCAATAAACGATGAATCAATTTGCGATTTTAATTCACCAAATATTACAGAAGCAGCTCCTTCTGATGCTTTAAGCATCATATTTCCTGAAAAACCATCTGCAACAATTACATCTGCTTTACCTGTTAAAAAGTCCCTAGCTTCTATATTACCCATAAAATTAATTTTATCATTTTCTGATAATAATTTATAAGTTTCTTTTGATAAAGTATCTCCTTTACCTTCTTCGGTACCTACATTTGCTAAATAAACTTTTGGTTTATCATATTTTAAAAACTTTTCAGCAGTCACTGAACCCATGGTGGCAAATTGGTTTAACATTTCAGGCTTAGAATCAACAACTGCTCCTGAATCAACAAGTACAGTAGTTCTACCTTCTTGATTCGGTATAAATGTGGCAAGTGTAGATCTTAGTACCCCCTCCATCCTTTTAGTTATAAATACACCACCAGCAAGTAAAGCTCCTGTACTTCCAGCTGATAGGAAACCATCTCCATCTTCGTTAAGTCTTTCAAGACCTAAACTGATAGATGAATCTTTCTTTCTTCTTACCGATCTAGCAGGATCTTCATCATTCTTTATATATTCATTTGTATCTATAAATTCAAATCTAGTAATCTCAGCAGAGTTTTTATTAATCACTTCTCTCGCCAATTGTTCTGGTCCAACTAATACATAGTTTAGCTTTGTATTATTTAAAGAATCAATAATTCCATATAATATTTCTTCTGGACCTAAATCTGAACCCAATAAATCTATTATTAATTTCATATAAACTCCGTTCTATTTATATATATTATAATACCATAAATCTCAAAATTTACATATACTTGAGCTAATTATACTTGTTATTATTATATATTTGGAATTTGAATTAAGTTTTATTGTTTATTCTATTAAGCTAGTACTTTAAAATATAAAAAAATGAAGTATAGAAAAGTCCATACTTCATTTAATTTATATAATTATTCTTCGTCTTCAACTTCAAAAATTTTCTTTCCATTGTAATATCCAGAAGGACTTACTCTATGAGGTAGTCTTGCTTCTTGTGTTTCTGAATCTACTACAAAATTTACTTTATTTAATCTATATGAAGAAGCTCTTCTAGATGCTGTCTTAGCTTTAGATGTTTTCCTTTTTGGTACTGCCATAGTAACACCTCCTTAACTTAATATCTTTTTTTGAATAACAAGGGTATTATACATATATTTTGTACTTTTGTCAAACAATTTATAAATTTTCTACAATTTTTTGAGTTTCTCTTGCTATCATCAATTCTTCATTAGTTGGAACTATATAAACTTTTATTCTAGAATCATCTGTAGAAACTTCTTTTGTTTCACCTCTTGCTCCATTATTTTTTTCTGGATCAATTTTAATTCCAAAATCTTCAAGATCTGATAATATATTTTCTCTTGTTATATCAGAGTTTTCACCAATTCCACCTGCAAATGCAATAGCATCAACTTTCCCTAATAATGCCATATATGCACCAACATATTTTTTAGCTCTATTTGCAAACATGTCTAGAGCTAATTGAGCTCTCTTATTTCCTTCTTTAGCAGCATTTTCAACATCTCTTGTATCTGATGATACACCAGAAACACCTAATAGACCAGATTGCTTATTTAATAGTGTATCCATTTCATCATATGAATATCCATATTCTTTACCTAATGTAAATATTACAGCTGGATCGATATCACCTGATCTTGTACCCATTACTAGACCTTCAAGTGGAGTTAAGCCCATTGATGTATCATATGATTTTCCGTTTTTTACCGCTGTTATAGAAGCACCATTACCTAAATGACAAGTAACTGCATTAACTTCTTCAACTGGTTTATCTAATAATTTTGCTAATTCAATTGTTATATAATGATGTGATGTTCCGTGAGCACCATATCTTTTAATTTGATCTTTTTCATAATATTCATAAGGTATTGCATAAACTGCATTTTCTTCTGGTATACTTGAATGGAATCCTGTATCTACACAGATTACATTTGGTTTGCCAGGTGCAACTTCTTCTACTCCCAATATTCCTTGAATAGCTCCTGGATTATGTAGAGGAGCGAATCTTGTAGCATCTTCTAAAGTTTTCATAACTTCATCATTAACTAATGTCGGTTTTGAAATTGGTCCACCATGAACAACTCTATGACCTATCGCTTCAATTTGATCAATAGAATCTATTATTCCATAATCGTCATCTAATAAAACTTCAAATAAAAGCTCTACAGCTTCTTTATGTGTTGGAAGATCTCTTTCTATAGATACCTTTCTATCTCCCTTCTTATGTTCAATATTCGCACCTTGAAGTGATATTCTTTCTATTAAACCTTTACCATATACTTCACCACTAACTGAGTTCATAAATTGATACTTAAGTGATGAACTTCCACTATTTAAAACTAATATATCCATGCTTACCCCTTTATTATTATTTATTTTTTATTTATTGTATAATATATTTACTATATTAGTATAACAAAATTAGCGAAGGATATTCAAATATTATGAAAAATATAGCTTTAATCTGTGAATACAATCCAATGCATAATGGACATATTTATCAAATTAATAAAATCAAAGAAATTTATCCAGATTCGAATATAATTGCAATTATGAGCTCATCCTTTGTCCAGAGAGGAGAACCATCGGTATTGAACAAATTTGATAAGGCTCGTATTGCTGTTGAAAATGGTATAGATTTGGTAATTGAAATGCCTACTATTATAAGTGTTCAAAGCGCGAACTTTTTCGCTTATTATAATATTCTAATATTAGATAAACTTAAACTTATAGATTATTTAGCATTTGGAATTGAAGAAGAAAACGAAGAAATATTTTTAAATACTGTAGATAATATTCTAGATAATAAGGATAGTATTTCTAAACTACAGAAGAAGTATATAGATGAAGGATTATCATATAAGAAATCATACTTGAACGCTTTGAATGATTTAAATATTGATAGCAAAATACTTGAAAAACCAAATAATACACTGGCATTACAATATATACTAGCATTAAAAGAATTAAATTCTTCTATTCAATATTTCCCAATTCATAGAAAAGAATATGATAATTATAATAATAAATTTAGATCATCTACTGAAATTAGAAAATTATATGATTCTGGAGAGGATTATAAATATTCGGTTCCTAAAAACACTTATGATGCTTTAATTAATAAGTATAAATTAGATGATTATAGTGAACTCTTTTACTATTTAGCAGAAATAGATAAAAAAAATCCTAGCGATACTCCAAATTATGAAAATGGAATGCTAAATCTTTTACTTAAAAATTACACAGGACGATTAACAGATTCTATTGAAAAATCTCATAATAAAAGATATTCAAAATCTAGATTACAGCGATTTGTTATAAATTATATCTTAAATATTAAAAATGAAGATATAGAAAATCTTAAATATATTAATTATATTAGACCACTACAATTCAACGATGCAGGAGCATCTATATTAAAAGAAATAAAAGAAAAAGAAAATATAGAAATTATACAAAATATCTCAAAATTTACAGAAAACCCGATTAATCAAAGATTTTTAGATATAGATAGAATAGCTTACAAGTTTCATAATATTTATCATTATGATTTATTATCTAAAGACTATACTTATAATCCTTATAAAAAATAAAACTATATAAAACTCTCTCATAACAGAAAAGCTATGAGAGAGTTTATTAATTTCATTCTATTTTATAAATCTATTTTTTCTTTTTTAATACTACTGCACCGCCTGCAGCTGCTACAAATGCCATAACTGATAAAGATATTCCTACATCACCAGTTTTTGGATTTGATTTTTGATTTGTTTTTTGATTTGTGCTTGGAGTTGATGGTGTTTTGGCATCAGTATTCTTTTCGCCATAAACAAATGCGAAATCTGAGAACTTAGCTCTCTTAAACATTAATTCTCCATCTTTAACTTCAAAATCTTTAATTTCTTCAAGTTCACTATCATGTACCGTCCATAATTTTAGACTTGGAAGATCTTTCTCGCTCACTCCAATTTCTTCCAGAGTTAATTTCACATCTAATGGATCTTGTAGTTGTGTTACATAATCTCCACTAGTATTCTTAACCTTAATATCAAATACCTTGTAATCATGTTTATTAAATACTTTATTTACTTCTATAGGTAAATCTTTATGAACATCTTCTAGTTTTTTATCTACTAATGTTTTTTCAATTGTTAATTTTAGTTCTGGTATTGGTTCTTCATCAGGTTCTGGTTCACCTTCAACAACTTTCATTCTACTATCTAATATTGCTGTAAATGGACCATCTTTAGATAATTCTTTAATATAATCTTCAAACATTTCAAGCATTCCACGATATGTTTGGACTGTTGGAGTACCTGCAAACATTGTATATTCGTCTCCACCTATAGCCATAAAATCATTTGTTGCTAAATTATATTCTTTATCTAGTACTAATTTTTCTCCACCAATCTTTACATCTCCAATTGTAACTTTACCATCTTTTAGATAGATAGTATATGTCATACCTGCAACTTGTGGGAATGCACCTTTTAATTCTGGAAAATCTCCTGCCCCGTGTGAAAGAGCATCTAATATATTTTGTCCTGTTACTCTTATTACTGTTACAACATTACCAAATGGTAATACTTCTAATGCTTGACCTCTTGTTATCTTACCAGCTTCAATTGATGTTCTAATACCACCACCATTGGTTAATACTACATCAGCTTGTGTTTCTTTCAAGATAGCATCTGTGATTAAATTTGTAAGATTTGTTTCTCCACCTCTTACTTTTTCTCTTTCACCATCTAATCTTGTTGTAGTTTCACCAATTACTTGTGATGTTATTTCTTTATTCTTTTCTTCAGCTTTTTCAATATAAGCTTTAATTTCTTCATTTTCTTCTACATCAGCAAATTGTTCTAATGTTTTTAGACTAGCTTTTGCATCTGTTGATCCATCTTCTTTTAATACTACTTCTACTACACCAACATTTTTAAAGAATGCACCAGTTGAAGCGATTAGAACATTTTTGTACATATGTCCTTCTGGATATGTTGTGTGACTATGTCCATCTAATAATACTGTAATATCATTTCTCATCTTCATACCATCTAATACTGTGAATGTATTGATTTCTGATGAAGAATCAGTTCCTAAGTGACTTAATACAATTATTACATCTGCACCTTGTTCTTTAAGTGCTTTTATTGATTTGTCTGCTTCTAATGCTTCATTTTTAATATCAACTCCTACAGTATTTTTAGGATTTGATTTATATTTGGATTCTGGAGTTGCTATTCCAAGAACACCAATTTTTATTCCATCTTTTTCAAAGATATGATGTGATTCATAGGCTTTACTTTCACCTTCAAAAACATTAGCTGCTAATGTTTTGAAGCTATGTCCACTATCTGTTAATTCTTTTAATCTAGCAAAACCATAGTTGAATTCGTGATTTCCTGGAACCATAGCATCTAAGCCGATCATTTCTAATAAATCAACTATAGTTTGTCCTTCTGATAGATTAGCAAAGTTAGTACCATGTACAGTATCCCCTGAATCAAGAGTAATTGTTGTACCTTCAGCTCTTTTTTGATCTAAGAATGTTTTGTATTTAGGAAATCCAATTGTACTTTTTGTATAAGTATAACGACCATGGATATCATTTGTATGAATAATAGTTAATTTTCTATCGTTCTTTACTTGTTCTTCTGAATTGTCAACATTTTCTGTTGGTTCAGTTGTATCCTCCGGATTTTCTGTTTCTTCAGTAGTTACTTCTTCCTCTTTTACTGGCTCTTCAGTATTTTCAGTTTCTTCAACTTCTGTTACTTCTTCACCTTCAATAGTTTCCTCATTAACTACTGTTTCTGCATTATCTTCCTGCGCTAATACACCACTTAATGGTGATAGGATTAATGTAAATATCATTAAAAATGTAATGATTTTACTAAAATTACTTTTGTTTTTCATTTTCCCTCCTACTATTTTTTTACAAATGATTCCAAACTCACTTGTAAGTAAATTGTACCCCATATATTAAATTATTTCATATTATTCTATAAGATTTTTGTAAATATATCGTTAAATATTTATAAATTAATGTGTATTATTGTAATTAACAATATTATAGTTATTTAGAAAATTATTAAATATATTTATCAAAGTTTATTTTCTATTATATATTTATAATTAAATGATAATAAAAACTATTTAGGGTATAATTAGTCTATTGATTTATTAAAGGGGTTATTATGAAAAAATATAAAGAAAATCCATTGGGATATAGACCTGTAAGAAAATTATTACCAGAATTAGCTATTCCAGCTATAATAGCTAATTTAGTAAATGCTGTATATAATGTAGTCGATCAAATATTCATAGGTCAAAAAATAGGTTATTTAGGAAATGCAGCAACTAATATTGCTTTTCCTTTAACTACAATTTGTTTAGCCATTGGACTTATGACAGGTATTGGAGCAGCTTCAAATTTTAATATTGAATTGGGTAGAAAAAATGAAGATGAAGCGAGAAAAATAGCTGGTACAGCAGTAAGTATGCTTATTATAAGTGGTTTATTTATTACTATTTTGATTAGATTATTCTTAGAACCTATTATGATAATGTTTGGAGCTACTGAACAAATACTTGATTATTCAATGGAATATACAAATATTACTTCTCTAGGAATTCCATTTCTATTATTTGGTATAGGTATAAATCCATTGGTTAGAGCTGATGGTGATTCTAAATATTCAATGATTGCAATTGTTACAGGAGCTTTGATGAATATAGTGCTTGATTACATATTCATGTTCGTTTTGGATATGGGTATAGACGGTGCTGCTTGGGCCACAGTAATTAGTCAGATAATTGTAGCCTTAATATTAGCTAGATATTTTAAAAATTTTAAATCAGTTAGATTTCAATTAGAAGACTTTATACCTAAATTAAAAGAGTATTGGATTATCATTTCTTTAGGTTTTACATCTTTTGTGTTCCAATTTTCTAATATGATTGTGCAAGTTCTTACCAATAATTTATTAAAACATCATGGAGAATTAAGTATATATGGATCAGATATACCTATTGCTATTGCTGGTATAGTCATTAAAATAAATATTATATTTACTTCTATAATAATAGGTCTAGTTCAGGGAGCTCAGCCTATTAGTGGATTTAATTATGGAGCACAGAAATATAGTAGGGTTAGAGAAACAATTAAATTACTATTAAAATCCTCAGCTGTAGTTTCTTTAGTTGCGTTTACACTAATTCAAGTATTTCCTAAACAAATCATCGGTATATTTGGACAAGGAAATGAACTATATTTTGAATTAGGAGTTAGATATTTAAGAATTTTTCTAGTATTTATATTATTAAATGGAATGCAAATTTCTATATCTACTTTCTTCCCTTCTATAGGTAAGGCTAAAAAAGGAGCTATCATTTCCCTATCAAAACAAGTTATTATATTAATACCTCTACTATTGATACTTCCTAATTTAATAGGCATTGATGGTATTATATTTGCAACTCCAATATCTGACTTATTCACATTTATAATAGCAGTATGGCTTTTATACAATGAACTTAAAGAAATGCCGAAAGAAGATATAATTGATTAAAAAAAATATTTAATTTAAAATAAATACTGTATTAAAGATTTTCAATCTTTAACACAGTATTTTTTAATCCTTATAATTTATCTTTGTTGTATTTAGATATGCATAAGACAATCCTAGTATTCCACCACCAATTAAATTGCCGATAAATGATACACCCCAATGTCTAAGTATATTAACCAATTCAAAATCTTGTACTAAATCTCTAAATTTCGAAAAGAATATCAAACTAAAAGACGAGAAGTTTGCCACAACATGCTCATAACCCAATAATACAAACATAAATACGGCCGCTGAAACTAATATACTTTTTACAATCTCTTTTTCTACTAATAAATAAGAAATTATAGCAATATTAACTAATAAATTTGCTAATATCGCACTGAAGATTATATTATAATTTGATGTTGATAATTTCTTCTGAACTATATTTACAAGCAATCCATCTATATCCATATTATTAACAGTTCCAGTTTGATTGATAATAAAAGCAAATATCACCGCTCCAACTAAATTGAAAAATAGACAACAAATTAATATCTTAATAGCTTTTGTTAGTTTTATTTTTTTAGTATATATTCCAGCTGAAAGATACATCATATTTGATGTTGCTAATTCCCCACCTAAAAATAATATATATAGTAAACCAAAAGAAAAAATAAATGCATATAGATGTTTACCATATGCTCCTGTCTTAGCTACTTCATCAGCAAAATATATTCCTGCAATCGTAACTAATGTTAGATAACCACCAGCCAATATACATCTTAGTATATATCTAAAAAGACTATTTTCAATTAAATGAACTTTCTTTTCAATATTGTAATTAACTTTATCTAAAAAAACTGACTTCATTATATTCTCCTATAAAATTTTAAATCATGTTAAAATTGTATCAAAATCACATATTATTGTAAAGAAAAATCTGCCTTATTAAAGCAGATTTCAAAATTTTAGTATTTTAATTGTGATCTATTTTCTTGAATAGTTTCAAGAGTTTTAGAAATTTCATCTGAAGTCTTTGCTAATACTTGATCTACATATGCTAGTGAATTTGTAGTAATTGTATTTGCAGTATTCTTTGCTTCTAAAACTATTCTATCAGCTTCTTCATGTGCATGTTTTGTAATTTCATGCTCACTTACTAAATCCTTTAGTTTTCTATTTGCTTCATCATAAGCTTTTTGCACTTTTTGTTCAGCTCCATCAATAATTTGTTGGGCTTGTGTATTGGCTTCTGATAGTATTCTTTCTCTTTCTTGATTAACCCATCTTGCATCTTTGATTTCTTGAGGTATTGATTCCTTTAAATCATCTAAAATCGCATAAACATCATCTGGATTAACAGTTACTTTTTTAGAAAACGGAACTGATCCTGCTTCATCAACGACCTCTTTTAATTCATTTAATAATAATTCTATATCCATTTTTCCTCCTAATATTTATCTGGTTTATTTTTTAAATTTTTTAAGCATTTTATCTGAAACTTCTCTTGGAACTAAATTTGATACATCCCTTCCATAAGAAGCTATTTCCTTAACAATTGAGGAACTTAAGAATGATAAACTAGGATCTGAAACCATAAATATTGTTTCAACTCCAGTTTCAGAATAAAACTTGTTCATTTGAGCAAATTGTAGTTCTGTCTCATAATCTGATATTGCTCTTATTCCTCTCAAAATTGCATCCATTTGATTGTTTTCTACAAAATCTATAAGCAAACCATTGTACTTTTCAACTTTTACGTTATTATAATCATACAATACTTTTTCTAACATTTCAATTCTTTCATCCATACTAAATAAAGATTTTTTAGTAGGATTTACCAATATACATACGGTAACTTCATCAAAAGCCTTAGCTGCTCTCGATATTATATCCAAATGTCCATTTGTTACCGGATCAAAGCTACCAGGATATACTACTTTCATCTATACTCCCTATAAAATTTTATATATTTTTTTCCATATTTCTTTTCATAAACTAATTCAAGTTGTTCAAATTCATCTTCAAGATTTTTATTTTCATTCGATTCTACTATATAGAGAGCATTTTCAAAATATTTGTTCCCAATTAATAGCTTAAATGATTCTGTATAGAAATTAGATAAATAAGGTGGATCAATATAAACATAATCAATATTTTCTTTGATTCTTAAAATATTTCTTCTAAAATCCCCTTCTAGAACTTCAGATTCTTCAATAAACTTTGTATGTTCTAAATTTCTTCTAAGTAATTCAAGATTCCTTCTATCTAATTCTGAAAAATAAGCTTTTTTTGCTCCTCTGCTTAAAAATTCAATTCCAATATTTCCTGTACAGGCAAATAAATCTAATACAATAGCATCTTCCTCTACAGTATTTAATATATTGAATATTGATTCTTTTATCCTATCTTCAGTGGGTCTAGCATCACTTGAAGGAGGACCTAATAATTTATGTCCTTTTCTTAAACCTGTTATAACTCTTGTACTCATTTTACCTCAATTTAATATAATTTTATTTAGCTCATCAAGTCTTTTATCAATTTCGATTTGTAAATTCGGATTGATGGTTCCAATTTCGTCTATCATTTTATTTACTTTATCTACTAGTTTTTCATTAAATAAATAATTATTATCAAGTTCAATAAATCCTGATTGATTTATACCAAATATTTCTCCGGAACCCCTAATTTCTAGGTCTTTTTTTGCAATTTCAAATCCATCATTATTTTTAGATAAAAAATTTATTTTTTCATCCATACTAATATTTTCAGGTAATACGAAAAAGCAATATGATTGAAGAGCTGACCTTCCAACTCTTCCCCTTATTTGATGTAATTGTGACATTCCAAATTGATTCGAATCATATATAATCACTACTGTAGCATTAGGATTATCAATTCCAACTTCAACTATAGAAGTTGCAATTAATATATCTATATCTCCTCTTATAAAAGAATTTTGCTTCCTCTCTTTTTCTTCAGGACTCATCTGTCCATGTAATACATCTATATTTAAATCAGTGCTAATATATTTTCTTAGTTTTTTATAAAGAATTTCTATAGATTCTAAATATTCGTCTTCTTCTAGTCTTGAAGCGATTATATATACTTGCTCACCAGATTTTGCTTTAGATACTGCAAAATCAATAAACTTTCTTTCTTGATTAATAGATACAATATAAGATTTTACTGGTAATCTATTACTTGGTTTTGATTTAATAAATGAGATATCTAAATTATTATAAAATGATAAAGCAAGCGTCCTTGGAATTGGGGTTGCTGAAAGTAATAGAGTATCTGGACTCTTACCTTTTTCAGCCAACATTTTTCTTTGGTACACCCCAAATCTTTGTTGTTCATCGGTAATTATTAAACCTAAATTATTAAACTCAACTTTTTCTTGAAATAGAGCATGTGTTCCAAATATTATATTTATATCATTTGATTCCAATTTTTTATAAATATCTTTTTTGTCTGACGCTTTTGTTGAACCTAATAATATCTCAGGCTTTATTCCTATACTTTCATAAAATTCTTTGTAATTTGTGTAATGCTGTATAGCTAAAATTTCTGTAGGAGCCATAAAACTAACTTGATAATCGTTCTTGATTGCTATTATTGAAGCTAATATTGCTATTATTGTCTTCCCTGAACCAACATCCCCTATTAAGATTCTATTCATTCTTTTGTCAGAATACATATCATTTTTAATATCTTCAAGCGAACTAATTTGATCCTTTGTCAATTTGAATTTCAATTTATTTATAATTTCTTGTAAATCGTATGGACTATACTTTATATAATCTTTATTTAAACTTTCCATATAAATTTTATTTGTCAATTTATCTAAGAATAAATTTCTTAAACTCAATTCAAAAATAGATTTATATAGTTCAATATGATTATCAGGCTTGTGAAGTATTCTATACATCTCATTTATTTCATAAATATTATTCTCTTCACATAGTTCTTTTGTAAAATAGTCATTTATTGAAAAATTCTTATCAATTAGATAATCCTTAAATTTTATAATTTCTTTACTGGATATTCCTTTTTTAAAAGAATAGATGGGACTAATCCCACCTATTAAATCATCTTCTATTTCAGAAACTATAGGATTAATTATCGCATTTTTACCTGATTGATATAATCCGAAAAACTTGTACTCTTTTCCCGATACTAGCTTTTTAGCTGAAAATCTATCATTATACCAAATTATATTTATCTCAGATGTATCATCTTTTGCTTTAATTCTAGTAACTGATTTATTTTTTTGATAAAAATAGGTACTTGGAGAATTGATTATCTCTAATTGATAGTAAGATTTAATTCCATTAATTGAATTTATAACCTTAGTTCTTTGAGACCTATCTTCGTATCGATAAGGCAGATAGGTGTATAAATCACTTGGATTTAAAATATCTAAACTAGCTAAAGCTTCTTTTTTCTTTTCTCCAACGCCTTTAATATCTGTTAATTTCATATTATTCTATTGATGCTATATAGTAATATAGTGGTTGTCCACCATAAAGAACTTCAATATCAACATCTGGATATTCTTCTTCTAATTCTTCTCCAAGAATATTAGCATCGTCCTCATTAATATCTTCCCCATAATATAGTGAAATTATAAATGAATCTTCGTTCATTGATTGTTCAATAAGATTTTTCATAGTATCTTTAATATCATTTCCAACTACTACTATCTTTCCATTTTTCAATCCGATTATATCATCTTTATTAATTTCTAAATCTCCAGATTTTGTATCTCTAACAGCATATGTTAATTGAAGATTTGTTGTAGTATCTAAAGAATCGATCATGTTTTGTGTATTAGTTTTAATATCTTCATTTTCATCAAAATTAATTAAAGCAGTAAATGCTTGTGGAATTGAATGAGTTTCTATAACTATTAAATTACTGTCAACCATATCAATCGCTTGTTTTGCAGCCAATACAATATTCTTATTGTTTGGGAAGATATAAACATTATCAGCATGAACTTCATTCACAGCTTTAACAATATCTTCTGTAGAAGGATTCATAGTTTGTCCACCTTTAATCAATTTGTCTACCCCAAATTGTTCAAATATATTATCAAATCCTTCACCGATTGTTACACTCACAAATCCGTAGTTTTTCTTTTCTTTTTTCTCTTGTGCTTTTTGAGCTTCCATTTTTCTATTAACTTCTGCATTTTGGAATCTCATATTTTCAATTTTAATATCACTTAGTTCTCCACGAGCTCTAGCTAATGATAAAACTTTACCTGGATCATCTGTATGAATATGTGTTTTAATTAGATTATCTGAACCTACACATACTATTGAATCTCCATATTTTTGAATTATATCTTTAAATTCTTCATATGATTGTGTACCATCATGGTTTATTAAAAACTCTGTACAATATCCATATACTATATCTTCTGGTTTGACATCTGAATGATGAGAAATACTATCTGTAATATCCATATTCTTTACTTCTTCAGAGGTAAATTTGGATTCGATCACTTCTCCTCTCAACGCTTTATTAAAGCCTTCTAATAGGAATAATAAACCTTGCCCACCAGCATCCACTACTCCTGCTTCTTTAAGTACAGGTAGCATTTCAGGTGTCATATTTAATGCCCTATTACCCTCAGCTAAAATGTCACCTAAAAATACTTGAATATCATCATATTTTAAGAATTCTTTTCTTGCAAATTCAGCAATCATTCTACTTACAGTAAGAATAGTACCTTCTGTAGGTTTTAATACAGCTTTATAAGCCGTATCTCTAGCAGCTTCTAATGCTTCAACTACATTAACTATTTCCATTACTTCTACTTTTTCAATAACCGAAGATACACCTCTACATAATTGGGATAAAATAACTCCTGAGTTTCCTCTAGCTCCCATTAATGATCCTGTAGAAAGCGCCTTCGCAATATATTGATTTGTATCTTCTGCCTCTGCTAATTTTCTCATAACAGAGTTAAAAGTTAATGACATATTAGTTCCTGTGTCCCCATCCGGCACTGGAAATACATTAAGACCATTAACATATTCTTTATTAGATTCAAGAGATTCGTAAGCTCCAATTAGCCCCTTTCTTAAATCTTTTGCATTAATACTTTTCATTGTCCCCTCACTCTACTCTTATACTCTGTACAATAATATTTACTGAATTCACTTTTAAATTTGTATTTTTTTCAATATTATATTTAACTTTTTCAATAATATTTTCTGCAACAACAGCAATTCTTACACCGAATTCCATCATTACATTTAAATCGACATCCACTATATCATCATAGATAGTTACATTAACACCTTTTGTTTTATTATTAAATTTCAATAATTCAAATATACCGTCTCTAGTATTTCTCGCTACAAGTCCAACTATACCGTATGAAGCTTGTGCAGATTCTGCTGCAATAGTAGCAATTACTTTTTCATCAATAACGATTCTTCCTAAATCATTTTTAATTGTAGCTGACATATTGTCCTCCTTTTTATGATATATAAATTATAACAGTATTAGCAATAACTTGCAAAATTTTAATGCTTTATGTTATAATATTTCGAGTAATAACAAACTATTAATATGGAGGTATAATTATGGCAAGAGAATGTGCAATTACAGGCAAAAAGAAAAAAGCTGGTAATATAGTAACACACGCAAATAGAAAAATTAAAAGATCTTTCAAACCAAATTTACAAAAAGTTAAAGTAGTAAAAGATGGTAAAGTTCAAAAACTATGGGTTTCTACAAAAGCTATTAAATCTGGTTTAGTTGAAAGACCAAGCTACACAAATAATGTAGAAGCTGAATAATTTTTTGTTATTTGCAAAACTATTGTTAATTCAATAGTTTTTTTATTTTAAATAGATAGGAGCTAAAGCAAAAATCGCCTTAGCTCCTATAATTATGTTCTAATATTCATTATATTCTCACATTTAGGACATTTTAGTTTAATCTTGCCCTTATGCTTAGGTACCCTAAGATCAGCTTTGCAATTATCGCAAGTTAGATATTTATAACCATCCTTACCAAAAGTAAAGTTTCTAAATCTAATAATTTTTCTTCTGATGTTATTAGTTTTTTGCAAATATATCTGATTTTCTCTAATTCTTTTATCTAAATTTCTTGAAAAAACTCTAAAATTTGCGTATAAAATTAATGCTAAAGATATAATTGTAAGAGTTTTTATTTTGAAAATAGATCCAAAAGCTAAAAACGCAAGAGAAAGATACATTACAAACTTTGTAAATTGATCAGCTCCATTTCTACCTTTTAAGAAATTATATAATTTATTTTTCATTTATTACCTACTTCTTAACGAACCCAACCATTATTGTCCCAGGACCTACATGTGTTCCAACTACAGATCCTAAATCTTGTGTCCAGTAATCTTCTATATTATTTTTCACTGCTATTTCATCTATAAGTAAATCTAATTCTTCTCCAGCACTTATATGAGCAAATGCTATTGGGTAATTTGAATCAAATTTTTCTTTATCGAATATTTCTACGACTTTTTTAATTGCTGCTTTTTTGCCTCTAGCTTTATCTAGGCTAGTTATTTCGCCTAATTGCATGGAAAGTATAGGCTTTACATTAAGTACGCTACCAATAAATGCTTGTGTAGATGAAAGTCTTCCTCCTTTGTGAAGATATTTTAATGTGTCTACGTATCCGCACATTTTAACTTTTAATTTTATAGATTCAATTTGATTTACAATTTCATCAATTTTTCGTCCTTCTTGAATTAAATCATATGCAATTTTCAATAATATTGCTAAACCAGCAGAAACTGTTTCCGAATCTATCAAATATATATTATCATTAGAAATACTTTCTTTTGCTATATTTGCAGAATTAAATGTACCACTTAGTTTTGATGCAATTCCTATATATAATACTTTGTTTCCCTTTTCCAATTCTTCTCTAAATACTTCCTCAAATTGAAGAGGTGTAGGTTGAGAAGTAGTAGGTAATTCTTCAGATTCTTCTAGTTTTTTAACAAATTTTTCTTGTGTTAAATCTATTCCATCCAAATATTGTTTCTCTGAAAAATGAACATTTAATGGGATAACTTTGATATCCATATCTTCAGATATTTTATTATCTCTATCCCAAGTACTATCTGTTATCAATGTTATTTTTTGCATTTAATCACCTCCGTTGATGGATAATATACCTATCCACATACTATATTACAATTTAATTAAGTGTGAAATATGTAGAAAATATAAAAGTACTAAAACAAATAATTGATCTAGTACTTTACAATTTTTATAATTAAGGATATATAATATAAGAATTTAATTTATACAATTTATTATATTCTCTATACAATGGTTCAATATTTTCTTTACCTACCCAGTTAATCATTACCATCTCATATTCATCAACATTTTGAATTATAAATAATGGTGTGGTACCAATAAAATTGAAATATATTGGATACATTTCTAATGAGTCTTTGGTTTGAATTAATATATATTTCTTATCCGGTGATACAGTAGCTCCAATAGCTCCTGGTCTTCTAGAAAGAATTTCTCTCCAAGCTAAATCCCTATTTTCATTACCAGCAATATTTATAATTGGAGAAAGTTTTAGTGCATATTCTGTACTTATTTTCTTTCCTGTGCTTTTTGAATCTAAATTAATATTAGATATAAATTGCCAATTATTGACTCTTCGTTTTAATCCAATATTCGATAAATCTGCATTTGATGGGAATAATTCTAAATCTGCTCTATTTAATAATATATTAAGATTCTCATTAAATCTTGTTAATAATATATCTTTACCTTCTGTACCAGCTATATTACTAATCTTAAGAGGATCTTTACTAGAAAGTTTTGATATATTAAATATATTATAATTTTGAGAAATACTGTCTGACAAATAATTAAAATTTGTAACGGCAATAAAATCTGGATTTACATAATCAATTCTTCTAAAAATATTGTCCGAGATATTATTAATTTTTTCTTTTTTGTCTATGAATGTAGGGTTTGCACTTAAAGTAAAATTATTAAAACCTTCATCCGTCTTATTAATAGTAGTTGCTACAGTCCACAGCCCTGTAGATCTAGGTACTACTATATCTTCAGTCTTCATTATATAAGGTTTTGTATCTTCTTTAGATTTTTTCATATAATAAGTATAGTAATCGTAATTTATTTGTTCTTGTTCACTAGAGTCTCTTTTTCTAAATGAAACAGCTAATCCAAAATCATTATCTTCTTGCTTATCTTCTCCACGAATAATCGCTTGTACTGCTAAAAATTTATCATCTTCTTCTTTTTGACTTATATCAGATTTTTTTTCAAATACTAGTATTTTACCTAAACTTAATGAAATTAATTTATTATCCTCAATCTTGATAAATTCCTGTGAATATGAAAGATCATTAGAAAACTTTATTACAGTAACATTATCAAGTTTATATTCAAAAAAATCAGGAACTTCAGCTAGATTTGAACTCATATAGCTATTAAAATTAACATATCTAGATTCAATTTTTGGGTTTAATGTATAATTTCCGTCACTTTCTATTACTGATTTAGACAAGAATAATTCTTCTTTATCAGCATCTTCCAAAACCGTTTTCTTGAAAGTATCGTATATCTCTGTTAATTCCCAAACTCCTGATACAGATAATTTAGTTTCTGGTCTAACTATATTAGTTGTACCTTTTTCAATATCAGGTTTATTAAATGATGAACAAGCTGTAAATATAAATATAAACGCAATCAGTATAATTAATTTATTTTTCTTCATCATCAACTCCTCTAGGCAATATGAAACTAACAGTTGTCCCCTCTCCCTCTGTAC
>CAMXYZ010000006.1 GCA_947253305.1 uncultured Helcococcus sp.
CGAACGGCACGTACGGTGGTGTGAAAGGGGCTAGATTTTAGCCCCTATTCGATTTAAACTATTTAATTTCTTCGTCATTTACAACTATTACATCTTCTTCATAATGTTGTTCAACTTCATCAACTGGACGGTATTCAGTTGGATTATAATTTTCTACTTCTTCTGTTTCAACTCCATCAGTAGTATTATGTTCAGTTGTTGCATAATCTTGTTGTTGAGTTTCTGGAGCATGATAAACTTGTTCGTTATTATCTTGGCCATAGTAAACTTCTTCATTATTCATTTCATAATTATCATATGCTCCATGTGAAGGAACAGATACTTGATTAAGAACTTCAATTCTTGAAACAAAGTAATGATAAAGAAGTGATAAGAATATTAAAACTAGAGCAAATATAAAGTTTCCTAATGTGAATGCTCTTAAAGAGTTTAGGAAATATATACCTACTAAAACAGAGAATAAAATTGCTGTTTTTCTTAAGTTTTCTTTTTCTTCAGGTTTATTGTAATTTTGTCTTGCTTTTTTACCAACTAGGAAGTATGCTCCAAAGTAAGCAACTGCCACTAAAACCATTATAACACTTAATGCTATTAGTAATCCACCTGCCCCAAAACTAAAGATTGATATAAATGATAAAGCAGAACTACCTAAAATTAAAAGTGCATAAGCTGCATAGGCTACGAAAAATAACATAAGACCTGCAAAACCTTGAATAAGTAGCCCTAATGTTTCAAAATCTTTATTTGAAAATTTTAATTTATCAAAAAATTCATAAACTTTTTCCATTATTTTCTCCTATCTATTATCTTACAAAGTATGGTTTTCTAAAGTTTTTCTTGTAAAGTAGTAATAAAATACAGCAGATGCTATATTAACAATTGTTGTTATAACTCCTGTTCCTCCGAATGGTAGAACTAAACCAGCTACTATTGTTAGAACTATATATACAATATAATATTTTGACCATTTAGCTAATTCTTGCTTTTCTTCTACTGTGTTATTTGCTTTTCTAGCTGCTAATCCAGATTTCATTTCAATATAAATTAAAAATCCTGATAATATAGCAAATGGTAGGATTAACAGTATCAATTTACCTGAAGCTAAGCCCACTAAAATAGAAAGTTCATCAGGTAGTACTCCGATTCTCCCTAATAATGATAAGAATGTTGTCGCTGCTACAAGTGAAATCACTAAAAGAACCGCCTTTATACTAGCTAATATGATTAAAATTAAGCCTTGTGTACGGAATAAATCTAGTGATAAATTTAATCCATCTATAAATCCATATAATTTATTTTTTAAAGTTTCCAATTTATCCTCCTTTGATATAGATTTGAGAATATAATATCATATTAATTAATATTTTTCATCTATTTATAAATAAAAGATAGGATTTTAACTTGATCTAATATATAATTATTAATTAAGGAGATATTATGGAATTATTTTTAGTACTTTTATCTTTTTCAATTTTATTTTTTGCTATGGAAAAGATACTTATGAAATCAGTTTATTTATTTGAAAATAGAGAAAAATTTTCAACAAAAGCAAAATTAAAAGATATTGAATATAGAGATAAATCTAATACCACAGTTTATTATGTGGAATTTACAGATAATCTAGGAGAAGTAAAAGAAGGGAAGTCTCTACAATATAAAGGAAAACCTGTATTTAAAATTGGTGACAGATTAGACATAGATTATCTAATAAGAGATGAGATGAAGAATTTAATAGATACCTATTTAGTGGATGTTAAACACGAAAATCACAAAAAAATGTCTGAAAGTATAGAACCAAAATTAAAAATATTTAAATATATATCTATCATTTTATTCATTGCAAGTATAATTATATTAATTAAAAATGTAATATTTTAAAGGAGGAAGGATGAAAATATTAAAATTAAAACCAGCAACTAAAGATTATCTTTGGGGAGGAACTAAATTAAAAGAAAAATATAACAAAGAAAGTGATGACCCTATACTGGCTGAAACATGGGAATTATCAGCTCATAAAGATGGACAGTCTATAATATTAAATGGTGATTATGAAGGAAAGACTTTTGGCGAATATCTTGAAGAAAATGGAAATAAAGTAATTGGAAAAGATTACGATAAGGATAGATTTCCAATACTTATAAAATTTATTGATGCATTAAAACCTCTATCAATACAGGTGCATCCTTCTGATGAATACGGACTTAAACATGAAAATGATTATGGAAAAACTGAGATGTGGTATATCTTAGAAGCCGAAGAAGGCTCAAATCTATATTATGGATTTAATAGAGAAATAAGCAAAGAAGAATATAAAAAGTCAATAGAGGATGGAACTATAGAAGAGCTACTTAATAAAGTATATGTAAAGCCAGGAGATACATTATTTATAGAATCTGGTACTGTTCATGCAATAGGAGCTGGAATAGTAATTTGTGAAATCCAACAAAATTCAAATATTACATATAGAGTCTATGATTATAAGAGAAAAGACAAAGATGGGAATGAGAGAGAACTTCATATAGACAAGGCGATAGAAGTTTCTGATTTAAAACCAAATAAAAGATACAATTTTAATAACGATAATAATATCAATAAAAATTTAGAAAGACTTGCAAAATCAAAATACTTTGATGTATTAAAGGGGAAAGTTGATGGCGAAGAAGTCTTTAATATAAATAATGATTCATTCCACTCAATAATAATATTAGATGGAGAAGGAATAATTACAATCAATGATGAGAATATTGAATATAAAAAAGGTGATTCCTTTTTTATTCCTGCAAGTGATGGAAGATACATAATTAAAGGAAACTCAGAATATATAATATCCAGATTACCAATTGAATAAAGATTTAAAATAGCAAATCAAAAATGTATAAATATCGCTAAAATAAGGGACTTTCTAATAAAAATCCACTTTTAAAAAGTATTGAAAAAAAAGGAATAAAGAGATATAATTTTAGTAAATATATGGAGTACATATATTTGATAAAAAAAGGAGGATATTATGGCAAAGAAAATTTTAAGAAGGCTATCAGCTTTATTATTAGCATTATCAATATTTATGTCAGCTGGAGCACTTAATATTGTTTCTGCAAATACACCGAAGAATGAAAATCAAAACAAAGCTAAAGTAACATGGGATCTTAATGGTGGTGAGTGGAATGAATATGATGAACCTGAACCAATTAATCCAGATTATCATGATATAGGTTCTGAAATAATAGCAAAAAAACCTAGAAAAGATGGTTATATTTTTCATGCTTGGAAAATTAAAGAGGATGAAACTTTTTATTTATTTGCTGGTCACAAATATAAAGTAGAGAAAGATATTACATTTATAGCTGAATGGAAAACAGAAGAAGACTATGAAAATAACAGAAGGGAATTAGAATATATATGTCTTGAACTTGAATATTGTGACTTCCCAAATACACCAGAAAAAAATGAAACATATTTAACATTGGAATATTATAAAGGTGATTTAGTAAAAATCATTGAAGGTCCAACAATGGAAGGTCGTAAATTCCTTCATTGGGTGGGTGAAGGTAATGAAGGTGTAATATATCATCCAGGTGACCATTATAGAGTTGAAGATGATTATAGATTTGTAGCTGTATGGGAAGAGCTAGAAACACCTGAAGAGCAAGAACCAGAACCAACACCGGAACCAGAACCAACACCGGAACCAGAAACTGAAAAGGAAACTCCTGAAGAAACAGAAACAGAAGTAGAAACAAAACCTGAAAAGGAAACTCCTGAAGAAACAGAAGTAGAAACAAAACCTGAAACAGAAGAAACAAAAGAAGAAACAAAAGAAGAAACAAAAGAAGAAACTAAAAAAGAAACTTCAACTGATAAGAATCCAAGTACTGGAGATATGGGGGTAGCTTTAACTGCTGCAACTTTATTAACTTCAGCAGGAGCTTATGTATTTACTTCTAGAAAAAAAGAAGATAAATAATAAATCTTTTCAATAAAACCATAAAATAATTGAGAGACTGATTTTTCAGTCTCTTTTAATATAAGGACTATTTTTGTTAATAATACAATAAGGAAAGATGTGAGTTTTAACCTGAATTATTCAGGAATTTGTGTATAGAGACTTTATCATAAAAACTTGATAAAAAATCACTAATAAGATATAATTTTATTTATATATACTTTATATATTCAATATCTTTAGGGAGGAATAAATGAACAAAAAAATTGTAAGAACGTTGGCATCTTTATTACTAGTATTTTCAATAGTTTTCTCAGCAGGTGTGTTGAATATCGTAGCTGCTAACTCATCAGAAACCGTAGATACAGAAACTCAAAAAGAAGAGAATGCAGCAGAATTTTTAGAAAGAGTACAAAAAGAATCAAAAGAAAAATTAAAAGCATTAAAAGATCGTGGTATATTAACAGAAGAAGAATACGATGAACTTATAAAACAAGTAGAAGAAGCTAATTTTACAAGTGCAGTTTTTGACATTGTACGAGAAGCAGAAAACTTAGGAAAACCAGCTGAAGAAAGAGTGTATAAAGTACACGTACACCTTAATGGTGGTTGGGTTAAAGATACTGGTTTGAGACAGCAAGTTTATATAGAACAAGCAGGTTATGAAATTTATCTTCGAGAAGATCCAGTAAGAGATGGTTATAAATTCCTTCATTTCCTAGATGTAAAGGCTAATAAAATTTATCATACAGGTGAAACTTATGTATTTAACCAATCAACAAAAATATTAGCAATATGGGAAGAAGAAAACAAGGAAACAGCTACATTAACATATAATACAAATGGTGGAACATGGGAAGATGGAAGCACAGATAACAAAACTGTAGAAGCTAACATTGGTGATGAAGTAGAAATTATGGAAGCTCCAACAAAAGAAGGATACAGATTCTTATATTGGAAAGGTTCAGAATATAACCCAGGTGACAAATATACAGTTGAAGGCGATCATACTTTTGAAGCTCAATGGGAAGAAGTAAAAGAAACACCAGAAGAATCAAAGAATGAAACACAAGAAGAATCAGACGCAGAAACATCAGAAGAATCAGACGCAGAAACATCAGAAGATTCAGGCGCAGAAACACCAGAAGAATCAGGTGAAGAAACTATTACAACAACAACTACTACAACAACAACTACTACAACAACAACTACTACAACAAAAGAAACTTCAACTGATAAGAATCCAAGTACTGGAGATATGGGTGTAGCTTTAACTGCTGCAACTTTATTAACATCAGCAGGAGCTTATGTATTTACTTCTAGAAAGAAAAGATAGATAAATAATAGATACTATTATGAAAATAATGAAAAGACATTCAAAGGTATATTTAAGTTAGATGGAAAATACTACTATGCAAAGAGAACAGGTGAATTAGTAGTATCACAAAAATACTATGTAACCAAGGGTAATGATTTATTACCTAGAGGGGAATATAAATTTGATGCAAATGGTGTTATAACCAATGCAAATTAGTTAATTAATAAGACACTAATTAGATAATAGACTGGTCTTAGAAAGTACAAACTTTCAAAGACCAGTTTTTATTTTGATACAAAAAAACTCCTAAATTTTTTTCAAAATTTAGGAGTCAATAGATTTTAATCTACTATTTTATTATCTTAACTTTCTTTCCACTATCTTGTGTATTTCACCAATTATAAATGGTAACAAGGAAAGTGGTAATACAACTAACCATGCCTTTAAATCTAAAGGAACAGTGTCAAATAGTGGTTGTGCAAATGGTAAATAAACAACTAATAATGTTAGTATTGTTGAGCCTAAAAAAGCATATAATAATTGTTTATTTGAAGTTATACCTAATTCCCAAACTGTGTATTTGTCTGATCTTACAGCGAATGATCTGAATAATTCTGAAAGTATCAATGTAACAAATGCTACGGTTCTAGCTGAAGTATGATTCAATTCAGTACTTAAATTAGGATATAGATAATGTAGTCCTATATAGAATGCAGCTAATGTTGAAACTGCTATAGCTATAGATTGAACTATTATATTATCTCTAATATCTTTTGAAATTATTTGTTCATCTGGATTTCTAGGTGGTTGATTCATTATATCAGGTTCGCCCTTTTCAACACCGAGTGCTAAAGCTGGGAATGAGTCAGTTACTAGGTTTAACCAGAGTAGTTGTATAACTGTAAGTGGTATAGGCATTCCTGCAATCATTGCAACTAGCATGATAATTACTTCACCCACATTACATGATAGTAAGAAACTTACGAATTTCTTTATATTTGCATAAATTATTCTACCTTCTTCAACAGCGTGAACTATTGTAGCGAAGTTATCGTCTGTAAGTATTACTTCTGCGGTATTTTTCGCAACATCTGTACCGGTAATACCCATTGCGATACCAATATCAGCCTTTTTGATAGCAGGAGCGTCATTAACACCATCACCAGTCATAGCTGCTATTTCACCATTATCTTTTAAGGCTGTTACTATTTGAACCTTATTTTCAGGTGAAACTCTAGCAAACACTCTCTTAGTTTTAACTATTTCTCTAATTTCTTCTGGGGTCATATTATTTAATTCTTTACCCATAATAGCTTCGTCATCTCTAGTAGCTATACCTAAATCCTTAGCAATAGCTAAAGCTGTTTCTAAATAGTCACCAGTAATCATTACTGGAACGATACCAGCTGTTTTACATTCATCAATAGCAAGTTTTGCCTCAGGTCTTGCAGGGTCTATCATAGCTGATATACCTATTAGAACTAAATCATTTTCTACAAGCTCTGGATCTGTTGTTTCAGGAAGTTTATCCCATCTCTTCATAGCATATGCTAATACTCTAAGAGCTTGTCTTGCATATTCTATATTTTTAGTTTCATATTGTTTCTTTAATTCATCTGTGAATTCTACAATTTCATCATTTATTAAAATATGAGTACATCTATCAAATATTATGTCTGGAGCACCTTTTGTGAATGATACATATTGATTATCAATATAATTGTCGTGGAAAGTGGTCATCATCTTTCTACTTGAATCAAAAGGATATTCCTTAATTCTTGGATAGATATTATTTAATTCTTCATTCTCTAATCCTGCTTTTAGTGCCATTGTTACTAAAGCACCTTCAGTAGGATCACCCATGATGCTCCATCTATCATCATTTTGAATCAATTTAGCATCTGAATTAAGACTTGCAGCAGTTAGTAATACTTCCAATTGTCTGTAGTCTTTTGCGTTGATAGCTTTACCCTCTAAGACGAAGTTGCCATCAGGGCTATATCCAACGCCTTCAACATCAAATTCTTTATCATCAGTAAATACTTTCTTTACTGTCATTTCATTTTGTGTTAATGTACCAGTTTTGTCTGAACAAATATATGTTGTTGTACCAAGTGTTTCTACGGCTAAAAGTTTCTTTACAATAGCATTTTTTTCTGCCATTCTATTCATACCAATTGATAGAACTATTGTTACAACAGCTGCTAAACCTTCAGGAATCGCAGCAACAGATAATGAAACTGCAGTCATTAGTGATTCTAATGTTGTTAAATCATCTCTAAATAGGCCAACAACAAATACAAGGATTGAAATTGCGATTACCAATATTCCAAGTACTTTTGATAAATGCGCTAATTTTCTTTGTAAAGGAGTATCTTGATCTTCTGTCTCTTGTATATTTGTAGCTATTTTACCAATTTCTGTATCGTGTCCTGTAGCTGCAACTACACCGATACAACGACCTCTTGTGATAATTGAAGATGAGTGAATATAATTATGTCTATCACCAATTTGTATATCATTTTCAAATACTTCTTCAGCATTCTTTTCTACTGGAACGGACTCACCAGTTAAAGAAGATTCATCTGAAGATAAGTTCTGACTTTCTAAAAGTCTTATATCTGCTGGTACGATGTCACCTGTTTCAAGACTTACAATATCACCAGGAACTAAGTCAGCAGCTTTTAATTCAACAAAGCTTCCATCTCTTAGCACTGTAGCATTAGGAGCAGACATACTCTGTAAAGCTTTAACGGAATCTTCTGCTTTACCTTCCTGTATTAAACTCATTCCAGCGTTTAATACAACAATAGCAAGTATAATTACTGTTTCTATGATATCACCTTGGAGAGATGATAAAATTGCCGCAACTATTAGTATTAAAACCATAGGGTCTAATAGTTGTTCTATTACCTTTTGTAAAAAGGATTTCCCCTTTTTCTCTTCTAATTTGTTCGGACCGTATTTTTCTAATCTATTTTTAGCTTCAGCGCTTGTTAAGCCTTTGCTCGCATCAGTACTTAGATTCTGTAATACAGTTTGCGTATCTTTTAGATAATATTTTTCCATAAAAACCTCCACTAAATTATCTATAATCTAGGTCTTGCTTCCCTTCGGTATTTAGCCGGGAATTATAATCCGTACTGACGACTAAATATATATAAGCTACTCCCCTATGAGTACTTTAATTATAGTACTCTTGGCAAATTAAGTAAAGCATTTATAATTTTATTCCTTAAAATTATAATAGCATTTAATAATATATTTAAATATTAAAAGATTTAGTAAAAATGTGATAAACTAGAATATTGGAGGCAGATATGAAGATATGTACATTATCATCAGGTTCTACAGGAAATTCAATATATATACAATCTGACAAGGCTAGAATTCTTGTAGACTGTGGAATTACAGGAAAATTAGCAGTTAAACTACTGACGAATATAGGGGTTAATCCTACAAGTTTAGATGCTATATTTGTAACTCATGAGCATATAGACCATATAAAAGGGGTAGGTGTCATGAGTAGGAAATTTGATATTCCAATAATTGCCAATGAAGCTACATGGCTTGCAATGAGGAAAAAAATTGGCGTTATAAGTCCTAAGAATATATTAGTATTTAAATCAAATACTTTTTTTACATTTAAGGATATGGATGTTCAGTCTGTAAGTATATTTCACGATGCCGTAGATCCAGTTTTCTTTATTTTTTATAATAATAATCAAAAAATTAGTGTATTGACTGACACAGGTATTGTAAATCAAACGATAGTAGACTCGATAAGAAGTTCAGATGTATTAGTTTTAGAAAGTAATCACGATTTAGATATGCTTGAAAATGGACCATATCCTATAGAGTTAAAATATAGGATTAAGGGAGAAAAAGGGCATTTATCAAATGATGCAAGTTCGACAATAGTTAAGGATATAATTGAAGGAAATGGAGAGCATATTATACTTGGTCATCTAAGTAAGACAAATAATACTGAAAAAGTGGCCTTTGAAAATATGAATAATACACTCACAGAATTAGGTGTAATTGTAAATAGAGACATTAAATTGGATGTAGCTAAGGAATTTGAAGCTGGAGAGTTTAAGGATTTGGGAGGAAATTATAAATGAATATAGATATAATTTCTATTGGAAGCATAAAGGAGAAATATTTTACAGATGCAATAAAAGAATATTCCAAAAGATTAAAAACATATATAAATTTAAATATTATAGAAGTTCCAGAACACAAACTTCCAAACAATGCATCAGCAGCTCAAATTGAAGAAGGTATGGAGAAGGAAGCTGAAAATATAATTTCAAAGTTAAATGAAAGGGCCTATATAATTAGTTTGTGTATAGAAGGTAAAGAATTCTCTTCAGAAAAACTTGCAGGGGCTATTGAGAATCTAGCTGTTGATGGTTATTCAAATATTAGTTTTATAATTGGTGGATCTCATGGATTATCAAATAAGATTAAAGATATGAGTAATTTGAAATTATCATTTTCAAGGATGACTTTTCCTCATCAATTAATGAGAGTTATATTATTAGAGCAAATTTATAGAAGTTTTAAAATTATAAAAAATGAACCTTATCATAAATAATAAAGTATTTATATGCTAAATATGATAAAATTAATCCATAATTTAGTGAATATACAATTTAAGGAGTATAAATGTTAGAGATTATTAAAGTAATAATATTAAGTATTGTTGAAGGAATTACAGAATTTTTACCTGTATCATCAACAGGACACTTAATATTATTTAATCAATTCGTAGGACTTGAACCACAAGCATTCTCAAATGCTTTTATGGTCATAATACAATTAGGAGCGATACTTGCAGTTATAGCGATATATTTTGATAAATTGAATCCATTCGGAGTTGATAAGATACATAATAAAAAATATCCAGAGACTATCGAACAAATGAGTGGTTGGAAAAAATTTGTAAATAAGACATATTACTGGTTTAACAATAATGATACAGTCACATTATGGCTAAAAATTATCGTGGCAACACTTCCAGCAGCAGTATTAGGATTCTTATTTGATGATTATATAGATGAATTATTATTTTATCCAATACCTGTAGCGATAGCATTGATATTTTACGGTATTATAATAATATTAATTGAAAAGAAAAATGCGAATAAGAAAGAATTTAAGATTACAGATGTATTTGATGTTACATATAAAACAGCATTATTAATCGGGTGTTTCCAAGTATTAGCTATGTGGCCGGGAACATCAAGATCAGCAGCTACAATAATAGGTGGTATTTTACTTGGATTAAATAGAAAAGCTGCAGCAGATTTTTCATTCTTTTTAGCTATACCAACAATGTTTGGAGCAACTTTATTAAAGATAGTTAAAGTTACTGGGCTAAGTTCAACACAATGGGGATTAATAGCACTAGGATTTATTATCTCATTCATAGTTGCATATATTGTAATTAAAAAATTCTTAGAATATATACAAAAACATGATTTTTCAGTATTTGGTTATTACAGAATAGTACTTGGAATAATCGTATTATTATATTTTCTAGTTTTTTAATTATTTAGCTTAACACTAAAAGAGGAAATTATGAAACAAAAAATTACACTATGGAAAATTATATTAATAATAGTGTTGGTAATAGCTGCATTTGTTGGATATAAGATATATAAATTTAATTCATTAAATTCTAATGTTGAAGTATTTAGTACTAGTTCAAATTCTAAATCAAAATTTATAGGAGTAATTTCAAACGATTACTATAAATTAGAAGATGATAGATTGAAGGGGTTTAAGCAAGATAATAATCTACTATTCGACATTGAAGCTAAGGATATTGCCGATATAGTTTATGATAAATACATTTATATTATAAAAAACGATGGTAGTATATCGTCTATAGATAGACACACAGGCGAAGAAAAAAGAAATACAAAATTAGATTCTAAACCTGTAAAATCGCAATATATTGATAAAGAATTAATTATATATTGCGAAGATTCAATCATAATATTATCTAATAAATTATCGACTTTAAAAGAAATTAATGGTATTAATAATCCAATTAGCTTTTCACAATCTGGAAAGGATTATTCTCTAATAGAATTAAATCAAAAGGATAATAATATAAATTCAAGATTTACTATTTCTAATGGAGAAGAAAATTCATTTAATTTATTTAGCTCGGATGAAGTATTTTTAAGAACTAAGATTATGGGGGATAATATAATACTATTATCAAATAGATATTTATATTTAATAGAAGATAATTCTATACTAAAAAAGAAGTTTTTTGTAAACATTACTGCTGTAGATATCAATAAAGATAAGATTGCTATTGTTAATGACAAGGAATTAATAGTATTTGATAAAAATTTGGAAGAAATCTCTAGAAGAGATCTTGGCAGAGAGATAGACAAGGTTAAAATCTTAAATAATTCAATATTTTTATTATCAAAAGATAAAGCTATAGTATATGAAAATGAAAATATACTTGAAGATGGTATTTCTGAATGGTTGGATTGGTACACTAGAGATAATGAATTCTATATTATATTTGAAAATAAGATTCAAAGAGTAAATGCATATTAAGGGAGACTATGGAAACAATAAAAGAACTAATAGTAAAAATTCAAGAAAATCGTCCATTATATATAACAATTAGGATTGCATTAATAGTATTATTTGCTATGATTGTAAGGAAAATATTAGACACTCTTTTTGAAAAACAAATAAATAAAAGAGTAAATAGTCTTAAACATAAGACTAAGGCGATGACAGTACTTTCAGTAGTTAAGAATGTACTAAATATTTTAATATATTTCTTTATGATTACATCTATTTTAAATGTTTTTAATATCAATACTTCCTCAATACTTGCAGTAGCTGGGGTAGGTGGTTTTGCAATAGCATTTGCATCCCAATCTATAGTTCAAGATATAATAAATGGTTCATTTTTACTAATTGAAGACCAATTTAATATCGGAGATTTAGTAACGATTAATGGAATCACAGGAACTGTTAATTTTATAGGATTTAGAATTACAAAATTACATGATATTGATGGTAGAGAGATAATATTCCCAAATAGTGAAATAAAGACAGTAATAAATAATTCGATAAATCCAATGAGAGCTGTTGCGATAGTAAGTGTTACGAGTTTTAAAGATTTGGAGTTTGTTAAATCTGCTATAAATGAAGGTCTTGAAAATACAAAGAAAAGATTTGAGTATTTTACTCAAGATCCTGAAATTAAAGGTGTAGAGGATATTGGGGATTTCAGTTATAAATTTTTAATCGTAGGATTTACTGATAATGGAATGCAATGGGATGCACAAAGAATTATGAGAGAAGAAATACTCAGAAAATTAATAGAAAATAATATATCATTCTCATCAATTGATGATAGTGAAGAGTAAATTCTAAAAGGCTATGAGCATCAAACTCATAGCCTTTTCATCTAAAAAATATTTTAATTAAGTATTATCTATAAAAGAATTTCTTCTACTTTTGTCTTATCATAAATTTCATGGGTTAAATCTTTATCTGCTAAGTCTTCTACAAAAGCTGTTGCAGAAGCTGCAGCTGCAGCCATTCTAAATGCTTCTACAGGCTCATGCAGTCTCATATATACTCCGATAAATCCACCAATCATTGCATCTCTTGAATTGAAAGAATTTACAACCTTCCCCTCAACTCCATATGCTCTATATACCTTATTGTCTTCTGTAAATAAATAAGAACCATCTTTACCTATTGAAACTATAGCATTCTTCGCACCTAATTCGATACATTTTTTACCATATTTAAGTATATCAACCTCTGTATTAATTTCATCTACATCGAACATTTTAGCTAGATTATTAATATTTGGTTTTATCAATAGTGGGCGATATGAAAGCAATCTCTTCATAGATTTAGCATCGACATCTATTACGAAGTCGGCTTTATTTGCCCTAGCTATCTCTGTAAGCCTAATATAGATATCTGGATCACAATTATTAGGAATTGAACCACCCATAACCAATATATCTCCTTCTCTCAATTTTGAAAGATAGATAATTAAATCATTTAGTTGCTCATCACTTATTTTTGGAGAAACTCCTTCTATTGTATACTGTGATTTTGGAGTTCTAATTCTCGTATTGATCCTATTTTCATCTTCAATATCTATGAAATTAGAATCTACATGATTTTGAATAAACCAGTTTTTTATAACTTGTCCTGTATTTCCACCTAAAAATCCAGTCGCCATGCTCGGTATTCCTAAATTATTAAGCATTCTGGTAGTGTTAATTCCTTTACCACCAGGAAATCTCATGGTCTTGCTTGATAAAATATATTCTTCAATATTATCTTTTTTTGTTGTATATATTAAATCCAATGAAGGATTAAGAGTTACAGTATATATCATCTCTACTCCAATCTATTTTCTAAAATCTCTATTAACTTCATTTAATAAAGTATTCTTTAGTTCCCAAAGTTGTTTTGATAAGTCAACTTTATATAATTGAGGATGATCGAATCTCTTATATTCATCCCAAAGTGTGTCTACATCATTTTTACAATATTCTCTAATTTCTTCTATATTTGGTCTATCATATACTAATTTACCATTTTCATATATTGGCACTAATAAAGGTTTTACATAAAACTCGTTAAAGGTCTTAGTTTTCCAAGTATATAGAGGGTGGAATATTGTTAGAGGTTGGCTCTCATCAATTTCTTCATCTACCAATGTAATTAAATCCGCCTTTGCTTTATCAGTATTCTTGTCGTATATTCTATAAACTTGTTTTACACCAGGTGTGGTAATTTTAGAGATGTTTTCTGATACCTTAATTCTAGGAATAACTTTTCCATCTCTTTCAATTGCAATTAATTTATATACACCACCAAATACTGGATTTGATTTTGAAGTTATCAATCTTTCACCAACTCCATAGGAATCAATTTGTCCACCTTGAAGTCTGATATCTTGTATTTTGAATTCGTCTAGACTAGATGAAGCTACTATTTTACAGTCTTCATATCCAGCTTCGTCAAGCATTTTTCTAGCTTGTTTTGATAGGAATGCTAAGTCGCCAGAGTCTAGCCTTATACCTTTTGGTCTCTTTCCTAATGGTTTAAGAACATCATCAAATACTTTTATTGCATTTGGTACTCCAGTTTTAAGAGTATTATAAGTGTCTACCAATAATACTGTATCATCAGGATATGTTTGTGCATATATTTTGAATGCTTCATATTCATTATCAAAAGATTGAATCCATGAATGGGCCATAGTGCCAAATGCTGGAATAGCCATCTCAAAATCTGTCAATGTATTTGCACTTCCTACAGCTCCAGCAATATAGGCCGCTCTTGCACCGTAGTTTGCAGCATCTGCTCCATGTGCTCTTCTTGAACCGAATTCCATAACAGCTTTTCCATCTGCAGCCCTTACAATTCTATTTGTCTTTGTAGCAACCATGGATTGATGATTAACTAATAAAAGTAGCATTGTTTCAAGTAATTGGGCCTGTATGAAAGGTCCTCTAACAGTTATTAATGGTTCATTTGGAAATACAACTGAACCCTCTCTAACTGCTCTGATATCACATTCGAATTTCAAATCACTTAAATATTCTAAAAATCCTTCGTCAAATATTTTTTTACTTCTTAAAAATTCAATTTCTTCTTCTGTAAAATGTAAATTTTCGATATATTCAATTACACTATCTAGTCCACTTGTAATAGCGAATACTGCATCATCTGGTGCACTTCTAAAATAAAGATCATAATGGGCAATTGTATCTTTATAACCGCTGACATAATAAGCGTTTGCCATAGTTAATTCATAGAAGTCCATTAAGAGTGACAAATTTCTATTTTGTAACATATTATCCTCCATAATTTCTGTTGTTTTAATTATATAATAAGAATTACATAAATGCTAAATTTTTGTGATAAAATAATAAAAGGAGCAAAATATGCAAAAATTTAAAAAATATAAAAAAAATGATAAGCATTCTTACACATTTGGAGCTTTTCCTACATTAGAACTCATTAGAAGCAATAATTACAATATTATTGCGATTTTTATTGACGATAAATATAATGATAAAGAAAATTTAATTAAAGAATTAGAAGATAAAAATATTTATTACGAGATAGCACCAAATGTAATAAAAAGAATATCTAATAAAGAAAATACTTATCTAGTTGGAGTATTTGAAAAGAAAAATTACAAATTAGAGAGAAATAATCATATAATTTTACATGATATATCTGATATGGGAAATCTAGGAACTATAATTCGCTCGATGCTCGCTTTTGGATACAAGGATTTAGCACTTATAGGAAATGTTGCAGACATCTATAATCCTAAGGTGATAAGGGCGTCTATGGGTGCTTTTTTCAAGATAAGATTTACCCATTATGATACAATTGAAAAATACATGGAAGAATTCGATAATAAATTATATATGTTTATGCTTTCTAATGATATGAAAGATAGTATATTTAATAAAAAATTAGCTTCACCATATTCTCTAGTATTTGGGAATGAGGGAGCGGGACTTCCTAATGAATTTGAAAAATTTGGGGAAAAGATATTTATACCGCAAAGTGATGAAGTTGATAGTTTGAATTTACCTATTGCAGTTTCAATAGGGCTATATGAATTTGGAGGGAAAAGATGAAATTATTAGCGTTTGATGTTGATGGTACAGTTTTAGATACATTAGATTCAATTATACATCATGTAAATGAATCTTTACATGAGAATGGTTTTTATAGAGTTGATGACAGGGAATATTTTAAGAAGATATTGGGATATGGATCAAAATATTTAATCGAAAAAGCACTTATTTTTCCATATAATCATATTTATGATAAAAATCTTACAGACGAGATTTTAGAATATTATATGAAAAGATATGAAAAGGAACCTTCATATTTAACTAAACCATATCCAGGTATGAAAGAACTACTAGTAAAATTAAAAGAAGAAGGATATATATTAGTGGCATATTCTAACAAGCCACACGATGTTCTAATTAAAGTTATGTCCGATATATTTGAAGAAGGTATATTCGATGAAATTGAAGGAATTAAACCAGGAGCTCCTACTAAACCAGATCCTACAGTTCTAAATGATATTATTGAAAAATATGGCGTGACGAAAGAAGAAGCATGCTATATAGGAGATAGTGATGTAGATATGGAAACTGCTAAAAATGCCGGAGTTCATGCGATAGCGGTGACATGGGGATTTAGAACGAGAGAACAATTAGAAGAATTAAAACCGGAGTATATCGTAGATAATGAAGAAGAGTTAAAAGAAGTGATCGATAGATTGAAGGATTAGGATGTTTAATTTTTTAGTCAAAAAATTCATTAAATCGGATGATTTCACAATAAAAGAAAATAGAGATAATTTAATAAAACTCTCTGGAATAATGGGACTTATTATTAATATTTTTCTATTTATTATAAAGCTTACAATAGGGCTATTTATTAATTCAATATCGATAATTTCAGATTCGATAAATAATTTATCCGACTCACTTACTTCCATTGTGACTATTATCGGTGCAATTATATCTAATAAGCCGGCTGATGAAAATCATCCCTATGGTCATGGTAGGACTGAATATGTGGTGACTATGTTTGTGGGTGTATTCATACTTGTAGTATCGATACAATTACTAATTTCTGCAGTAAAGAGCATTATTTTACCAGATCCAATTAAATATTCAAAATATACAATAATAATATTAGTAATTTCAATACTATTAAAAATGTATATGTATTTTTACAATAGATATGTGGCAAAAAAAGCAGAATCAGTATTAAATTCCGGTGTAGCTAAAGATAGTATTAATGATGTATTTGCTACAAGTTTTGTTCTAATTTCAATATTAGTATATATTTATACAGGGTACAATATTGATGGTTATATCGGTGTAATTATATCATTAATTGTATTTAAGACTGGACTAGACCTAATATTAGAAACTGGTGTTATCCTATTAGGTGAGCAGATTCCAGAGTCCATGAGAGATGAGATGCGGGATATCATTTTACAGGGAAAATATATTGAGGGAGTTCACAAGATAGAAATTCATGAATATGGTCCAGGAAAATTTTATGGTTCTTGTCATGTTGAAGTACCTGCCAATATTGATATGTTTTCAATGCATAAGATTATAAATGAAGTAGAATTAAATGTATATAAAAAACTTGGAGTAGAACTTTCTATACATTGCGACCCAATTTATTTATTGGAAGAAGATCATTTCTATAGAGTAAAAGATATAAAAGAATTTGAGAAGATAGATTTAGATGAATAAAGGTGAAGTTTAACAAATTTATAATTACAAAAATATATTAGAGCCTTAAAATAAGGTATCCACATAAACTTATATCTAATACCAGAGTTACATTAAAGCTTACTCTGGTATTACTTTGTTCCTTTTCTCTCCGTATGGGTAGGTAATTTTTATGCTGTATTATCCTTTATTATTTTGGTGTATTAGTACAAATATACAATTGTGGATTTATTCTTATAAAGTTATATATCGTGTAAAGAGACAGCACAAAGAAAACGTTGACATATATAAGTAAATAAATTATAATTTTATTAATCAAATATTAGGAGGGGATATCAATATGAAAAAAACGTTAAAAATTTTTAGTTTTGTTTTAGCTATTATGTTAGTTAGCAATATTATAATTCCTATAATATCATTAGCGAATAATGATATTACAGAAGTTGAAGTAACTATATATGAAGATGAAGACAGAATTATTACTACTAAAATGCCAAAGAATCTTGCTGAAAATAAAATATATTTGGATTATATTGTTAGCACACAAATTCAGCCAATGCTTAAAGAACTTGAAAAACCTCTAGGAGGATGTTCTTTAGAATTAAGAAAAGTATTGATACAACCCTTTTTTGTTACTCCAGAACAACCTAAGACTCCAGATAGAAAACTTCTAAAACCTTGTAAGACATGGACATTATCTGATGTAAAATCTAGAGTAGGTGTCCCAGCTTGGACAAAATATGTAAATGTGTTAACAATGAGAGGAGCTGAAGCTGGTTTAGCCGCATTACTCGCTCATAAAGGAATTTCTGGAAGAAAAGCAATGATAGCCGCTCTTCCTTTACTTTTTTTAGATATTTATGTATCTTTTGTTAATGCGCATGATAAATATTGGTCAGAAAATTTGTAATTGTTAGAAACTCGAAAAATAAAGGCGATAAGACAGTGTATATATGAAAATCTAAAGGGAGATTACCCAAAAGTTTTTAATATAATAGAAAGGGTTAAATGGTGAAAAAAGCAATATATTCTTTAATTTATTCCTTAATCATTTTTTCATATTTCCTATTAAATGAAATAAATTCTTCGTTTAAGAGTACAATTTTACTTTTAATATTATTTGTATGTTCAATGTATTTTAACAGAGATTCTAAGTTTAAAAAAAATAGTGGAATTTATTTATTAATTCTATCTGGAATTTTGATTATTCCAAATACTATTATAGTATCTCAGAAATTAGATCATTTATTTATAAGTTCTATATTTGATGGTGTTATTATTTCTACAATGTGTTTTATATTATTAAACTATTATATATATGAATAATAAAACTACAAAAATAATTAAGATAATAAATGAGATGGTTCTCAAAAATAGAAAGGATTATATAAGATTTGTAAAAATCATTATAATTAATTTTAATCGTATGCAAGAATAATAATTGTCGTATAAACTGAGAATTAAAAGGTGATGAGCAGAATAGTTTTAACTAATCTGCAACATCGCCTTTATTTTTTATTATTGCATAGCTTCTTTTTCATCTTGTCTCTTTCTAATCATTGGTAATATAATACCTAGTCCGATTAGAATTAGAGGTGTTAGTACGTTAAGTGCTAATTGAAGAGGATCTTCTGAATACATACCTAATATACATGATGCTAATGTTACGAAGAAACACCACCATCCAAAGAATTTTGCTACCACATTATTTTTTACAAATACATAATCTCTCTTGAATTTTTCATTATTTTTTCTTAAAAATACATATGCTAAGAATACCCATAGATATCTTAATGGCATAGTAATTGAATTTAATTTAGTTAATTGTTTTAATACTGTAGCTGCCCCAGGAACTAGGATTTGAGATAATATTAATGTTGAACATAATATGACTATCATCCAGATTCCATTTACAAAGGCTCCGTGCTTGTTTCTCTTTAGTAGAGATTTAGGTATATATCTCTTTGTGTTTTCGTCATCTAATAACATTCTTAAAGGAGCATCAATACTTAATAATAATGTTGAAAGTTGTCCTATTAAATTAGCAACAGCATAAATTATTAAGAATGTATTTCCTACTCCATAATATTCACCAAGCTTTTGGAATGACCAATATGCACCATTTGATAGATATGAATCAAATTGTTGTGGAGATTCATTGATGATATTTGGGTCAAACATCATTCCCATAGCGATAGTACCAAATATAGCGCAAACTACAACCATTATTGCTGCGAATATAACTGCTTTAGGGAAGTTCTTTGCTGGATCACCATCTGTATTATTAACATATGGAGATATTTTCTCAATACCACCAACTGCAAATACTAGTATTGAAAGATTTGCCAAATACTGAAGATTTATTGTCGGTATTAATTTATTAAAGCTCCAATCCATTTTTAAATATGTTGCATTAGGATTAATAGCTGGTGCTGCAAACATCATTAATATGAATAATATTGACATAACAAACATTGAAGAACCAGCGATAGTTGCTAGATTCTTTAATGGATTAAGTCCTTTTGACGCTATGAAACAAAATATTAAGAATATAGCTAATGTTGCTAATTGAATATAAATTGTTGGCATTGAGTCATAAGTTTGAGCATCTTGAAATATTATCCAAGATAGTGCTTTTAGTCCACCTGAACCTTTTGAAGCTATATATGTAATATGTACTGCCCAATATGTCCAACCTGCATAATAAGCTAACTTTGTAGTTGAAGTTTCTTGTATCCAAGAAGTAACTCCACCACCGTGATCTTTAAATGCTGAACCTAGTTCACCAACCATAAGCGCATAAGGAATAAAGTATAATGCGAACATCAGTAGCCATGAAAAGATTACCTGAATACCATTAAAGAATACGAATCCGTTAACTACGTTTCCAAATCCCCAAAGGGTTGAAAAACACATGAAAGCGAGCGCGTACCATTTAATTTTCTTTTGGGAATCATCCATTTTTCTTTCCTCCTATTTTATCTATATATATAATATTCACAGATTAACTCGATATTGTCAAGTTTATGACATATTTATTCATAATAATAAAGCTAAAATATATTAAAAATAATAAAATAAATGCTGAAAAAATAGTAATATATTTATTGAATTGATTCAAAACTATATATTAATATTTATAAATTCATTCATTATCAAAAAAGCAAAGGAAATTTCAATAAATAATTTAAATTTTTCTCATATATGATAAAATAATTTAAGGAGTTCAGGATGAAAAAAACTAAGATATTTGATGGATATAATGAAGAAGAATTAAATATTGCAGCACGAATCATTAAATCAGGTGGTCTGGTAGCAATACCAACCGAAACCGTATATGGATTAGCAGCGGATGGTTTAAATAGTAAAGCTATAAGAAAAATATTTGTAGCTAAGGATAGACCTATGGATAATCCTTTAATATTACATATATCTGATATTAATGATATCTATAGATTATCTAGTGATTTAAGCGAACAAAATATTGAAATATTAAAAGAAATCTGGCCAGGTCCACTGACAGTCATAGTAAAAAAATCGAGTATAATCCCAGACGAAGTAAGCGCTGGGCTTGATACTGTGGCTATAAGAGTACCTGGCAATGAATTAACTAGAAGATTTATTGAAAAATGTGAGACTCCATTGGCGGCACCATCTGCAAATTTATCAAGCAAGCCATCTCCTACAAGTGTAGCTTCAGTATATGAAGATATGAATGGTAGAATTGATGCGATAATAGATGGTGGAAATTCTGAAATAGGAATAGAGTCAACTGTATTAGATTTAACTTCTGATATACCAAAGATATTGAGACCTGGATATTTTACTAAAGAAAAGTTAGAAAGATACTGGGAAAGAGTCGATATTGATGATTCGATAATAGATAAAGATTCAACACCAAAATCTCCGGGACAAAAGTACAAACATTATGCGCCAAATACCAAAGTATTAGTATTAATTGGTTCAGATGATGATTTTAGAACAGAAGTAAATAAATTATTAAAAGAGAATTCTAATATTGGAATTATGACTTTTGATAATGATAAGAATTTTTTTGACACATATAATATAATATATATGGGGAATAAAAATAATTTAGAGTATATGGGAAGTATACTTTTTGACAGCTTAAGAAATCTAGATCACAAAAATCTAGATTTAATAGTAGTAAGAGGAGTAGAAGAGAAAGGTTACGGTTTAAGTATAATGAATCGCCTTAAAAAATCTGCTTCAGAAAATGTAAGGAGGTTATAATGAAAATAAGTATAGCATCTGATCATGCAGGATATGATTTAAAAGAAGAAATTAAATCATATTTATTAGAAAAAGGTCATGAAGTAATTGATGAAGGTACAGATAGTTTAGAATCAGTAGACTATCCAGATTATGCAAAAAAACTTACAAAGCATGTTTTAGACAATACTGCTGATATTGGTATAGGCATCTGTGGAACTGGAATTGGTATGAATATAGCATGCAATAAAGTAAAAGGAATTAGAGCTGCACTTTGTTCAGATCCTTTAAGTGCATCATTATCACGTATGCATAATAGCGCAAATGTTCTTAATTTGGGCGCTAGAATTATAGGTGATGAGCTAGCTAAAGATATTGTCGATAATTTCATAGAAAGTAAATTCGAAGCTGGAAGACATCAAAGAAGAATTGACAAATTAGAATTATAAAAAATTACAGGAGGAGCGATGAGCAATCTTACAGTATTAGAACATCCTTTAATAAATCACAAACTAAGCATTTTAAGAGATATACATACAGGAACTAATGAATTTAGAAAAGTTACTACTGAAATATCTCAATTAATGTGTTACGAAGTTTGTAGAAATCTAGAACTTGAAGAATATGAATTAGAAACTCCATTAGAAAAAACAGTTGGATATAGACTTTCCGGTAAAAAATTAGGATTAGTTCCAATTTTAAGAGCTGGACTAGGAATGGTTGATGGAATGCTAAGTTTACTTCCTTCAGCAAAAGTTGGACATATAGGTATGTATAGAGATCATGACACTTTAAAACCGGTACCTTATTATTCAAAACTTCCAAGTGATGTATCAGAAAGAGATATATTCGTTCTAGATCCAATGCTTGCAACAGGTGGTTCCGCAAGTGATGCCATTGATGAATTAAAAAGACAAGGATGTAAATCAATTAGACTAATATGTATTGTTGGTGCTCCAGAAGGTGTAAAAGAAATACAAGAAAAACATCCAGATGTAGATATATATTTAGCTGCACTGGATAGAGAATTAAATGAAACAGCATATATAGTCCCAGGACTAGGTGATGCAGGAGATAGATTGTTCGGAACAAAATAGAAGTGAGGGTGAAATATGACTAATAAAACTATAAAGGATATATTAAATCATAGATCGATTAGAAATTAGAAAAACATAGAACTTGATCAAGAAATAGTAGATACATTACTAGATGTTGCAATGCAAACAGCTACATCTACAGGTATGCAAGCTGCGTCAATCATTAAATTAGATGATCCAGAAAAAAGACAAGCTCTAGCTGATGTAGCACATCAACAATATATAAAAGATGCACCTTTATTACTAATATTTATAGCTGATAATTATAGAAATAGTAAAATTGTAGAAGAAGCACAAGGCAATGAGGACTATCAAAATGATGCTGATAGATTTTTCGCAGCATATACAGATGCAGCAATAATGGCTCAAAATGTAGTTAATGCAGCAGAATCTCTTGGACTAGGTACAGTTTTCTTAGGCTCAATATTAAATGACGCTAGAAAGACTATAGAAAGACTAGAATTACCAAAATTAACTATGCCTGTAGTTGGATTAGCTATAGGATATCCAAATCAAGAACCTCAACTAAAGCCAAGAATGAATAAAAAATTCAGAGTGTTCCACGATAGATATGAAGAAGTAGATAATTATCACGATTCTTTAGAAGAATATGATAGTGAAATGAAGACTTATTATGATCTTAGAGATGATAGTAAACCATTAGATAAGTTTACAAAACAAGTAGTTTCAAGAGCAGCAGGACAAATAGATGCTAGAGCAGAATTAGCAGAAATAGCTAGAGAACAAGGATATGAATTGTAGATATAATAACTAAGGAAACAGTATAAGTGACCAGAAAATTTAAACCAAAGACATTTATAATATTTGTCTCTAGTTTTTTATTTTTAATATTTTCTTATAAGAAGTCCAAACTGCTTATATTCGAATCCACTAAAAAAGCAACCACAAAGGCTCATTAAATTAGGGATTTTAGAAAAACTGATTCAGAGTGTCTTTAGGTTGCAAGATAAAAGGCTGTGAGTTTAAATGCTCACAGCCTTTAGATTATAAAAAACAAGTGTGTTTAAGGTAATTCGAGTTCCTTTGTTTCATAAATTATCATATCTACAGAATATCCAACAGCGTCACAGAACTCGACTCCACAATAGTTAGAATTAGAATAACAACTTACAGCAATACCGATAATGGCTGATGGATATACATCTTTTTCAACTTAAATTTCATATTTTATCTCCATACGGAAGAGAATTGATATAGCTTTTCATAAAATTCCAGTCAGGCATATATCCTCTATCTGAATATTTTTTTGTTTCATCAATTATGGGCTTGTGGTTTTTATCTCTTTGAATTGGCAATTTTATTGTTTCATTTAGATATTTATCTTCCGTTACCTTTCTACCATATGAGTATTTGTATCTTAACTTGCTCATTACTGCTTGAACAAATAAATAATATTCGCTCAATATATTATTTTTTTTAAGAATTAAAATTTTAGCAGAATCTCCCACTACACAACCATTTCTTTGAAAAGATACATATCCTGCTGAGCCTGTTCGAGCAACGGTTAAACATGGACCCAGTGAATAAGTATAATTCATTTCTTTAACATAATTAAAATTGATATATTCTAAAATTCCATTATTTTCTTCTCCACTTTGAACTACATTTAATGTTCCTTGATTGTCATCTATTTCTTCTTGTGTTATTCCTTTGCCATTATATAAATTAAATAAATTGTCAATCTTAAATTCTTTCCAGTCATTGATATTTAATTCTGGTACTTTTTCAATCTTATTCTCTGTTTTTAACGCATTCCTAATAGAGCCTTGACTCTCTCTCTAGTTTCAAGCCTTTCTATGAACTTTTCCATATATTCCCAATCGGGAATATAACCTTCATCTGAGTATTTTTTATATTGATCTATTAAATAAGAATTATTTTCATCCTTTTTTATTGGTAATTTAATCGATTCGTTAACAAATTTATTTTGAAAAGCTTTCCTTCCATATGCATATTTATATTTATTCTTATTAATAATAGTTGCAATAAAAAGACCTATGTGTTTATTTAAGTTATCGTTTTGTAAAATACTAATTTCATCACTTGCTGTAAATTCTCCTTCAACATAGTAGCAGTCACCAAAAGTAGAATAAATTAAAGAATTTTTTTCTACGAATAAAGGATTAGCTATTTTATCTGTTAATCCATTATTATCCTGTGATGCTGAAAAGTAAAAAACATCTCCATTTTCTCTATCCTCTTCAATTAACCTTTTTCCTCTTTTAATTTTAAATAATTTGCCTATAATAAAATCTTTCCAATCAGAAGTATCCATAAAACTCAACTTCTTGCCTCCTTTATAGTGTAAGCATAATAATTTCTAATAGTTTTTTCAAAATCCGCTTCTGTTAGAGTGGAATAATCTGTTTTCATGTAGGCTTCAGCTAACCATTCGTCTTCATGTGATACAGGAGCTGTTGCACTTAAACCATCAATAACTTTTTTATTTCTAAATAGATCTAGCCACTTTTCTTCAATTTTTTTCCACAATGAGTGGTCATCATTAGAAAATTGTTCTACACGACCAAGGTTTTTTCTTTTGACATGACCATCATCCTTATAATATCCGAAAAACGTTTCTTTAATGCTTCCATCCGATGAAACATGGAGTTTACCCAGTGTAAATACCATACAACAAGCAGATGCAGATGCTCCAGGATAAAAAACTTCATTAGGAAGAGTAAACACCGCATCTAGTGTGTTTTCTTCAAGCATCTTTTCTTTTGCTAATTTAAGTACTGAATTAGAACCTATGGCGGCAGCAACAGGTAATAGAATTGCTAATTTAACTTCCTTTTTTGACTCTCCATTTTGAATCCTATTATAATTCATTTTACTTACACAATCTGATATAAATTCAGCAAATACAAATCCCTTTGTTGGATCTTCTTTTCCATTTTTTTGTTTAACAGTCCATCTGTCTTTATATTTATCTGGTATAGACCTAGGTTTAGCATTGTATGGTGGATTCATAAGAATAATATCAGGGTTAGCTTCTACAAAAAAATCTCCCATATCAAAAAGAGATCCCAATTTTATGTTAGAATTTCCATCCCCATGTATAAGCATATTTGTTATAGATAGACCAAATGCAACTTCCTCTATCTCCACACCATATATGTTATTTTTTTTGATATTTTCTCTTTTAAGTCTCTTTTCTGAATCAGTTAACTTTGCATTTTCACAATCCGCTAATTCTTTAACCATAGCTTGGACTAAGAAAGATCCAGATCCACAAGTACCGTCAAAGATTTTTTTGTGTCTATCAACATTCGTCACCCTACACATAAATTCAGTTATATGATCTGGTGTAAACGCTTGATTCTTATCTGCTTTTCCGGTGTACTTATTAAAAGCTATAAAGAATAAGTTTAATATATCTTGACCTTCATCCGAATCTTCATCAATATAGGCATATATATTTTTAAGTATATATGTTAATATTTCATTCCAATCAAAAACGCTTAAGGCTCTTACATTTTGATTATTTAAAACATTATTTTGAAGTAATTGTATTTTTTTAGACTTATTGTCTGAACCATCTAGTAGGTCTTCTAACGTTTCTTTTATAGCACCAATAATCCCGCTAGCTTTGCTATTTTCCCAGTGCTCACTTAATACTCCAGCTGTTTTATCGTCGATTGTTATAAAACCTCTATTTTTAACTTCGTCTTTTATATATAAAAGTGATGTCCCTACAAATTGACTCCTCAACTTTTCGGGAATATCTTTCTTATGAAGTAATTCATTAAGAGCATAAGTATTTCTTAATACTTTTTCTCTATCATTTTGTTTACTAGCGTTAAATAGAGAAGTGTAATAGCTCATTGCGTCTATTACATTTTCATTATCTAATAAGGTTTCATCTGATATTTTATTCTTCCATATTTTAAATTTATCATTTTTTGTATTTGCTAATATTGCAATAATTTTTTTGTTTTAAACAAAATTTTTTCTTCATCGACATATTGCCTTAGTTGTTCTTTATCTTCTTCAATAAAATCTTGTTTTGTTTCTACTAAGACAACAACTCCTCTTTCTTTGTTTTCAAATCTAATATCAACCTTAAAATGTTCAGGTGTGTAGCCTAAAAGTTCGACTAATTTCTTTTTAGAACCTGCAGCTTGAACATATGAGAATTCTCCCCCTTCTATATTAGTTGTTTGATACTCACTACCTATTCTCATAACTATGTCATGTCTTTGCAACTTTAATCCTCCACTCTATATTCCAATACTTCCGATATATCACACTTAAAACACCTATAAATTCTACAAAGTATTTCCATACTGACATTTTCATCAATTAATTTTTCCATAATTTATCATAGGAAAATCCCATAATCCACCTTAAGTTAATCTTCTATTTTTTACAGTTTTTCTATAATATTAGACCATATTATACAACTAAAATTTTATATTTTTCTATAATTCAATTATCTCATCAAATAAATCTTTATTTTCTTCAATTATAGCCTTATTACCAAGTATGGCTAGAGATGAAGATTCTAATGTCTTTTCAAACAAACTAGCATATGATTTTACGTCTTTTATTGTTAATTCTAAAGCATTTTTAATATAATTATCAATTACCTCATAATCCTTATTTGTTAAATATAGAGATAAATCAAAATTTGATTTTTGAGCTTCTGTTAATAATGGATCTAAATTACCAACACCACCGATAATATATGGAAGCAGATCTTCTTCGGTATAGTTTAATTCTTCTAAGAATTTAGGTATATCATTATATACTTTAAGCGTATTAGTTATATTTGGATCCCTATATGAGTATGTTGCAAATGTTGAAAGTGGAGATATTACAACTCCAGCTCCATATGCTCCAGATTTTGCTCTAATTTCATTAAATAAAAATTCTGTAGAAATTAAATTATTTAATATTATTAATTTGCTATCATATTCTCCTTGTAATTTATTTCCGTAGGAAACATAGTTTACATCGGAAGAAGTAGCGAATCCTTCTCTTTTAATACTTGGATTAAATTCATAGTTTTTTTCTTCAAAATCTTTTGAATATAATTTTCTTACACTAGCTTCAATACTATCGATTAAATCATTTTCGTAAGAAAAATCAGAAGCTGTATTAACTATTAGATTATTTTTTCTAATAGCTTTATCATATACTTCACTTAATTTATCTAATATTTCTTTAGCATCTTTAGATTTCAATTCCTTAATAAATAAGTAGAAGTCTAATCCTGATATATATTGATTATAATTACTCATTTCTGAATGATTTGATAAAGCTCTTCCCATCATCAATGCATGAGCATTTTGATAAAGTCTTATTTCAAAACCTGTAGTAATCATTGAAATTATTTCTTTTATTCTAGTTTCATTTTCAAAGATTGTATTATTAAGAACTTCATCGAGAACTTCTAAAGAGGTTTTAACATTATCGCTAAATGTCTTAATAGATGCTCTTAATTTTCTATTTATTTTTTTAGTCTTATAGTCTTCATATTGTTGAATAGAAAAATCAATCCCATCAGAATTTAAGAATACTTCCTTATTCAGATCTGAATAATTGAAGTTTTTTGTATCGATCATACTTAAAACTTGAGTTAAAAGTGAAAGATACATAATTTCTTCCTTGTCGACTATGTGATTTATATCGAATAATAGGCTTATGTAGTCGATACCCGAAGTTGGTAGATTATGCTTTATTAATGTAAAATCATCTTTATTTAAAACTTCTCTATCAATACGGTTAATTTTTGTAACTACATCATCTTTAGAAAGTTTTGGAATTGTAGCCTTTTCTTCTGGTGTATTTTCTTTATTTTGAAAAATTTCCATTTCAATTCTTTTTTCTTCTAAATTATTTCTCTCATCTTCTGAAAGAGATTCAAATTTTTCGTCCAGGAATTTTCTGACTTCTTCATCCTTATTTTTATTTAAATCTTTCTTTGGTATATGTGAGATTATAGCCTTGTGTGGATTATCTAATATATTATTTTTGATAAATGATTCAAATAGTCCATTATCTAAATTATCTTCAATGTATTTTAAATCATCTGATATATCTATAGCATTTATTGGTGAGCCATCATATAGCCAAGATTTGAAAGCTCTGATGAAGTAGATTACACCTTTAGAAGCATCTCCTTCATTTTCTTTAATATAGAATTTGTAGCTATTTAGA
>CAMXYZ010000007.1 GCA_947253305.1 uncultured Helcococcus sp.
CAATTGAGGCAGTAAAAGAAGCAGTTGAATTTGCTAAGGATGCACCATATCCAGAAGAGAGTGTTGCATTTGAAGACAACTTTGCAGACTAATCGATTAAAGCTAGAAAAGGAGACAGATAATGGGTGAAAAGAAAGAAATGCAATTTCGTGAAGCAATCAAGTTAGCGATGACTCACGAAATGCGTGAAGATGAAAATGTATTTTTAATTGGTGAAGACGTAGGGATATTTGGTGGTGACTTTGGTACCACAGTAGGAATGCTAGAAGAATTTGGTCCAAAAAGAATTGTTGATACACCAATTTCAGAAGCTGGAATCAATGGTTTAGCTACAGGTGCAGCATCAGTTGGATTGAGACCAATAGTTGACGTAACATTCATGGACTTTGTTACAATTGCGATGGATGCTATTGTTAACCAAGCAGCTCCAATGAGATATATGTTAGGTGGAGAAGTTCAAGTTCCAGTAGTATTTAGAATGGCTAATGGTGCAGGTACAGGAGCTTCATCACAACATTCCAAAACATTAGAATCATGGTTTACACATATTCCAGGAATTAAAGTAGTTGCTCCAAGTAATCCAAATGACGCATATGGTCTTTTAAGAGCAGCTATTAGGGATAATAACCCAGTAGTATACTTAGAGCCAAAGACTCATTTTGGTATGAGAGGAATGGTTGATGCAAGTGAAGATAATATTGCAGAAATCGGTAAAGGTAAAATCGCAAGAGAAGGTAAAGATATTACTATCGTTTCTTGGGGAAAAGCATTCGTGCTTGCTGAAGAAGCAGCTGAAGAATTAGCGGGACAAGGAATTGATGTTGAATTAGTAGACTTAATGTCATTAATTCCATTAGATGAAGAAATTATATTTGAATCAGTGAAGAAGACTGGTAAATTAGTTGTTGTTCACGATTCATTCAAGACATCAGGATTTGGTGGTGAAGTAGTTGCTAGAGTAGTTGAAAGCGAAGCATTTGATTTCTTAGATGCTCCAATAATCCGTATAGCAAGTGCTGATACACATGTTCCATCAGCTCCAAACCTTGAAAAAGCAGTACAACCAAGTAAGGAAAAAGTTGTAGAGGCAGTTCTTAAGACAGTTAATAAACAATAAAGGAGAAGCAATGGCAACAAAAAAATTTAGAGCTACTCCAGCCGCAAGAAGATATGCAAAAGATAATAATATTGACTTGTCAGAAGTAAAAGGTACTGGAGCAAAGGGGAGGGTTCACCTTGACGATGTAACAGAATACAAATTACATGGCATGGTTAAAATTTCTCCATTAGCACAAAGAATAGCTGATATTGAAGGCTTGAATGTTGAAGTTATTGAAGGTTCCGGTCCAAATGGAAAGATTATGAAGAAAGACGTATTAGCACTTCTTCATGGTGAAGATAAACAAGACAAGAAGGCTGAAGCTGTAGTTCAAGATACAAAAGAAGCAGAAACACAAGATTCTGATAGAGAAGAAAGAATCAAGATGCCAGCAATCAAGAGAGTTGTTGGTAAGAGAATGAGAGAATCTACACAAGTATCACCAACATATCAAGTAACAGTTGCAATCGATATGACAAATCTATTAGCATTTAGAAAACAAACTGTAGATTTAGTTCTTGAAAAAACTGGTGAAAAACCATCAGTTACAGATTATATCTCATTAGCAGTAGTTAAAGCACTACAAAAACATAAATATGTAAATGCATCAGTAAGCGAAGATGAAAGTGAAATTATATTCCACAATTATGTAAGTCTTGCAATTGCAGTAGGAACAGATGAAGGACTTTATGTTCCTGTAATTAAAGATGCAGATAAGATGAGCTTTAGCGAATTAGTAGTGGAATCAAAGAGAGTAATTAAAGCTACACTTGAAGGAAAATTAAAACCAAATGAAATGCAAGGTTCAACATTTACAATTTCAAACCTAGGTATGTTTGGTGTTGAATCATTTACATCAATAATTAATCAACCAAATACAGCAATACTATCAGTTTCTTCAACAGTTAAGAAACCAGTAGTAGTTGATGATGAAATTGTAGTAAGACCAATGATGAATATTTCACTAAATGCTGACCATAGAATTATCGATGGTTTAGAAGGTGCAAAATTCATGCAAACATTAAAACAAAACTTAGAAAATCCAGTTGGATTATTGTTATAGTTAAGAAGGGAGCAAATATATGGCATATGAAGTAATCATGCCGAAAGCCGGTTCAGAAATGGAAGAGGGCGAAATCGTACAATGGCTTAAGGCTGAAGGTGATGAAGTAAAGGTTGGAGAGCCTTTATTAGAAATAGTAACAGATAAAGTTAATATGGAAGTAGAAGCGGAAGATTCTGGTACTTTACTAAAAATTATTCATAAAGCAGGGGAAATAGTTCCTGTTGTAACAACAATCGGTTGGATTGGTGAACCTGGTGAAGAAATTCCAGAAACAGAAGGTTCTTCAGATAAAAAAGAAGAAGTAAAAGAAGAATTACCAAAAGAAGTAATGCCTGAATCAGTTGCAAAAGCTGATACTACACAAGCACCAAAGAGAGAAAGAAAAGGTGATTATGACGTTGTAGTTATCGGTGGTGGACCTGCAGGTTATGTAGCTGCAATTAGAGCTGCTCAATTAGGTGGAAAAGTTGCAGTGGTTGAAGGTAGCGTAGTTGGTGGTACATGTCTAAATAGAGGATGTATTCCAACAAAAACATATCTACACAATGCTGAAATAATCAACCATATTAAAGAAGCAGATAGAAGAGGTATCAAATTAGTAAATGATGCTTTCAAGGTAGATATGCAACAAACAGTTAAAGTTAAAAATGATGTAGTTAAGAAGCTTACAGGTGGAGTTGCTGGACTATTAAAATCATACGGAATTAAATTATTCGAAGGTTGGGGAACAATCACAAAGGATAAGAAAGTTTCCGTAAACGAAGGTGAACATATAATTGATGCTGACAAGATTATCTTTGCTGGTGGTTCAAGCGTAAGAATGTTAGACTTACCAGGAATGGATAGTGAAAGAGTATTAACATCAGATACAATTTTAGACTTAGAAGTATTACCAAATAGACTAGTTGTAGTTGGTGGTGGTGTTATAGGTAGTGAAATTGGACAAGCATTCTCATCATTTGGAACAAAAGTTACAATCTTACAAAGTGCAGATAGAATCCTAAATATATTAGACAAAGATTTATCTGATGTAGTAACAAAGAGATTCCAAAAAGAAGGAATTGATATAGTAACAAATGCTAGATTTGCAGGTGTTGAAGAAAAAGGAAATGAAATTGTTGTTAAAGTAGAAGGTGGAGACGATATCGTTGCTGATTATGTATTACTTTCAGTTGGTCGTGTACCAAACTTAACAGGTTTAGGTGAAGTTGAATTAGCACAAGAAAGAGGAAGAATTAAAGTTAACGAATTTATGGAAACCTCTGACCCAGACATCTATGCACCTGGTGATATCAATGGTGAATTAATGTTAGCTCATGCTGCATTTAAGATGGGTGAAATAGCTGCAGAAAATGCAATGGGTGCTAATAAGAAAGTATCACTAAAATCAATTCCATCAGCAGTTTATACATTCCCAGAAGTTGCAACTGTAGGTTTAACAGAAGAAGAAGCTAAGAAGAAATACGACATTAAAGTAGGTAGATTCGCATTTGCTGCAAATGGTAGAGCTTTAGGTTCAGATCAAACAGAAGGATTCGTAAAAGTAATTATGGATACAAAATATCATGAAATATTAGGTGTTCATATAGTAGGACCTTCAGCAGCAGAAATAATTAACGAAGCTGTAACTATAATTCAAACAGAAATGACAGTAGATGATGTTATTGAAGCAATGCACGGACATCCAACATACTCAGAAGCTTTATATGAAGCTATTGCAGACTGTTTAGATAGATCAATACACCTACCTAAGAAAAAATAAACATGATTTATATAGAATCAAATTCTAATGACCCAGCTTACAATACAGCGCTTGAGTTATTTGCGTTTAACGAATTAGCAAAAGAAGATGATGTATTTTATCTTTGGATTAACAAGCCTTGTATTGTGGTTGGGAAAAACCAAAATACTAGAGAAGAGATTGATCAAGAATATTGTGATGATCATGGGATTCAAATAGTAAGGAGAATTAGTGGTGGTGGTGCTGTATATCACGATTATAATAATCTTAATTATACAATAATATCTAATAAAAACACCGAACCATTTGACTTCAAATCTATGAGTCAACCTGTAATTGAAACTTTAAAAGAAATGGGTGTAGATGCTGAGTTTACAGGAAGAAATGATCTACAAATTGGAGATAGAAAATTTAGTGGAAATGCTCAATATATTAAAGGTAACAGAATTATGCATCATGGTGCAATGCTATTTGATGTGGATCTATCAGTATTATCAAAAGCTCTAAGAGTTTCTAAGGACAAGATTGAGTCTAAGGGCAAAAAATCTGTAAGATCAAGAGTAACTAATATAAAAGAGCATATGGAAGATCAATCATGGACTACTGAAGATTTCATGCATAAGTTAAGAGACTATATGGATGAAAAATACAATATGACAAGATATGAATTAACAGAGGAAGATGAGAAGAAAATTCAAGCTATAAAGGCTGAAAAGAACGACTCATGGGATTGGGTATATGGAATTAATCCAGACTTTACAATACAAAGAAATAGAAGATTACCATCTGGAAAAGTTGAAGCAAATATCAATGTAATAAAGGGAGTAATTGAAAATATTAAATTCTTTGGAGACTTCTTTGGTGTAAAAGATGTTCAAGAATTATCCAATATGTTAATCGGAACAAAATATGATAAAGAGTCCATTAAAAAAATTATAAACAAAGTGAATATTAACGACTATTTCTTAGGCGTAACAAATGAAGAAGCTTTGGATATATTAGTAGATTAATAATAAGTTCATACAAAATGTATCAATTTTTCCTTTGCGGGAGAGATTGATACATTTTATTTTTAAATAAATTTATGTGAAATATTAAATTATAACAATTATTTAAAATTTGATTTTAAATTTCTTATATTTTCAAAATATTTTAAAGAATATATATACAGAAATATCTATATTACAAAAACTATGAACATCAATCAAACTTGCATATATCAATATTATTAAAAATTTAACCGAAAATATAAAAGTATAAAAAAACAATCTATATATTGACTATTTTGAAAAGATGACACGATATATAGTATAAATGTTTAATTTCCAACATTTAGCCGGAAAATATAAAATAAATTTATTTTTTAAAAAAAACTTTGAATTTAGTGGTCGTTTTGTTGTATTATAATACATAGTTAAAGATTTTAAGGGAGAGTAAAATGGAGAAAAAAATTACAATATATAGTAATACTGGTTGCGGAAAATGCAATATGTTAAAGAGATGGTTAGATATGAAAGAAATTTCTTATGAAGAACTAAATATCAGTGAGAATGAAGATGCTCGTCAAAATCTTTTATCAAAAGGGTTGAGACAATTACCACAGATTGAAATTAATGGAAATATAATAGAGTTCGAAGAATATAATGATATTCTAAATTATTTATAGGAGATTACAATGCTTAAGACAGTTATAAAAAGAAATGGTGAGATAGTAGATTTTAATAAAGAAAAGATTATTATAGCGATAACAAAAGCGAATCAAGAATCAGAAGAGATGACAACACAGAATATTCTTGATGCAGCTACTCAAGTTGTAGAAGCATTTGACACAGATAGTGCAGATGTTGAAAGTATACAAGATAAGGTAGAAGAAGTTTTAATGTTAAATAGGCATACACATACAGCTAAAAAATATATCTTATATCGTGAAGAGAGAAAAAAAGAAAGAAGAAGAGATATATTTAAGCCTAGAAAGAATTTAAAGCCTTATGAATATCCAGAACTTGAACTATATAAAGAAGCTATACAACATTCATACTGGTTGCATACAGAATACAATTACACATCAGATATTCAAGACTATAAGGTTAATGTTAAGCCACATGAAAGAACAGCTATCAAAAATTCAATGCTAGCAATTGCACAAGTTGAAGTTGATGTTAAGCAGTTCTGGGGAGATCTATATAAGAGATTACCTAAGCCAGAATTAGCGAATGTTGGTTACACATTTGCTGAATCAGAAGTTAGACATAGTGATGCATATGCTCATTTATTAGAACTTTTAGGATTAAATAGTGAATTTGAGAAAATTGATGAAATTCCAGCACTAAGTAATCGTGTTAATTATTTGAAGAAACATAATGAATATGCTAGAACCGGAAGCGATAGAGATTTTGCAATAGCGATACTTTTATTCTCAGCATTTATCGAACATATTTCTTTATTTAGTCAATTCTTAATTATTATGTCATTTAATAAATACAGCAATCTATTTAGTGGCATTTCAAATGTAATTGAGGCTACATCAAAAGAAGAACAACTTCATGGTGAATTTGGTGTAGATTTAATTAATACTATTAGAGAAGAAAAACCAAAATGGTTCGATGATGATTTAGCAAATGACATCTACGAATTAGTAAAAGAAGCATATAATTCAGAGCATGAATTATTAGATTGGATTTTTGAAGATGGCGAATTAGATTTTATGCCAAGATATACAGTTCAAGAATTCATTAAAAATAGATTAAATAATTCTTTAGAAGCAATAGGACTTGAAAGAATTTTTGAAGTGGACGAAGAAGAAGTTAAAAAGACAGATTGGTTTGACGATGAAGTTATAGCTACAAAGCATGTAGACTTCTTTGAAAAGAGATCTGTTAACTATACCAAGAGATCAAGAAGCATCACAGCTGACGATTTATTTTAAGATAATTAAGGGAGACAATTATGAGAGAAGATTTTTATTGGCTAACAGAAAATAGCCAACTTTTCTTAAGTCGTGGATACTTAGGAGAGGGACAAACTGCAAAAGAGAGATTGCGTGAGATAGCAGATATTGCAGAAAAGAAATTAGGAATAGAAGGATTTGCAGACAAATTCTATGGTTATTTAGGTAGGGGATATTATTCTTTATCTACTCCAGTTTGGACAAACTTTGGAAATAGCAGAGGTTTACCAATTTCATGTTTCGGATCCTATATTTCTGATGACATGGGCGGAATCCTATTTTCTGCAAGTGAGGTAGGAATGATGTCAAAATATGGTGGTGGTACATCTGGATATTTCGGAGATGTAAGAGGAAGAGGTGCAGCTATAACAAATAATGGTATTTCTTCTGGTGCCGTACATTTTATGAAATTATTTGAACAAATGACAGATACTGTAAGTCAAGGTTCAGCAAGAAGAGGTAGATTTGCTCCTTATCTTCCAATAGATCATCCAGATATTGATGAATTTTTAGAAATAGGTGTTGAAGGTAATGAAATACAAAACCTAAATCATGGTGTAACTGTTAGCGATGAATGGTTATTAGGAATGATTGGTGGAGATGCTGATAAGCGTAGAACATGGGCAAAGCTATTACAACGCCGTGTTGAAATGGGATATCCTTATGTATTCTTTACAGATACTGTTAATAAAAATAAGCCAGAATGGTACAAAGATCATCTTATAACACATTCAAATCTATGTTCAGAGATAGCTCTTCCAGATAATGAAGAATGGTCATTCGTATGTAATCTATCAAGTATGAATGTACTACATTTTGATGAGTGGAAAGATACAGATGCTGTTGAAACTATGATATTTTTCCTTGATGCAGTAATGTCTGACTTCCTTGAAAAATTAGAAAAAATGAGAGATTCAGACAATAGAGAATATCAAGATGCATTTCATTTTATGCAAAGAGCTTATAAATTTGCTTTAGAAAATAGAGCTCTTGGTCTTGGAGTATTAGGATGGCATTCTTTATTACAATCAAAAATGATTGCATTTGAATCAGTTGAAGCAAGTTTATTAAATGAAAATATATTTAAAACAATAAGAGAACAAGCAGAAGAAGCTACAAAGAAATTAGCTGATATATTTGGTGAACCAGAATTTATGAAGGGTACAGGTAGAAGAAATTCTACATTAATGGCCGTAGCTCCAACTACATCTTCAGCATTTATTTTGGGACAAACATCTCAATCAATAGAACCATTATGGTCAAACAACTATGTAAAAGATGTGGCTAAGGCTAAAGTTACAGTTCAAAATCCATATCTCAAAGAAGTTTTACAAAAATATGGTAAAGATGATAGAGAGACATGGCTTGATATAAGAAATCATGATGGTTCTGTACAACATTTAGACTATCTAACAGATCATGAAAAAGAAGTATTTAAGACATTCCCAGAATTAAATCAATATGAAATAATTAATCAAGCAAGTATTCGTCAAAAATACATTGATCAAGGTCAGTCATTGAATATTATGGTTAATCCATCAACATCTGCCAAAGAATTAAATGATCTTCATTTATATGCATGGGAGAATGGAATCAAATCATTATATTACCAACATAGTACCAATGCTGCACAAAAATTCTATCAAACTTCAGTTTGTTTAGCTTGTGAAGCGTAATTTTATAAATTAGTGTAAGATTATGTTCTTAATAAAAAAAAAAACAAAAGATTGGGATAATTAAATTCCAATCTTTTTTAATAGTTATTTTTATTCGTTAATCCGTTAGATTCTTGACAATTTAAGCTAGATAAAGAATAATAGAATTAAGAATAATAATATATAGGAGGAAAGATGAAAAGATTTTTATCAGCATTACTTGCTTTAGTATTAGTATTCGGTAGAATAGCTGGTAGAAATGCTGCAGAAAATGTAAAATAGATAAATTAAAAAGTCTATTGTTGTTTTTTTTCAACAATAGACTTTACTTTTATTCTTCTGATAATAAGTCTTCTAAATATAGATTAAACTCTCCATCTTCATCTGGTGTACCTTCTACAAAAGATGGGTCAACATGGGTCAAGAAAGACCAATCTTCGTCATCTTTTTTCTTATAGATTATAGCCTCGCCATCTTCTGAACCTTTATATGCTCTATCACATTCATAATCCAAGCTTCTTAAATAATCTAAACTTAGATTAATCTTACGTTCTCTTTTATCAATATATTCTTTTAATGAATAATTATCTATAGAATAAGCATCAACTCTAGTTGCAGAATCTAGCATACCATTTGATTCTTGATCAAAATTAAATAATCTTTCCCAATAAACTTCAATATCGGAATCTTCTGTAAACATAAATTTTGTAATTGGAACTATATTTCCATTATATTCAATTTCTATATAATCTGGCAATTCACTTAATTTTATAGTCTCATATTCAAATTTAAGATCAAATTCATCATATTCTTCAGTCTCTGATTTATAACCAGGTATTTGTTCTACAAATTTTTTTCCGTTTTCTACGCTGTCAAATAAAGCTATATTTGTTCTCTCATTTTCTTGTAAAAAATATAATAAATACATATTTACCCCCTATAGTTTAAAATATTTCTTGAAAAATCATCTAGATAACTATATAATACTTTATTAGAGCGAAAAAATAAAGGAGAAAGTTTATGAAAAGAATATACACATTATTATTAGCTACAGTTCTAGTGTTTTCATTAGTAGCTTGTGGAAAGAATACAGATGAAAATAAAGAAACAAGTACAGAAACAAATACAGAAACAAATGTAGAAACAAATACAGAAACTGCAGGAGAAACAGCTGCAGAAAGTAATGCAGAAAATGAACAAGCTGAAAAGGAAATTATGGCATTAGCTTTAAATACAGACACAGTTATTGCAAGCTATGAAGGAGTAGATGCAAAAGTATATAAGAGTAAGAATTCAGGATTATTACAAGGTCATAAATATGAATTCAATCTCGATCCTTCAACAATCGAAGAAGGTGATGTGCCAGTTATGGATGTAAATCTTGGTGGGGTATCAGGAAAAGAAATCGGATTCCCAATTTCTAAAGATGTATACAGCCAATTAAATGGGGTTGTAGATTATAAAGTAGTTGATACTAGAGATGCTGAAAAGTTTGCAGCAGGAAATATCGAAAATTCAATCAATATTACTGATGAAACTACAGAAGCTTGGAGAGCAGAAGGTGCTGAAAAACCAGAATTAGACGGCATCAATAAAGATACAGTAGTAGTAATTGTAGGTGACGATGAAATGGCAAATAAAGTTGTAGCAAAAGCATTATACGATTTATACAGAGTAAATATTACATTAGATGCTGGAAACTACGATGATTTAGTAAAATAATATTTTAGAAACTGGTTGAGGTTTAATACTTCAATCAGTTTTTTTGTTGATACCAAATATGCGCTTTTTATTTAATGATTTGTCTAAATATGGTATTATATAACTGATACATTTAATGTTTGAGACTATAATATTAATTTAGGGAGAAATTATGAGTGAATATATTAAAGTGAGACCAAATGGACCTTTGAGGGGAGAGGTAGAAATTGAAGGAGCGAAGAACTCTGGATTAAAACTTTTGGCAGCTACATTATTAACTAAAGAGGAAGTTATTATTAAAAATTTACCTCCGCTTAGAGATGTAAATGTAATGATTGAATTATTGAGATATCTTGGTTCTAAAATTGAAAATATTGATGAATATACTGTAAAAATAAAAAATGACGATATCAGAGACTATATTACACCTATAGAATTAATGAATAAGATGAGAGCGTCATTTGTAGTAACAGGGCCATTACTTGCAAGAAAGAAAAAATCAATAACATATATGCCGGGTGGATGTAGTATAGGGGCTAGACCTGTTGATTTACATTTAAAAGGTTTTGAGGCATTAGGGGCAAAAGTTCATATTGGAATTGATGCAATTGATGTCGATGCACAGAATGGATTAAAAGGAAATTATGTATATCTTGATTTTCCATCAGTTGGTGCAACAGAAAATATTATGATGGCAGCAGTGTTAGCAGAAGGAACTACAACTATAGATAATGCTGCTCAAGAGCCAGAAATTACCGATTTAGCAAACTTCTTAAATAAACTTGGAGCAAAAATAAGAGGTGCAGGTACAAAAACTATAACTGTAATTGGAGTTGAAGAATTAGGTGGTGGAGAACACTCAGTTATCCCAGATAGAATAGAAGCAGCTACATATATGATAGCAGCAGCTATTACAAAGGGAGATATAATAGTGAAGAACGTTGTTGCAGCCCATCTAAGACCAATTATTGCTAAATTACAAGAAATTGGTTGTCAAGTAGATATCAATGATGACGAAGATGAAATTAGAGTTGTAGCAAATGGAGAATTAAAAGGTACAAATATTAAGACTCTACCTTATCCAGGATTACCAACAGATGTTCAGTCTCAATTTATGACCTTACTTACAATTTGTGAAGGAGAATCAGTAGTGAAGGAGACGGTTTTTGAAAATAGATTTATGCATGTTGCAGAATTACAAAAAATGAGAGCTTTAATAGTTACAGATGGTAATGAAGCAAGAATTGTTGGAGTTCCAAAGCTAGTTGGTTCAGAAGTAAGGGCAACTGATTTAAGAGCTGGAGCTTCATGTGTGCTAGCAGGTTTAGTGGCTGAAGGGGAGACCAAAGTATATGATATTTATCATATCTTTAGAGGTTACCATAGATTTATTGAAAAGTTCACAAATCTTGGAGCGGATATAGAGAAGATATCAGAAGGATAATCAAGAGGTATTTATGATTAATGTTCAGGGAACTGTATTAGACATAATCTTTAGAAATGATGAAAATCTATATAGCATTTTCATACTAGAAACGAGTGATGGTGAGATTACTGTCGTGGGAACAGTATTAGATTTAAATATTGGAGATACCATGTCTATTTCTGGAAAATTAATCTATCATAATACCTATGGTGAACAATTACAAATTAAGGACTATGAAAAGATTATGCCGAATTCAGTATCTCAAATTGAGAGATACTTGAGTTCTGGCATAATTTCTAATATAAGAGAAAAAAGAGCCAGAGAATTAGTTAAAGAATTCGGGGAAGATACTTTAAGAATAATGTTAGAAGAACCGGAAAAACTATTAAAAATCAAGGGAATTGGTAAAAAGACTTTAGAGAAAATACATGAAGATATTAAAAAAGCGAATGAAAGTAGAGAAGTGATTATATATCTTCAAAAATTTAATTTAGGAAATAAACTTACAAATGATATTTATGTAAAGTATAAATCTTCAGCTAAAAATATAATTGAAAATAATCCATATCAATTAGTAGATGATATAAGAGGGATTGGATTTAATACAGCAGATAAGATTGCTTTACAATTAGGTATAAGACCTGATTCAGAATTTAGAATTAGATCGGCTGTGAGCTATATATTATTAGAATCTGCAAATAAAGATGGAAACTGTTTCTTAGAATATGAAAACTTTATAAAATCTGTCACAGAATTATTGGGTCTTAAAAGAGAAAATGTTGAAAATGAAATTCCAAATTTAATATTATTTAATAGGATAAAAATACTAGAAATTGATAATAAAACAATAGTTTATCTTAGAGAGATATATGATTTAGAAAACTCGGTGTCTCAAAAATTAATTTATCTTATGAATGGAAAAAATAGATTTATAGACATTGATATCGAAAAAGAAATTAGTTTTATTGAGAAATTAGACAATATTAAATATTCAGAAACTCAAAAAAAAGCCATCACAACAGCAATGAGAGAAAAGTTAATGATTATAACTGGTGGACCAGGGACTGGTAAGACCACAATAATCAAAGCTATAATGCAAATGGTAAAGAATTTGAAATATAAATATGTCCTTTGTGCTCCTACGGGAAGAGCTGCGAAAAAAATGGAAGAGTCTACATCGAACGAAGCCTTTACAATACATAGAATGCTGGGGTACAAATCTGTAGACTCAGATCATTTGCTCGAATATAATGAAGAAAATCCATTGGATTATGATGTAATAATAGTTGACGAATTATCTATGGTAGATATCTATCTTATGAATAATCTACTTAATGCGATAAGAAATGATGCAATAATAATATTTGTGGGGGATTCTGATCAATTACCATCAGTGGGACCGGGCAATGTATTGAACGATATGATTAAATCTTCACTGATACCAACTATAAAATTGGATATCATATTTAGGCAGGATGAAGAATCTAATATTGTAAAAAATGCTCATCTAATAAATAACGGACAAAGTCCGATACTTAATGAAGAAAATAAAGATTTCTTTTTTATAAAGACAAAAAATGATCATCACACATTAAATACAATAATAAATCTTGTAATAGATAGATTACCAAATTATTATAAAGTAGATCCATTAAATGATATACAAGTATTGACACCTACTAGAAGAGGTATTTGTGGTGTTGAAAATCTAAATAAAGAATTACAATCAAAATTAAATGAAGAAGCTTTTAATAAGATTGAATACAAATATGGAGATACTATATTTCGTGAAAAAGACAAAATTATGCAGATTAAGAATAATTACGATATAGATCTTAAGGATGAATATCTAAATACCATAAAAGGTCTTTATAATGGAGATATAGGCTATATTAGAAATATATTCTTAGAAAATAAGACTTTTGAAATAGATTTTGACAAGAAAATAGCTACATATACTACAAAGGAGCTCCCAGAAATTGTACTTGCGTATGCAACTACGATTCATAAATCGCAAGGTTCTGAATTTCCAGTAGTAATTATTCCTTTAGCTAGTGCCCCACCGATGTTACTTACTAGAAATATACTTTATACAGGAATTACTAGAGCTAAATCATTGGTCGTATTAGTAGGTAGAGAAGAAATTATGAATAAGATGATTAACAATACGTATAGACAGGAAAGAAATTCTACACTAGATTATTTTATAAGGCTTAATAATGCCAAATTTGAGGAGTTTTATGATTAATTATTTATTTTATTCAGAAGATTATTGTAAATTTTGTTTAGAGGAAAAATCAAATTCCTATATTTGCGACAATTGCATTGAAAGATTGGAATTTATAGATGGTAGCAAAATATTAGAAAATGGTAATTGTTATTATCCACTTTTTTACAATAATTATATTAAAAATATTATCAAAAAATATAAATATGAAGACTCGACATATTTAGTTAAGCCATTGGCAGAGATATTATATAAATTTTATTTATCCAAAGGATTAGATTATGAATATATATCCTTTGTTCCAATGATTAATAAAGATGAATTTGTAAGGGGTTATAATCAATCTTATTTACTTGCAAAGGAATTGTCAGAGTATTTGGATATTGAGCTAATAGATTTAGTTGAGAAGATAAGAGTAACAAAAGATCAGAATAAAATTGATAGATTTGAACGAAAAAAGAATTTAGAAAATAGCTTTAGAGTATATAAAAATTTAGATATAGACAATAAGAAAATTTTAATAATCGATGATTTAGTGACAACGGGAGCTACATTTGATACTATAGCAAAGGAAATTAAATCTGTATATGATGTAGAGATTTCTCTTCTTGCAATATCATCAAGTAAAATTGATACGGATTATCAATAAATAGGAGTTAATTAATGATAAGTTTTTACAATGACTATAATGAAATAGGACATCCAGCACTTTTAGAAGAAATGACGAGATTAAAAGATAAAAAATTTATCGGATATTCTGAGGATGAGGAAGTTAAAAATGCTATAAAATTAATAAAAAAAGAATTAAATGATGAAAATGTAAGTATTCATTTTGTAAATACTGGAACCATAGCAAATGTGTTGGGAATACTTTTTTCTTTAGAGCGATATGAATCAGTAATTTCAGCAAATACTGGTCATATAATAAATACGGAAAATGGAGCAATAGAAGCTACTGGTCATCAAGTTATACAAGTTAAAGAAGAAAATGGTAAGATAACTGGGGAAAGATTAAAGAAAGCAATTTATAATAATAGAAATGAGTTTTCATCAAAGCCGGGAGTTGTCTATATATCTAATGCCACAGAATTAGGTACTGTATATAATAAAAAAGAATTAGAAGAATTACATAATATTTGCAGAAAAAATGACATGTATCTATTTATGGATGGCGCAAGAATTGCAACAGCCATTGCATCATCAAAATCTGATTTAGAATTCAAAGATATAACTAAGTATGTAGATATATTTACTATTGGTGGTAATAAAAATGGATTTATATTTGGAGAGGCTTTAGTTATAGTAAATGATAATTTAAAATCTAAATACGAAAGAAAGATAATAAAACAAAGAGGTTCTTTATTAGCGAAAGGTTTCTTATTAGGAATACAATTTAGAACTATGTTTGAGACTCGTTTATTTTTTGAAAATGCTAAAAATGCTGTTGAAATGGCAGAAAGATTAGGGAAAGCTTTTGAAAAATGTGGAATCAATCCATGTTATAATATTGAATCAAATATTATATTTGTCGATTTACCAATAGTAATACATGAGAAATTATCAAAAGATTTTATGTATTCAAGTGAAAAGATAAGTGATGAAAAAGTACATTGTAGATTCTTAACGTCTTGGGCAACAAGAATAGAGGACATAGAGGAATTTGAAAAAAGTTTAAGTTCTATAGTGGAAGAATTAAATTAGAAAATATTTTCAAATAATCTGTGATATAATTAACTGAAAATAAAGAAAAGGAGTTAATATGAGACTAGAAGTAAAAGGTTTAAACAAAAGTTTCGGTGAAAAACAAGTACTTCATGATGTTTCTTTTAAAGTTGATAATGGTAGAGCGCTAGGGTTTCTAGGAAGAAATGGTGCCGGAAAAACAACAACTATTAGAATTATTATGGATGTATTCAAAGCTGATAGTGGCCAGGTACTATTAGATGGAAAAAAATTTATCAGATCAGATTATAAAGTAGGATATTTACCAGAAGAGAGAGGTATGTATCAGGAGATTAATCTATTAGATCAATTAATTTATTTTGGTCAATTAAAAGGAATGACTAAAGAAGCAGCTAAAGAATCAGCATTAAATGGTTTAAAGAGAATGGAACTTGATTCTTATGCAAATAAGAAGCTTAAAACTTTATCAAAAGGTAATCAACAAAAAGTTCAAATATTACAAGCAGTAATTGACGATCCAGATATAGTTATATTTGACGAGCCCTTCAGTGGATTGGACCCTGTTAACTCTCTAGTTCTACAGGATATTATAAAAGAATTTATTGATAAGGATAGATTAGTAATATTTTCATCACATCAAATGTCATCTGTTGAAAAATTCTGCGACGATATAGTAATTATAAAGAATGGTAGCATCGCTTTAGAAGGAGATCTTGATGCGATTAAATCCGAAAAAGGAAAAGATATATATTCTTTAGAATTAGAAGATTACAGCAATATAGACTCTATAAATACTATTCCTGAAGTATTAGAATATGTAGAAAATAATAATAAGATTTTAATCAAGGTAAAAGATAATTATGATTCAAATAATTTATTAAAGTCATTATTAAATCTAGATTTTAAGATATTGAAATTTGAACCATATAGACCTAGCCTAGAAACAATATTTATAGAATTAGATAAAGGAGAATTAATATGAGAAAATTTTTAAATGTATTTAAATTTGAACTATCTCAAATTTTCAAACAAAAATCATTCTATATTACAATGTTTGTTACAGCGGCTATAGTGTTTGGCCTTACATTTATTCCTAGAATTAATTCAGACAATGGATTTACTCCAGGAGGCATTGCTGAAGATTTACCAGATAACAATGAAGAAAATATTGAAGAATTACCAGATGAAGAAAAAGAAAGTATCGCTTTATTTGTAAATGGCAAGGTAAACCAAGCAACAATAAATGAGCTTAAATTAGCATATAATGTAAAAGAAGTGAATAGTGAAGAACAACTATCCGAATTAGTTGAAAAATCAGAAGTTGATATGGGAGTTATTCTAACTGGAGATTTAGAAGCTAAAGTATTAGTTAAAGATCAAGGAATATTCAATAATCCTACAAATTATTTATCTCATATTTTAGAAAACAACTATAAATACAATATCGCTCTTGAAGAGGAAGGAATAAGCAGGGAAGCTTATGAAAGATTAGAATCTGTAACACCTGTAGTCGAAACTGAAAATTTAGGTAAGAATCCAATTGTTGGATATACAATATCATATTTAGCATTGATGTTTTTATATTTTACAATATTAATGCATGGTAATGGTGTAGCTACAGATGTCGCTAAGGAAAAAGATTCAAGAACAATGGAAATACTAATTACAAATATAAAGCCAAAATTCTTAATATGGGGTAAAGTATTTGCAAGAGCTGTTTCTACATTAATTCAATTAGTAGTATTAATAATTGCTGTATATGCTGGTATAAAAATAAATGGAACAGTATCTGCAGAAGTTACACAAATGGTATCTGATTTATTTGGAACAGTAAAATCTATAGATATTGTTCTATTAACAGTATTTGCATTAACAGGTGTAATAATGTATTACTTCTTGTTTGCATCATTTGGATCACTAGTTAATAAAGTTGATGAATTACCACAAGTATTATCACCTATAACAATGTTGATAGTTGCAGCATTTATGCTTCCAATGTTTTCAATATCAAGCCCAACATCACAACTTATGAAGATAGTATCATTCATACCATTTACTTCACCATTAGCAATATTCCCAAGATATCTAATGACTTCAATGCCAATTACAGAAGTATTAATAAGTTATATTATCTTATTAATAACTACATTTATAATGGCTTGGTTATCAAATAGAATATATAGATATGGTACATTAAATTATGGAAACAAATTGAATGTTTGGAAATTATTAACAAAGAAACAATAGATTAAAAGAGGCATTGGTATAGAAAAAATTACCTATGCCTTTTTATTTATGTGTATTAAGTTTACAATTTAAACATTAAAACTTGACAAATAATTATGAAAATATTATTATAATAATAACTATAATATTTAGGAGGGAAAAATGAAAAAAGCAATTATAAAACTTTTGAGTTTTATTATAATAGTAAGTTTTGTATGTCCGCCAATTTCACAAGCAAGCAATAATTCTGAGTATGTTGTAAAAATAATATATCAAGACCAAAATAAAATAGTTACTGCTAATATTCCTAATAATTTGTCCGAAAATAAATATTATTTAGATAAAATTAAAACACAATATTTAGAAAGTTTAAATAAGACAGTAAATTTCAATAATTTTGATAGAAATTATATTGAAATGCCTTTATTTGTTACACCCGAAAATCCACCAAGAGCTACTAAAAAACTTATTAGTTTAAAAAGGTGGGGATATAATGATGTTATAAGAAAATTATCCGAGACAAAGAAAGGAAATGCAGCTATGAGAAAGGCTATTAATTCAAACGTGCCGCAAGCTGTAGCCGCTATTATAGATTTGCTTGGAGGTAAGGGTGTAGCATCATTAGCTAGAGCACTTTTCGGAGTATATTCAGAGTATTTATCATATGTAAGTGAAAAATGGTTAGCAGAATCAGCAGTTTTGATTCTAAAGGGAAGAATAAGATACGTAGAACAAAGAATATACCAAAATTTAGCGGGAGATTATCCTAAAGTCTTTGTGGAGCATAGGAGAGTAAAATAATGTTGAAGAAAAATTATCTGTTAATAGTATTAATAATTTCATTTTTATGTTTTTACTTACCACAAATTCATGGTTTAGAATATCTACACATAATATTTATACCATTGTTTTTCTTTATCCATAGATATTTAAGGAGGAACAAATATTCTAATGAAAGTATAAAAACATTTAAAAAATATAATATTCTTGTTGGATTTTTATGCATAATTATTTATCTCGCTCTAAGTTATTTTACAGAAGTAGAAAAAATATATTATGATATTTTTATAAGTTTAGCTTTGGCAATAGCTGTATTAACAGGATCTTTACAGAATGAGTAAAGATTAATAATTAATTATATAGTACGAGATAGATAAAAAGGGCTGTTGCATAAGTCCTAATGACAAAAAAAATACGAGGACTTTTGGGGTCAGTTCAAAAAGTCCTCGTATTTTTTTGATGAAATAAATTATTAAAAACTATCTTAAATCGACAATGCCATCTTTATCTTTGGATTGACTATCATCAGATTCTCTTCTTATACTTTCTTGAAGTTTTTCATTTTTTCTTTCTATCATTTTATGTTCTCTATCTAAATCTTCAGGAGTTCTTTTTGCTAACACAACATCTATATATGTTTTTGTAAATAAAGCCCCATAGACTATCATTTGACATATACCGAGCAACCAAACTAATGATACTAATATACTTCCAAGTGATCCATATATACTTGGTGATTTTGTGATAACATCATTAGATATTCTATAGAATAATGTTATACCTGCAATTAATAATGTTGCGATTACTGCTCCTATTAAAGATTCTAGGAATGTTATTCTAGTTTCTCTATTAAAAGATGGGGCATATCTATAAAAGAATATAAACACAATTATTGATAATAGGAATGGCATTAGAAAACCAATACCTTCAATTAATATTCCTGAAATAGCATCTAATATCTCATAATTATTTGTAAATGACTTTATAAAATCTACGATTTTTTCATTAAAAACAGTAAATAGCATTAAAAGTATTAGTAATACGAAAAATACTACAGTATAAATTACTGAAAATATTAAATCGAAAAATGGAATTTTTGATTTTGTATGCACTCCAAATATAGAATTAAGAGCTATCTTAAGACCTTTGAAACCTCTTGATGCTGCCCATACTGCTGATAATATTGCGACAATTGAAATTGATGAAGAACCACTATTTGCAAAATTATCGATCATTGGATTTATTATATTCTTTACATCATTAGGTAAGTTTTCAGTCAAGCCCATAAATAAATCGCCTATATTTGGTACAACAAGCACTAAAACTTGAAATATAATCATCAATAATGGAATTAATGATAATAGTAAGTAGTATGCTAGATGTGTAGATGCAAGTGTTGTAGCTGTTTCAGAATTTTTCTTTATAAAATAAATGGCGAAATTCTTTACTTTTTCAAATTTTTTATTCATAAATTAACCTCTTATATATATCGTAATAATATTTTTACCCTATACTAGTATTGTAACACTTTTATTATGTTATAATTTTATTTGAGGTGTATTATGACAAGAAGAGATAGAAAAAGATTAAAAAGAAGAAGAAATAAAAATAAAAAATTCCGACTTATTATATTATCTATATTATTAACTTTCGCAGTAATTTTCGTTTTAGGTAAATTATCAAATAAGAGAAATAAAGCGAATGATAAGAAGTATAAGGAGACTATTACTGAAACTAAAGATAATGAAAATGTAGAAAATGAAAAAGAAAAATCAGAAGAAGTTAAAGAAACAGAAGAGATAAAAGAAGTTAGCTCAGAAAAAAAATTAAGAGAAATAAAAGCTAGATTAGATAAAAAAAACGATGATTTAATTGAGAGAATTAATAATTATTTAAATGACAATAAAATTGATCAAAAACATATAGAATTAGCTTATCAATCAATAGATAAAGATAATCAATTTAGATATAGTAGCGATACATTGGTACCATTAAGTAAATACAATGCTTTTATTTTATCTATGCTTGCAGAAGATTTGTCTAAAGAAAAAGTTTTAAATCTACAAGACACATTAGATTTATCAAGTATTGAAGATATCGATGAGAATAAATTCGTATCCTATGAACAATTAATAAAGGATAGCATAATAAAGGAAGATATTTCATATCTTGAGGTTATAATGGATTTAATAGAAAAAACTCAAGATCAAAAATGGTACGATATAGCGAATTCAAAATATGGAATTAATATAACTGATGAAAATAAAATATCTATAAATGACATTATGAAGCTTGCTAATATATTAATATCCAAAGAAGAAGATAAATATATTTATCAAGATACAATAAATACATTGATGCAAAACGCAAATGAGAAATCGACAGTTGATAAATTCAATGAATCAAACTTCTTAGTCTATATTGGAGGAAGTCAATTCGAATATAATTTTGAAATGGGAATTATATTTGGTGAAGCATCATATATTTATACAATATATACACCATTTTCAAAAGAGACTACAAAAGTTGATTTAAGAAATATATTAAATTCTTGGGTAAATGATTATAAATAAATGAGGAGATTATATGAAAAGAATAGATGTAAATGTAAAGGAAACTTGGGATTTAAGCCAAATATTTGAAACAGAATTCGAGTACAATAGTTCACTAGAAATGTTTAAGGATTTAGTTGATGTATTTGTAGATAATTATAAAGATAAAATAGATAATTTAGAGACAGTTAACAATTCAATATTAGATTTTATAGAAATCTCTGAATTGATATCAGTACTAGGAGCATATGCTACATTACCATTGGAAGCAGATTATTCAGATGAAAAAGCTAAAGATAGAAGAGCAGAATTTTATTCAATAATCTATCCATATTATGCTAAATTAAGTTTCTATAAAAATGAATTATTACAATTAGATCAAGAAATATTAGAAGAAGCTAGCAAGAATCCTGAAAACAAAGTATTTATCGAAGATATATTAGAATTCAAATCACATTCATTAGACACAAATGTTGAAGAGATATTATCTCAATTATCAGAGACTATGAATCTTCCATATACTATTTACAATACTAGCAAATTACAGGATATGAGCTTTGATAATTTTGAAGCTGATGGTAAGACATATAAGCTTTCTTACAATTTATATGAAGATGGTTATGATAGTTCTCCAAATACTGAAATTAGAAGAAATTCATTTAAAGAATTTTCAAAGATTTTAAGAAATTATCAAAATACAACAGCCGCAGCCTATAATGCGCAAGTTCAAAAAGAAAAGACATTATCTAATATAAGAAAATATGATTCTGTTTTTGAATATTTATTAAAATCACAAAAGGTGGATAGAAGCCTATATGATAGACAAATTGATGTAATAATGAACGAATTGGCTCCTCATATGAGAAGATATGCTAAGCTATTAAAGAGAATACACAAACTAGATACTATGAAATACTCTGACTTAAAGATGGAAGTGGATCCAGATTATTCACCAAAAGTTACATATGAACAAGCTAAGGAATATATATTAGATGGATTATCAATATTAGGTGAAGACTATCAAGAGATATTAGTTGATGCATTTGAGAATAGGTGGATTGACTATGCAAATAACGAAGAAAAATCAACAGGTGCATTTTGTTCATCGCCATATGGAACTAATAGCTTTATATTGATGACCTTTAATAATTCGATGTCTGATGTAATGACACTTGCTCATGAATTAGGGCACGCAGGCCATTTCCAATTAGCTCATGAAAATCAAAATATATTAAATTCAGATTCATCCATGTATTTTGTTGAAGCTCCTTCAACATGTAATGAATTAATACTAGAAAATTATCTATTAGACAAGGCAGAAGAAAAAAATGATTTAAGAATGAAGAGATGGATATTATCACAGATGATATCAAAAACTTATTATCATAATTTTGTAACACATTTATTAGAAGCTCACTATCAAAGAGAAGTGTATGAGATAGTAGATAAGGGAGGGCATGTATATGCAGACACATTAAATTCACTATATAAATCTACTTTAGAAAAATTCTGGGGAGATGCAGTAGATTTAGAAGAAGGTTGTGAATTAACTTGGATGAGACAGCCACATTATTATATGGGACTGTATCCATATACTTATTCTGCGGGGCTTACAATAGGAACTCAAGTAGCTAAGAAAATTAGAGAGAATGGTATAGAAGAAGCTGAAGATTGGAAGAAAGTCCTTAAAATGGGTGGAACCAAAATTCCGCAAGAACTAGCAAACGTAGCAGGAGTAGATGTATCAACTGATAAACCTCTAAAAGATACAATTGCATATATTGGCTCTATAATTGATGAGATTGAAGAGATATCAAAGGTGTTGGGAGAGATATAGGAATTAAATAATTAAAAATTAGTTTAAAAATCAGAGACATATGAAGTTAATTGTCTCTGTTTTTTTGTATTAAGATTTAAGACGAGAGAATAAAATTTTAAATATTAATATTTTTCTTTTTTCTCAATGATTAATTTTTTTAAATTTGTTTTGTTGAAGTTATCACATAAAGACAAAGATTTGTCATAATATTGATTAGCTTCATCAATATTATTTAACTCCTTGTGATTTAGATAGGATAAATAATATAAAAAGGGAAGATAGGTAAGTATATTTGAGTTACAGCTATTTACAATACATTTATCTATTATTTTAAGACTTGAAAGATACTCATTTTTTATCGTAAACAAGCTAGCATAATTTATTATAATTATAAAATAGGTTAAATTAATTTTGGAAATATTATTATAAGCAAATTCAATTATATTAAGATGTAGTTTTGAATCACCTTTATATCTTAAACAATTCGCCAAAGATAATAATATCCTTAGTTCAAAATCAGAATAATTGTAATCAGAAAAATTATTGATATTAAAATCATTTATTTCTATATTCAGGGCTTTGTTTAGATAATATATAGATAAGTCAATATCTAATTCATCTGAATGCATATGATAAAATCCTAGAAAAGCATAATAATATTGTTTTATATGTGGATTGATATCTTTGTATTTCATTAAATTCTTAAGAGGTTCTTTTAAAAGATTATGATTCATATCGGAAATAATAAATTCAATTTCGTCTACTAAATTTTTCAGATAGTCTCCTTGAAATTTTTGATGATCAAAATACATACTTGAAATATCTTTTTTTAATACTTTTGAAAGAGATTGTAAATCTTCGATACTAGGATTAGCTCTACCCTTTTCAATATCAATTAGTTTTCTTCTACTGATATAAGATTTTTGACTAAGTTCTTCTTGTGTAAGTTTTCTATTTTTTCTTAACTTTTTTATTATTAATCCAAAATTTTTATTTATCATACGAATACACCTCTAAATGTGCAAAACTATGCACAAAAAATAATTAATAAATATATTATAATTATATCATAAAAATATTTGAATTTTAAAATTAAATATTGTCTTAGAATATTACTAAACAATAATAATTTTAACTATTACTTAACAAACAAAAAGAGGTAATAATAGATGTTTCCCAGAAAATTTCCTTCAACATTACAACATGATCAGTCAGATTGTGCTGCAGCAGTAGTATCAACTATTTTAAAAGTGTACAAACAAGAATATAGCATAATGAAAATTCGTGAAATTATTGGGACTGATATGTATGGAACAACAGTTAAGGGAATTGTTCATGGGCTTGAAAAGTTAAATTTTGATGTTAAGGCTGTAAGAGTAAATTTAGAAAATATTGATGATAAAATTACTTTACCAGCAATATTACAGGTAAGGTCCATTACCGGAGAGAATCATTTTATAGTACTTCATAAAGTAATAAAGAACAAAAAGTTTATTATTGATGATCCTGCTTTTGGTATTAAAAAAATTGATTATGAAGTATTAGAAAATATGTTTTTAAAAGTTGCAATATTTATGATACCAAAATCTGATTTTGAAGTACGAAAAGATAAGTCAGGATCAATGCTTAATATTTTCAAACAGTTAATTTTACCACAAAAGAAAATATTTATTACTGTTATATTTGCATCAATTCTACTTAGTTTATTAGGGATTTTTTCTAGTATATTTTCTAAGATATTAATGGATGAAATTATTCCTTACAAACTAAAGAATACCTTGTATATATTTTTGATAGTTTTTGGAGTAGTCTCAATTTTACAGACATTTTTATCTGCGTTTAGACAGCATATACTTCTATTTCTATCTAGAAAGGTAGATATTCCTGTTCTTATGGGATATTACGATCATATAATACATTTACCATATACATTTTTCTCATCAAGGAGAACGGGAGATATAATTACGAGGTTTCAAGATGCTATGACAATTAAAGATATATTTACTTCAGTATCTATATCTTTAATATTAGATATAGGATTATCACTTATAAGTACTGTAGTATTAATTAATATCAATGCAAAATTATTTTTAATATTATTTATAATGGTTGTAATCAATATCATCCTGATTTATATATTTAAAAAACCATATAAAGAAATAAATAAAAGACAAATGGAGGCCGGATCGATTCTAAACTCACAATTAATAGAATCAATACAGAACATTAATACAGTAAAAGCTTTAAATGATGAAGAAAATCAGTTAGAAAAATTAGAGAATAAGTTTATATCTACTCTAAAAATTGCGTATGCGGAGGGTAAATTATCCAATATACAAGGGTCAATTTCTTCATTAATTAATACATTGGGTGGACTTATTTTTATGGGAGTTGGTGCATTGTTTATAATAGATGGACAAATGTCGATAGGAGATTTATTAGTATTTCAATCAATAAGTCAATATTTTACAGAACCAATACAAAATTTAGTAAGTTTACAATTAACATTTCAAGAGTCCTCTATAGCAATATCTAGATTAAATGAATTAATGGACTTGACTAGGGAAGATGAAAATAATGAATATTCTATTAAGGATATTGATTTAAGAAAAGATATAATCTTTAATGATGTATCCTTTGCCTACGGCTCAAGACCAAATTTATTAAATGATTTTAATCTGGAAATTAAACAAGGAGAAAAGTTTGCTTTTGTAGGAGATAGTGGAGCAGGGAAGTCTACCATTATAAAGCTTCTATTAAAGTTTATTGAAATAAACAAAGGAAAAATATCAATTGGAGAAAATGATTTATCTGATATAGATACTTACTATTTGAGAAATAAAATAGCATATATTCCACAAGAAATTGAACTTTTCTCAGGAACAATAATAGAAAATCTTAAAATCTGTCTCTTATACACATCTGACGCTGCCGACGACTCCTTACGTGTA
>CAMXYZ010000008.1 GCA_947253305.1 uncultured Helcococcus sp.
ATTGAAAATAAAGTTTTAGGTGATATGGAAAAAGAAATTAGTTTAATTAATGGTCATGAAATTAATATCGGGGAAATATTTGAATTACCTGAAAAAGTTAATAAACAAGATTTAACTGCATTTGCAACAGAAGTTAATCAAAAAATAATAGAGATTATTAGAGGTAATGTAAGTGCTGATGAGGTTTTAAAACAATATTTTGAAGAAGGTACTCCTTCTAGTGTATTATCCAATTTAAACGAGGTGGTTAGTTGGGCAAATTATGTTAAAAAAGAGGATAGAGATTATAATTTAGTTGAATTAAAAGATGTTAGATATTCATTTAATGACACAGTTAGAGTGTGTATAAGTGGTAATGTAGGTGGATCTTCAGTAGATAGAGATACTTACCTATGGATTGTAATTTATGAAGATGGAAGTCTAAAGGTAAGTAAAACACAAAATAGTGAATACTTCACAAGAAAATAGCAAATTATTTTAATTATAATGTAGTGAATACAAGTCTCAATGATTTGTATTCACTACATTTTTATATTGTGAATAAATAGTAATAATATTGGGAGTTTTAAGATTTCTTACTTGATAAGATATTCATATAATATGAATATTGGAGGAAATATGAAATCTATAGTTAATACATTAAATATTGAAATAAAAAACACGGAACTTATTCAAGTTCAGTCATCAATAAGTAGAGGCATGACTAAATTTACTATATCGGGTAATATTGATAAAGAAATTAGAGAAGCTAGAAATAGAATTAAATCAGCTTTTAGATATAATTCATTGAAATTTCCAATGGGAAATTTAACTATTAATTTATCGCCTGCAAATATTAAGAAATCTGGAACAAGTTTTGATTTACCAATAGCTATATCAATTCTTTCTAATCATTATGATTTTTCAGATATAGATAAGTATATAATTTGCGGCGAAATTACTCTAACAGGTGATTTAGTTTCAATAAAAAATCCAATTAGAATAGTTAATGAAAGTAGGAAATTAGGCTTTAATAGTGTTATTATTCCAAAATCTGATTTTAAATTTTCTTATCTTTTTGATGATATTAAAATTTGTGAAGCTAATAATCTAAAGGAAGTTATTAATCATTTGAGAGGATTTAAAACTATTGAATTAAATGATGATAGTATTAAGGAAGATGAAAGACAAACTGAATTTGATATTAACGATATTATAGCTCAGGAAGGCCTTATAAGAGCTTTAATTATCGCTATAAGTGGCAAACATAATATTCTTATCAAAGGACCTGTAGGAATAGGAAAAACAGTATCTATTAAATCAATTCAATCTATCTTCCCAAAGCTTTCACATAATAAATCTATTATATTATCAGATATATTATCTAGAACTCGAGATGAAAATTTATTAGTAGAATATCCTTTATTAGTGTATTCAAATAATAATATTAATAATAGAGATCTTTTTGGTACGAATAAAAATCTTGGACTTATTACTGAATCTAATTTTGGATATATGGTATTTGATGAAATTAATACATATTCTAAATCGGTATTAAGTAATATTAAAAGAATATTAGACAATGACGATATATACAAATTTGATAAAGAGAAATTTATTGATTATCCTGTAGATTTTTCTGTAATAGCTACAATGAATTCTTGTCCTTGCGGTAAGCTTGGAACGAATGAAAAGTGTAATTGCACAATGAGTGAAATTGAAAGGTATAATAAGAAAATTGACAATGCTCTACTCGATAGATTTCATATAAAGATATTAGTTGATAGTCCAGATAAATTCTATACTGCTAATAAGACATACGATATTGATAAGATAAAAAATGATATAGAAAGAGTAAATGATGTTCAATTAAAAAGATATTCGGATGAGTTTTTAAATAATGGATATCTAAACTCAAAAGAAATTATAGAATTCTTTGATTTAGACGAAAATATTATTCAACTATTAGAAAGTATTTCTAATAAATATAAGTTTTCTAAAAGGAGAATGGATAATTTATTAAAAGTAGCAAGGACTATTGCAGATTTAGATAGTAAAAGTAAGATTGAAGAAAATCATATTTATGAATCGTTAAAATATCAAGACTTTTAAAATAATAATATTTTTATTATAATTAGTGTTTAAATAGTGTAATTATACCATATACGTGGTATAATGAATTATTAGAAATAAAATGGAGGTATATATGTTAGGAGCAAATGAATTAAAAAGAGGAATAACATTTGATTATGATGGTCAAGTGTATGAAGTGTTAAATTATGAACATGTTAAGCCTGGTAAAGGTCCTGCTTTTATAAGATTAAAAATTAGAAATGTTCTAAATGGCTCTTCGAAGGATGTAACTATAAATCCAAATGATAAATATCCACAAGTTATTGTTGAAACAAGAGAGATGCAATACTTATATAATGATGGAGAGCTATATTATTTTATGGATCCAGAAACTTATGAACAAGTTCCAATGGATTTTGATTTATTTGAAGAAGCATCAAAATTTGTAAAAGAAAATGAAATTGCATATATTAAATCATTTAAAGGTTCAGCATTTAGTATAGAAGCACCTAATTTTGTAGAATTAGAAGTAACTGATACAGAACCAGGATTTAAAGGTGATACTGCTACTGGAGCGACAAAACCTGCTACATTAGAAACAGGATTTACTCTACAAGTTCCATTATTTATCGAAATCGGAGATGTTCTAAAAATTGATACAAGATCCGGAGAATATTTATCAAGAGTATAAGATGAAAAGAGTAGAAGAGAGAGAATGGATTGTAAAGCTATTATTTCAACATGATTTTAATGAGATAGATTTAGACAATATAGATTCTATTTTAGAACATAATAATCTTTCAAAATCTATCTTTATTAGAGAATCTTTAGAATCAATAATTAAAAATATAGATAAAATTGATGATTATATATCAAAATATGTTGATGATAATAGATTGAAGAATATATTACCAATTGAACGATCAATATTGAGAGTATCAATAAACGAATTCGTAATTATGAAAAATGTACCAGTTTCTGTATCTATAAATGAAGCTGTGAAAATTTCAAAGAAATATTCAAATGAGAATTCATATATATTTATAAATGGGGTTTTATCATCAATTGCAAAAAGTTTAGAGAAACAAAATGAATAGATCAATAACTGTAAAACAATTAGGAAATTATTTAAAACACGAAATATTATCTGATAGACTACTCCAGAATTTAAGTATTAGAGGTGAGATAACTAATTTAAAAACTCAGAAATATACTTATTTTTCTTTGATGGAAGATGATGAATTGATTTCATGTATATATTTTGATAATGATTTTAAATATGCTGAAGGTGATAAGGTTGTAGTAAAAGCTTCTTTATCACTTTACCCAAGATCAAGTATATATCAATTACGAGTTAAAGAAATTGAATTACTAGGAGAGGGTGAGAATCTGTTAGAATTTAGAAGATTAAAGAAAAAACTTCTTGAGCTAGGATATTTTGATGAAAAATATAAAAAAGATATTCCAAAATATCCACAAAATATAGGTCTTATAACTGGATTAGAATCTGCTGCATATTATGATTTTATAAAAGTATTGAAGGATAATAGATATAATGCAAATATTTATTTACTTCCAAGTCTTGTTCAAGGAAAAAACGCAGCATCGGAAGTATCAGAATCACTTAAATATATGGATAGACTAAATTTGGATATTATCGTATTAACTAGAGGTGGTGGTTCAAAGGATGATTTGAGTGTGTTTAATGATGAATTAATAGCCACAACCATATTCAATTTAAATACACCAATAATATCAGCAATTGGCCATGAAATCGACTTATCAATAGCTGAATTAGTTAGCGACAAATATCTATCCACACCAACAAAGGCTGCAGAAATAATCACAAGAAATTATAGTAATGCCTTCTTAGAGATAAATTCTATATATAATAATTTAAATAGAAATTTAGACAATGTATTACAAAAATATAATAATAAATTTAATGGAGCATATTTGACTATAGAGCGAAATAATCCTAATTTGATTATAGATAAAATTTCTAAAGAAGCAGAATATATAGCTAAAGATGTAAATAATAGTATTCAGAATATTTTATATGCAAAAAATTTATTTGTACAAGAATTGTATAATAAATCAAAAGATATTTACACAAATATTGTTAAAAATAATAGCCTACAAGTAAAAGATGATTTTGGTCAAATAGTGGATGTAAACAAACTTATGATAGATAGTGAATATATTTTATTTAGTGATAGGATAAGCTATAAGATTCTAGTTAAGGAGAAAAATATTGAAGAATAATTTTGAAGATTTACTAAATGAATACAAAGAAATAGCATTAGAACTTGAAAAAGATGATATTGAACTTGATGAAGCTATTAAATTGTATAGCAGAGGTAATGAAATCTACAAAGAATTAAAAGATAAATTAGAAAATTCAAAACAAATTATAAAAAATATTAGAGATGAAAATGAATCAATTATATAATCAAAAGAAAAAAGAATTTGACAAATTAATAAGAAACTTTTTTCCCCAAAATAGTGAATTTAGTGAAATACTAAATTATTCAATAGATAGCGGAAAAAGAATTAGACCAATTATTTTGTTAGAGGTAGACAAAATGATTAAGGATGGAGAAACGGGTAATAATGATATAGCCCAAGATTTTGCTATATCTCTAGAATTAATCCATAATTATTCTTTAGTTCACGATGATCTTCCAGCTATGGATGATGATAAATATAGACGTGATAGAAAGACTACTCATTATAAATATGGTGAGGATCTTGGAATATTAGCAGGTGATGCTCTACTTAATTATTCATATGAATTGCTTTTTAAAACATTATTAGATAATAATGAAAATCATATAATTAAGGCTGCTCAATATCTTGCTAAATCTTCAGGTCATGAAGGGATGATATTAGGTCAAATTTATGATATAAAGGATAATTTAAAAAATATAGAAGATATCAAATTAATGTATAAGAATAAGACTTGTAGATTAATAATGGCAGCTACCACCATACCTGGATATCTTAATAATTTAAATGATTCGCAACTATACAAGCTAGAAGAATTGGGCTACAATATTGGGATGGCATTCCAATTACAAGATGATTTATTAGACTTAGATCAAGATGAACAAATCAATAAACTTACATATATTAAATACAGAGGTATTGATAAAACTAAAGAGGACATACTTAGATATAGTAATAATGCTATAAAGATATTGAAGAGTTTTGATCATAATGAGTTTTTAATAAATCTAATAAAAGATCTGATAGAAAGAGCTTATTAGGAGGAAAGATGAGAAAATACGACAGACAAAGATTGATTTTATCCTTAATTGGAGAATATGAAGTTGAAACTCAAGAACAGTTATCTGAGTTATTATTAGAGAGAGATGTTGTTGCAACACAAGCAACAATTTCTAGAGATATTAAAGAATTAAGAATAACAAAAGTTCAAACAGGAGATGGGGTTTATAAATACACTGTTATTGACACAATGCACGATACATTAAATGAAAGACTAAGCAAGATATTAAGATCTGCTGTACTTTCAATTAAACCAAATCGTGATAGAATACTAATAAATACAATATCATATGCTGCTACAGTTACAGCACTAGCTATTACTAATCGTAAAATAGAGGGAATAGCAGGTATCATCGCGGGACACGACACTATATTAATAGAGGTTGAAGAAGGATATGATGTTAAGGAATTAGCAAAGACTATAGAAGGATTCATATACTAAAATGTTATTAAATTTGCATGTAAAAAATTACGCTATAATCAAAGATATTAATATTGATTTTTATGAAGGTTTAAATATACTTTCTGGTGAGACCGGAGCTGGTAAATCTTTATTATTAAAGACCTTAAATTTACTAAAGGGGGATAGATTTAATAAAGATTTTATCGGTATATTTGATGACCGTACATATGTTGAAGCTGTATTTTCTTCAAATGAATTTATTAATAATATACTTGAAGAAAATGGTATAGATACTTTTGATAATATTATACTTTCAAGAACTTTTACTCAAAATAGTTCAATAACTAAGATAAATAATCGTGCATGCAATGTAAAACTTTTATCAGAAATATCAGATTTATTATTTGATATTCATGGACAACATTCCCAATTAATAATTTTAGATAAATCTAATTATATAAATCTAATTGATAAATTTGATATACAAACGGAAGAATTAAAATCTTCAATTAGAAAAAATTTATCTAATATAGAATTATTAAATAAAGAAAATGAAAAACTAAATATGTCAGATGAAGAAATTGAGAGAGAAAAAGATCTTTTGAAGTTCCAAATTGATGAGATAGAGGATTTTGATTTTGATAATTATGATGAAGATAATCTTAGTAAAGAATACAAGAAGCTAACAAATCAATCAAGTCTAATTCAAGGTACTGATAATATAATAAACTTTTTAACAAGATCTAATAGACAAGATTCTTTTAAGGATATGTCAGATATTCTCTACAATGAATTAAATAGTCTTTCAAATATTGATGAAGACCTTAAAGAAATCACATCAGATGCCTTGAATATCAAGGAACTGATTAGTGATTTATCAAATAAAATCGAAAATTATTCTTATACTTTAGATATAGATGAAGAAAGAATACAAATAATAGAAGATATTTTTGATAAATTCCAAGTTTTAAAATTAAAATACGGAAGAGATAGCGAAGAAATACTAAATTTCTTGATGAATAGTAAAGATAGATTTAACACTATAAATAATATTCACGAGAAAAGAGCTTCTATAAAAAATGATATAAATAAATTAAATATTGAAAATCAAAAATTAGCAGATAGATTAACTAATATTAGAAAATCAATAATTATCAAATTAGAGGAAAAAATTATTGAAGAATTAAACGAAATGAATATGCAATATATTGATTTTGAAATTCAATTTCTCAAAAAAGATAAAATTAATAAAAATGGTCAAGATGATATTGATTTCCTAATATCAACAAATAAAGGGCAAGAGCTTAAAAGTTTGAGTACAGTATCTTCTGGCGGTGAAATATCAAGATTTATGTTAGCTATGAAGGCGGCTTTAACTGAAAAGGAAGAAATAGGTACTATAATATTCGATGAAATTGATACCGGAATTAGTGGTAAAACGGCTGATATAGTTGGAGATAAACTAAAGAAAATTTCTAAAAAAACTCAATTAATAGTTATTTCACACCTTGCTCAAATTGCTAGTAAAGCTGACTATAATTATTTAATATATAAAGAAAATAAAGATAATCAAACTATTAGTAATATCAATTTACTTAATTATGATGGTAAAGTAAATGAGATTGCAAGACTAATATCAGGTAGTGATATAACTCATAAGAGTATAGAATCTGCCAAAGAATTGATTAAGGAGTAGGTATGGATAATATTCATGTAGAAGAAACTATTAAATCTGAAAAGATTTATGAAGGTAGGATTATAAAGGTTAAAGTAGACACAGTAGAATTAGCTAATAGATCCTATGCAAAAAGAGAGATAGTGGAACATCAAAGAGGTGTAGGAATTGTTGCATTAACTGAAAATCAAGAGATATATTTAGTTAGACAATTTAGAAAACCAATTGAAAAAATTATATATGAAATTCCTGCTGGTTTAGTCGAATCTAGTGAAGATTTAGTAGATGCTGCAATTAGAGAATCTCAAGAAGAGATTGGAATTAAACCACATAAAATGGAGTTATTGGTAGAAGCATATGCTTCACCAGGATTTACAGACGAAGTTATTTCTATATTTTTAGCTACAGAACATGAAGACAATAAATTAGAACTTGATGATACTGAATTTTTAGAAGCAGTTAAAGTACCACTAAAAGATGCTATAGAAATGGTAGAAAATTTTGAAATTACAGATGCTAAATCAATTATTGGTATATTGTATACTGCTAGAAAGCTGGGATTATAATGAATGAAATACAGTATGCAATATCTATATTATTTATTTTAACAACACATGAATTTGCTCATGCTATAGTTGCTTATTGGAATGGTGATGATACTGCTAAAAATGAAGGCCGATTGACATTAAACCCTCTAAAACATCTAGATCCAATAGGTACCTTATCTATGTTTTTATTTAATTTTGGATGGGCTAAGCCTGTGCCAATTAATCCTTATAAATTCAAGAATAAAAGATTAGGCATGTTTACTGTCGCAATCGCTGGTATAGCTATTAATATATTAACTGCATTTTTTGCTATTCTAATACTTACATATTTTAATATTAATTTTAATAGTGATTTTACTAGTGATGGAATAGTATTTAGTTTAGTATTTTATATATCCTTATATGGAATTGTATTTGCTATATTTAATCTTATACCAATACCACCATTAGATGGTTCTAAAGTTATTGCGAGCTTTTTGGGGCCAAAGTTTAGTAAGTTTATATATAAATATGAAAAATATTTTTATTTCCTGCTCTTAATATTAATTTTTACTGGTGTTGTAAATAAATTTTTATCACCAGCTGTAAATTATGTACTTGACTTGTTTATTAGAATTTCAAGTGATTTATGGATGAAGATATGATTAATGTTTCAACAGGAGAGTTTTACGGCCCATTTGATCTCTTATTAGATTTAATAAAAAAATCTAAATATGATATCTATGATGTCAAAATATCTGAGATAACCAACGAATATATCAATTCAATAAATGAAATGGATATACCTGCAGATGAAACTGCAGATTTTATATTGATTGCGACTCAATTGCTTTATCTGAAAACTAAATCTTTAATTAAGGATACAAGTGAAGAAGATGAAGATGATGAATTCTTAATCTCAGAAGATGAACTAATAAGAAGACTTACAGAATATAAAAAGATTAAATCTTTGATACCTTATTTAAGAGAAAAAGAATTTGAAGGATTAAAAAAACATACAAAACTTCAGGAAGATTTATCAAAATATGCAGAGAAAGAAAAAGACTTTGTCTATGATGTACAGAAATTAAAAGAGCAAATTGAACTTTTAATTAATAAGTATTTAAATGAAGATAATTTTGAAGTAGATAATATTCTAGATATACAAGAATACTCATTAGAAGAATATAATGCTAATATTAAATTGAAATTGATCAAAGAAAAGATACTAAGTATCACAAATATGTTAAAAAATGTTGAATCAAAAGCTGAAGCTATTATCATATTCTTATCAATATTAGAGTTATCAAAAAATAATAGTCTTAATATTATTCAAGATACAGATTCATTAGAGATTACAGTAGAACTTAAAGAGGAATTAAATGAATAAAAGAGAATTAAAATCAATAATTGAATCAATTTTATTTGTATGGTCTGAGCCTATACATATTGATGAATTATCGAAAATACTCGATGTAAATAAAAAAACGATAAGAGAATTAATATGTGAAATGCAAGATGAAATTGATCATTATAGAAGAGGTATAATAATAAATAATTATGATGATTATTTGCAATTATCTACAAGGATTGATCACGATGAATATATATCAAAGCTTATAAAATCTAGCAAAAGAAGAATTTCAAATTCATCAATGGAAGTATTGGCAATTATAGCATATAATCAACCTATAACTAGAATTGAAATTGATAATATAAGAGGTGTTAAATCTTTTAGTTCAATTGAAACTCTTAAAACTCGAAATCTTATTGAGGAAGTTGGTAAATTAGATACTATTGGTAAGCCGATACTATATGGAACAACTGTAGATTTCTTAAAATCTTTTAATTTAAATAGTTTGGAAGATTTACCAGAGATTGAAGATATTCATACTTTAGAAGATATATTGGATGATGATAATGAGGATTAATAAATTCTTATCTAGAGCAGGTATTGCCTCTAGAAGAAATGCAGAACAATTAGTTTTAGACAAAAGAATTAAAGTAAATTCGAAGATTATGACTGATTTAGCTTATAAAGTTGATATAAAAAATGATATAGTAGAATTTGACAATAATATAGTAAGTATAGTAGAAGAAAAATATTATTTAATGTTAAATAAACCAGTAGATTATACTTCTACTAATAAATCTCAGTTCGGTGAAAAAATAATATATGATTTAATTGATATTGACACAAAATTGTTTTCGATTGGTAGATTGGATAAAGATAGTAGGGGATTAATACTAATTACTAATGATGGTGATCTGTACAACAATTTAATTCATCCTCGAAGTGAAATCTTTAAAGAATATAAGGTTAAAATTAATATGCCGTTAAAATCCAATGATAAACTTAAATTAGAAAATGGTGTTGACATTGGTGGTTATATAACAAATAAATCAATTATAAAATATATTGAAGAAGATGAGATATTAGTAAAAATTAACGAAGGTAAAAATAGACAAATTAGAAGAATGTTCGCTTCTTTAGATTATGATGTATTAGATTTAAATAGACTTGCAATCGGTAATCTAAGATTGGGAGATTTGCCAATCGGTGAATATAGAAAATTAACAGTTAAAGAAATTGAATATTTAAAAAGTATTTGATATAAGGAGTTATTATATGAATATTTCAATAGCTATTGATGGTCCAGCCGGAGCAGGTAAGAGTACTATTTCAAAGCTTTTGGCAGATAAAATAAATTTTAATTATTTGGATACAGGAGCGATGTATAGAGCGTACACATATTACTATTTATCAAATGGCATTGATGTAGAAAATGAAGAAGAAATAAATAATAATATAAAAAATATTAATTTATCTATAGAAGATAGTAAATTTTTCTTAAATGGTAAAGATGTAAGCAAAGAAATTAGATCTCAAGAAGTAACTAAAAATGTATCTTTAGTTTCATCATATATAAAAGTTAGAGAAAATCTAGTTAAATCACAACAATCAATAGCATCCAAATCTAATATAATACTAGATGGTAGAGATATTGGTTCTAATGTGTTAAAAGATGCGGATATGAAATTTTTCTTAACTGCTAGTCCAGAAGTTAGAGCGAAAAGAAGAATGGATCAAAATAACGATAATACAATGACTTATGAGGAAACTTTAGCCGATATAAATCGTAGGGATCACTTCGACAGCAATAGAAAGATATCTCCATTAGTAATTGCTGACGATGCAATAATTATAGATAGTTCAGACTTAAATATAGAAGAAGTTGTAGATGTAATGATATCTTATTTGGAGAAAAATCATGTTATATAAGATTCTAAAGATTATTCTTTATCCAATATTTAAATTAATATTTTTATTTAAAGTTAAAGATAGGCCAAAGCATATACCAGAAAAAAATTTAATAATATGTGCAAATCATAAGAGTTTATTAGATCCAATACTGTTAGCATTAGCAAGTAAAAGGGAAATAAATTTCATGGCTAAAAAAGAATTATATAATAATAAATTTTTTGGATATATTCTTAGAAAATTATATGCTTTCCCAGTTGATAGAGGAAATAATGATATTGATGCTGTCAGACAATCAATTAAAGTACTAAAACAAGATAAATTATTAGGTATATTTCCTGAGGGAACAAGAGTTAAAGACTCAGAAATTTCTAGAGAAAATTTCAAAGATGGGGTTGCACTAATTGCTACAAAAACTAATTCAAATATATTGCCTGTAAGAATTAGAGGTAAATATGGTTTATTTAGTAGAGTAACAGTAGAATTTAAAGATATAATTAAAGTTGAAGATTTTGATAGTACTAATAAAAAAAATTTATACCAGAATATAATGGACGAAGTTTATGATTCAATATATGGTAATTAGATAAAATGTTACAAATAGTTAACAAAAAATCTTAAACTTGTGATTATTGATATTATATATCAACATTTATCAAATAATGTTGATTTTTATCATTTTTTAATATAATATATATAGTATATATATATGACCTTGGTCATATGGAATTAGGAGGAAGTCAAGTAAATGGACAAATTAAGTAACGAAGAATTTATGGAACAGGTAGAAGAGAGCATGGTAAAGATTTACCCTAAGGATATAGTTAAGGGTACAGTTATCAATGTTAAGGAAGACGAAGTATTTGTTGATATCAAATACCGTGCTGACGGAATTATCAAACAAGATGAAATGTCAGAAGAAGAAGCAGCAGATCCAACAAAAGCTTTCAAAGTAGGTGATGAAATTGATGTTTATGTTATCAAACTATCAGATGGTGACGGTAATGTAACATTATCAACAAGTAGAGTTGAAGGATTAAAAAATTGGAAGAAACTAATTGAAGCTTTTGAAAATAATGAAACTGTAAAGGCATCAGTTAAAGGTTCTAATACAGGTGGATTAGTTGTTAAAGTAATGGGCATTAATGGTTTTATTCCAGCTTCTCAAATAACTACTTACTTTGTAAAGAATTTCAAACAATTTGAAGGACAAGAATTAGATACTAAAATCTTAAGTATCGATGAAAAGAAAAAGAGAGTTGTACTATCTAGTCGTGTGCTATTAGAAGAAAAACTTGACAGCGTATGGGAAACTTTAGTACCTGATGCAGAAGTAAAAGGTAAAGTTGTAAGAATGGTTGACTTCGGAGCATTCGTAGACTTAGGTGGAGTTGACGGATTAATACATATTTCAGATATATCTTGGGATAGAATTGAAAAACCTTCAGATGTTTTAGAAATTGGACAAGAAGTTGTAGTTAAAATTCTAAAAGCTAATAGAGAAAAGAATAGAGTATCTCTAGGATTAAAACAATTAACAGAAAAACCATTTGATAAATTCGTTCAAAATCATAAAGTAGGCGATGTTGTTGAAGGTGAAGTTGTTAACTTATTAGAATTTGGTGCATTTTTAAGCTTAGAAGAAGGTGTAGAAGGATTAGTACATGTATCACAAATTAGTAATGAGCATGTTGAAAAACCTTCAGATGTGCTAAATATTGGTGATAAATTAGAAGTTAAAATCTTAGAAATAGATCCTGAAGCACAAAGAATTTCATTAAGTAAAAGAGCTCTAATGGAACCAATTAAAACAGTTAGAGAAAGATCAGAAGTTCTAGAAAACAAGGAAAAGAAAGAAAGAAAACCTAAAGTAGAAAAAACACAATCTACAGATACAGAAGAAAATTCTTTCGGTTCAAATCTTGGAGACTTACTAGATGATCTTAAACTAGAAGATTAATTAAAGAATTATTAAGATTGGGGGATTTATTCCCTCAATTTTTTTAATTTATAGATAGGGGGTTTAAATGAGACAATTAGTAAAAAATAAAAAAATGGCATATTTAATTTCAATATTTTGTATGTTCTTGTGGGGATCTGCATTTCCTACAGTTAAATTAACTTATGCAGAATTAGGTATTCAATCACAAAATTATTTTTCAATGATATTTGTTGCTGGACTTAGATTTTTTATAGCCGGAATTATAGTATTAATAATGATGTTGATATTTGATAGAGATAATATTAAACAATTAAAAACTGAGTTTCCATACTTATTAGTATTATCTATGTTTGTTATATCTCTAGGTTATTTCTTCTTTTATATTGGAACAGGTAATACTAGTGGAATGCAAGCTTCTATAATATCAGCTTCTTCTACTTTTCTAGTAGTTATATTTTCTCATTTTCTATTACATGATGAGAAATTTAATAAATACAAATTAATAGCAATTATATTAGGTTTAACTGGTACAATAATAGCCAATCTTAATAAGGAATTAAATTTTAATTTCTCAATAATTGGAGAAGGATTTATGTTTATAAATTCAATATTAATGGCCTGCGGGACAATTTTCATCAAAAAAAGAGGTAAAAACGTATCTGCATTTGCAAATTCTTCAGGTCAATTATTATATGGATCAATTCCTTTAATATTAATAGGTTATTTTGGGATGGATACACCACTTGTATTCACATTTAAATCAATTCTGTTAATTTTCTATGGAGGAATAATATCTTCTGTGGCTTTTGTTCTATGGTATTTTGTACTTAAGGAATATAAAGCATCAGAAATAGCATTCTTAAGATTATTTATACCTTTCTTTGGTACATTTTTAAGTGCAGTAGTATTAGGAGAACAATTGAATTACGCTATAATTATTGGCCTTATATTTGTTATAATTGGTATAATAATAGTAAATAAATCAAATGATATTAAGGTGAGAAATGAAAACTAAAGATGTAGATAAAAGTAAATTAACACCAATGATGAAGCAATATATTGAAATAAAAGAGAAGAATCCCGATCTAATTTTATTCTATAGATTAGGTGATTTTTACGAGCTCTTTTTTGAAGATGCTCTCATTGCTTCAAAAGAATTGGAATTAGTTTTAACTGGCAGAGATTGTGGACTAGAAGAAAGAGCACCTATGGCAGGAGTACCACATCACTCTGCAAATACATATATGAATAGAATGGTTGAGAGAGGATATAAGATTGCAATTGTCGAACAAATCGAAGATCCTAAATTTGCTAAGGGTTTAGTTGAAAGAGCAATTGTACAAATAGTTTCGCCAGGTACCATCTTAGATTTAGAAGGTAGAGATAAATCTAATAATTTCTTATTGTCTATTTATCATTCTAATGATTCCTTCGGCTTATCATATATAGATATAAGTACTGGGGAATTCAATACAACAGAAGTCCTTAACTCAAATAATATTGAAAAAGATCTTATAGATTTTATAGTAAAAGTTAATCCGAAGGAAATAATCTTGAATAAAAATATTAATTTTAAATCTTTCAATGATTATATTAATCAAAATAATATAGTATTAACCTATATAGAAGGCAACGATCAAAATATTAAAATCGCTAATCAAAATTTAAGAAAGAAAATTAGATTTTATAGTGAAGATAAATTTAAGGATAAAATATTTTCAATCATATCTTCTTCAATGCTTTTAGACTATGTATATCTATATAGAAAAGAAAGATTGAATCATATAGATAGCATCGAATATATCGAAAGTACTAATTATATGAAGATTGACGCAAATACAAGAGAGAATTTAGAAATACACAAAAACTTAAATGACGATAAAATAAATAATTCATTAATTAAAGTTATAGATAAAGCAAGTACTGCTATGGGTTCAAGAAAGATAAATTCATGGCTTGAATTTCCATTAATTGATAAGAAAAAAATTAATGAAAGATTAGATATAGTTGATTTTTTAGTAGTAAATAATGAAATAAGATTAAATTTAGAGAAAGCTTTAGGAAATATATATGATCTTGAAAGAATACTTTCTAAGATATCTTATCAAAGTGCAAATACTAGAGATTTATTAGTATTAAAAAATTCACTAGAATACTTACCAGAATTTAAAGCAATCCTTGATAAATCAAATAGTAAAGAATTAAAAAATTTCGCATATAAATTTGATGATTTAGAAGATTTGTATAAATTGATTGAAGATTCAATAAAGGAAGATTCACCATTAACAATTACTGAGGGAAATATAATTAAGGATGGTTTTAGCAAAGAATTAGATAAGCTAAAAAAAGATAGTATAGAAGGTTCTAAAGAACTTCTAGAGTATGAGAAATCGGAGAGAGAAAGAACTGGACTTAATAAGTTAAAGGTAGCTTATAATAAGAATTCTGGATATTATATTGAGTTAACTAAGTCATTAATTGACAAGGCACCAGATAATTATATTAGGAGACAGACATTAAAAAATTCTGAAAGATATACGACCGATGAATTAAATATAATAGCTGAGAAAATTTTAAGTTCTAAAGATGAAACTGTAGATTTAGAATATAAGATATTTACTGAAATTAGAGATACTATTTCAGATAATGCTTATAGAATAAAGCAGTCTACAGATATAATTTCTACCATTGATGCATTAAATTCATTCGCTAAAATTGCCAGTGATTATAATTATACTCGTCCAATTTTTAATAATGATAATTATATCTATATTAAAGACGGTCGACATGCCGTTGTTGAATCGACAATAGGAAGACATGATTTTATTGCTAATGATACATTGATAGGTAAAGATAATAAAATTATTCAAATTATTACCGGACCAAACATGGCTGGTAAATCTACTTATATGAGACAGGTAGCATTAATTATACTATTATCCCAAATAGGTTCATTCGTTCCTGCTAAGGCTGCAGATTTGTCAATTTCTGACGCTATATTTACAAGAATAGGCGCTTCAGATAATCTAGCTAAAGGTGATTCTACTTTTATGGTAGAGATGAAAGAAATGTCAAATATTATAAAAAATGCAAATGAAAATAGCTTTGTAATCCTTGATGAAGTTGGGCGTGGTACTGGAACAGATGATGGATATAGTATTGCTAAGTCTATAGTAGAATATATGAGCAAAAATAATAAATCAAAAACTTTATTTGCTACTCATTATCACGAATTGACAAATCTTTCAGAATATTTAGATAATGTTGAAAATTTTAAGATTGAGATTGAAGAAGACAATGATGAAATAATATTTTTAAGAAAAATTGTTAGAGGCAAGACAGATAAATCTTATGGCATTGAAGTTGCTAAATTATCAGGACTACCAGATGAGATAATATTCAGGGCAAATGCTATTTTGCAGTCAATAGATACTGATAAGAGCTACAATAATAAAAATCAAGTTGATAATATAATTAATAGTTCAAATAATATTCAAAAAGATATCATATTAAAAGAATTAAAAGCTATAGATATTAATAATTTAACACCGATGGATGCACTAGATCTATTAAGTAGATTTAAAAATAAAGCAGAGGATATTAGTGATGATTAAAATATTAAATGAAGATACAATTCAAAAAATAGCAGCAGGCGAAGTAGTAGAAAGACCTGCTTCTATAGTAAAAGAATTAGTTGAAAATTCAATAGATGCAAAATCTAATGAAATTATTGTAGAAATAAAAAATGGTGGTAAATCATATATAAAAGTTTCTGATAATGGTATTGGTATAGCAAAAGATGATGTCGAGACTGCTTTTAAACGTCACGCTACATCAAAAATTGACACATTTGATGATTTATATAAAATTTATTCTATGGGCTTTAGAGGAGAAGCATTAGCTTCTATTGTATCTGCTTCTAATGTTGTAATGAAGACAAAATTTAGAGATGAAGAAATCGGTTCACAAATAGAATATGATAATAATAAATTAGTAAATAAAAAGAAAATCGCAACAAATACTGGAACTACAATTGAGGTATTAGATTTATTTGAATATATTCCTGCTAGAAAAAGATTTTTAGCAAGCGATATTACTGAAGGAAATAAGATTACCAATTTACTATATATATTCGCTATTGGAAATCCTAATATATCATTTACTTATATTAAAGATAATCGTGAAATATTCACTACAAATAAAAATTTCAGTAAAAAAGATAATTTAAGTACTTTATTTGGCCCTGAATTCATCAAAAATTCCATAGAAATAAATTCAGAATCAAAAAATTATAAATTACATGGAACTATATCAAATAATAAATACTATAAAGGTAATAGGTCTATGCAATTTATATATGTAAATGGTAGATATATAGAAAATGAAGCTATTACCGAGTCTATCGAATCCGCATATTATTCATTAATTCCAAATGGAAGATTTCCTTTATTTGAATTACAAATAGAAGTAGATGCAAATTTAATAGATATTAATATTCATCCTAATAAACAAAAAATTAAATTTTCCTTCAATGAAGAATTATTAGAACTAATAAAAAGTACGATACTCAAAGCTTTGATAACTGAAGAATCCAGTAAAGATATAGAAGTAAAAAAAGAGGAAAGTAATATTATTTCTTTTCACGAATTAAACAATTCAGATAATTATCAAAAAATCCTAGATGCATATAAATCTCCTATAAGTTTTGAAGTAGAAGATGATAAGGAAGAAATGAGCTTCGAAAAAGATATAATTTCCTTTAATGAAATCGATGATGAATTTATGGATGATAATCAAGTTAAAATTGAAACAAATAATCTGCTTATTGAAGAAGAAAATATAGTAGAACAAACTAAAATTGAAATTGAAGAATTAGATTTTAAAACTACAATTTTTAATAATTATCTTTTATTTGAAAATATTACTAAAAAAACTCTAAAAATAATTGATATCTTTAGAGCAAATATTAGAATTCTATATGATAGAGAGATTAATAATGATCAAATTACTAGTCAATCTTTAATAGAACCAATTATAGTAGATTTAATTAATAAGGATATGGAAATATTTGAACAAAATAAAGATGTTTTTTCTAAAATAGGATATGATGTTGAAACTTTTGGAGATAATAGCGTGATAGTTAGAGCTATTCCATATTATCTAAATGAACCAAGTACAATAGAAGATCTTAAATTATTGTTGGGCGATGAGTATCTTAAAAATAGTAATGATATATCTTCACATCTGCTTAGAAGTGCAATATCTAAATCAAATTATAGAAAAGTAATTAATAATGAAGATGAGGCTTTATTGTTCTATGATGAGCTATTAAAAACTTCAAATCCATATACAGATCCAAATGGCAGATCTATTATATTTAATATAAATAGTGATGAGTTTTCAAAGATAATAAATAGGATATAGTATGAAAGATGTAATAATAATCGCTGGTCCTACCGGGGTAGGTAAAACTAAATTATCTATACAATTAGCAAAAGAATTAAATACTGAAATTATATCTTGTGATTCCATGCAAATATATAAAGGTCTAGATATTGGAACAGGTAAGATTAAAACTGAAGAGATGCAAGGTATTAAACATTATATGCTCGACGTAGTAGAGCCAAGTGAAAATTACTCTGTACAAGAGTATAAGAATGAAGCGGTTAAATTAATTGAACAGATTCATAGTAAGAAACTCATTCCTATAATTGTTGGTGGTACAGGATTATATATTGATTCACTTACACATAATTTTGATTTCGTAAATGTCAAACCTGACTATAATCTAAGAAATGAACTTGAACAATTGTATACCGAGAATCCAAATAAATTACTGGAAATGGTTCATAATATAGACCCAAATCAATATAAGGATTTAACTGTAAAAGATAAAAAGAAACTTATTAGAGCTTATGAAGTATTTGAAAAGTCAGGTAAATTAATCGATTATTCTAGAGTTGATAAAAACTCTGAATATAATTATCATTTATTCGTATTAACAGATAATAGAGAAGTACTATATGAAAGAATCAATAATAGAGTAGATCAGATGATTAAAGAGGGCTTAGTAGAAGAAGTCAAATCTATACTTCATAATGGTGTGACCCAGGTTAGTCAATCAATGAAAGCCATCGGATATAAAGAAGTTATAGAATATCTCAATGGAGAAATTAATTATGATGAAATGATTTCAAGTATTAAACAGAATTCTAGAAGATATGCTAAAAGACAATTAACATGGTTTAGAAGAAATGAATATTCAAACTGGATTAGTCTAGAGGATTATTCTTTTGATGAGATAAAAAATATAATATTAGAATCAATAAAAAAACTGTAGAATTTTCTACAGTTTTACTCATTGTACTTCAACATATACTTGATAATGATCTGATGGATAAATGTTATTTTCTGATTTTCTAATAATTTTAGAATCAGTAATTTCTAAATCATTATCAACAAAAATATAATCTATTGGTTCACCTTCTATGTCACCAGTAAAATTGTGAATAGTTAGTGAATTATCTTTGTCGTCAAAATTATTAAACGAATTATCTAAATCTTCACTATTTAGCAATATATCTATATATCCGTCATTTGGTGTTGTATTAAAATCTCCTGTTATTATTACAGGATAATTATATTGAGACTTTAATTTATTAATAGTATTAAGCATTATCTTTGAAGATTTAATTCTCGCTTCTTCACTTAAATAATCAAAATGTGTATTCATAACAATTAAATTCTCATTTTCTGATTCTAATATCGCATATGATAATATTCTAGGTAGGGAAGAACCCCAGGATTTGCTGTATCTTATACATGGATATTGTGACAACCATAATGTATTAGAATCTATAAGTGCATATTTTGATTTTTTATAAAATATCGGATTCATTTCTCTAGAATCATCGAGATTTCTATATACGCCATAATAATCATAGTCAATTAAATTTGTTAATATATCTTTTAGTGATTCTTCCATTACTTCCTGAAAACCAATTATATCTGGGGAATAATCATCAATAATATCAAATAATATATTTTTTCTATCACTCCAAGAATACTCATCAAATCTATTTATATATCTAATATTTATGCTCATTATTTTCATAAATTAGACTCCTTACCGACAAATTTCACAAAATTTATAGCATTATGAAGTATTTTGAACTCCATTTCATTAAACTCGTACAAATTCCCATCAATATTTCCTACGGTCACTTTATCATCTAGCATCTTTATATTACCAGATTTGATTCTATATTCATGAACTACATCTAAGTCTCTATGCTTACCTTTCTTATATTTTCCGATTAAACTTACTAATTTTACTGGACTTATATAGTCTATATGATTGAAGTCTAATAATCCATCATCAATTTCTGCATCAGGAAAAGGCATAAAACCACCACCATAGTATTTTCCATTATTAATTGAGTTCATAATAGATTTGTTTATCCCAGATATTATACTATCATCTTCAAGCTTTAATACGTATTTATATTCTACCGGTTCAATTTTACCTAATGTCATAAATATAGCAAAAAAATAAGCTGAAGATTTTAAAAATGGAATCTTATCCTTAAGCTTTAAAGAATTCTTTAATATCAAGCTTTCAAATCCAAAAGAACAAGAGTTGATACATGTTCTATCATTAACAGATATTAAATCCAATTTAGAAATAACAATATTTTCTAAATTATTTAAAATATCATGCATATCTTTTCCAGGATAAATAGTCCTCGCTAAATCATTTCCAGTTCCATTAGGTAAAAAAGAAAAGTATATATCATCTCTATTTGCCTTATATATAGTCTCTGATACTTCACTTATGGATCCATCTCCTCCTACAGAAATTATTAGTGAATTGCTATTATTATCCATAAAATCTACTGTATATCTATAATTAGAATCTTCTGAATTCGTTAATTTAATTTGATACTTATCTTTTGGCAAAATTTTTGAAAATTTCTCTTCTATTAAACTATTAATTTTTTTATAATTTCTAGATGCTGTAGATATAATAATAAGAATATTATTAAAATCTTCCAAATAAAATAATTCTCTCATACTTAATATAATATCATAAGTAGAGAGAATTATTCGAATTAAATTACTAAATTAATAGGATGGGAGATAGAGCTTTTCGCCAGGGTATATAGTTGATGAATCTAAATTATTTAGCTCTTTAATATCATATATAACTTCTCTTATGTCTCTAGGGCTATCAATATCTTTAGCTATTGACCAGATATTGTCTCCAGATTTTACAATTATACTTTCATTAAATTCAGCTCTACCTTCAACCACACTATTATTATTAATTGTTGAAAATGCAAATACAGATAATATTGTAATCATTAATGTTAAAAATATAAATCTATTAAATTTCCTTCTGTTTGTAATCTTAAATCTCATTGTTCACCTCTCAAACATTTGTTCTATTTATATATTAACAGAACATATGTTCTGTGTCAAGCTTTTTCGAACATTTGTTTTTTTTATTTTTATTTGCTATAATTAATTTAACAATTATACTTAATAACTTGATTCAAAGGGGATGATATGATTAATAATAGACAAGAAAGATTATTTAATTTCTTAATCCAATATATATCTGAAAATCAATTTCCACCTTCCGTTAGAGAGATGGCAAGAGGAGCTGATATAAAATCAACGTCTACAGTATATACTGATTTGAAGGCTTTAAAAGATTATGGATATATTAAAAGAAATAGTTCTACCAGTAGATCTATAGAGATATTAAAAGATTTATCAGGAAATAATTTGGTAGAGAAAGAACAGACTATAGATGTTCCAATAGTAGGTAAGGTTGCTGCGGGAAATCCAATAACAGCTGTAGAGAATATCGAATTTTATTTTCCAATACCAGCATACTATTCTACTCAAGGTGAATTATTTATGTTAGAAATTTCTGGAGACTCTATGATTGAAGCGGGTATATTAGATGGAGATAAAATACTTGTCAAAAAGACAAATTATGCAAATCACGGAGAAATCATAGTTGCTCTTATCGATGATGAGGCTACATGTAAGAGATTATATAATCTAAATGGAAAAGTAATGCTTATACCTGAAAATAGCACAATGGAACCTATAATTCCAGATAATTTACAAATACTAGGGAAAGTTATTTCCTTATTTAGAGACAATATTTAAGAACCTAAGAGCTATTAGCTTTTAGGTTCTTCTTCCATTTTTATATCATGCAATGGATTTACATCTATTGCTTTTTTTACATTGTCATCGGCCACATGAGTGTATATTTGAGTTGTTGCAACAGATGTATGACCAAGAACTTTTTGTAAAGTTCTTATATCCACACCTTCTCTATACATAAGTGTCGCTGCTGTATGTCTTAGCTTATGTGTAGAATATCTACTGACATCAAATCCTGCTTTTTTCAAATATTTATCTATCATATGTTGTATAGCTCTATTACTCATTCTTTGATTTCTATTACTTAGAAATAGGGCATTTTCATCTTCAATATCCGGCCTAATATCCATATAAGAATCTATTGCATATTTACATGCCTCTGTCATATAGACAAGTCTTTCTTTATTTCCTTTTCCTATAACTGTAAATTGCATTCCTTTAATACTATCTACATTCATACTTGATAATTCAGAAAGTCTTATTCCTGTTGTTAAAAACACCAATACAATTGCAAAATCTCTGGTTTTCATAAATAAATTCTTTTCTTTTCCTATTGTTTCAAGTAGTTTCTTTGACTCATCAAGTGTTAAATATATAGGATTTCTTTTTTTAGTCTTTGGAGTTTCTAATTCTAATGTTGGATTCTCATCCAGTTCCTTTGAGACTGTAGTCAAATACTTGTAAAATGTTCTTAGAGATGATACTTTTCTCGCTCTTGTTGTTGCAGTATTATCCCTGTCATTATCTCTATAAGAAATATAAGAATGTATATCTATTATATTAATGTCTTTAAGTTGATTCGCTCTTAACTTTCTTATATCTATTTCATCTATATTGTCTGTGTCAAATTCTAATAAATTTAATCTATATACCATAAATTTAAGATATAGTCTTATATCATAATAATATTCATTTACAGTATTTTTAGATAGACCTTTTATCGTTTTTAAATAATTTAAGAAATCTTGCGCAAATAGTGGTATATCCTTATACATAATTCCTCCAGTACTTACTATTTTATCATATATATCTAAAAATATGATATAATTAAAAAAGTATAAAAACGGGGGATATCATGAGTCAAATTATAAAGCCAATTATAGATTTTTTTGCAAATAATTTTTCAAAAGAATTCGCTATATTTATTATAGCAATGCTGCCATTAATAGAATTAAGAGGTTCTATTCCTATTGGAGTAGCTCTCGGAATACCAATGCTTAAAACCATCAAAATTTCATATTTAGGAAGTACAATACCAGCATTTTTTATAGTGTTTTTAATAGGATATGTATTTAATTTATTAAGAAAAATTAAGTTCATGGATAGATTAATTACAAAAATTAATGATAAAACAATGTCTAAAAAAGACCAGATAGAGAAATATGGATATCTCGGTTTAATACTATTTGTTGGAATACCACTTCCTGGAACTGGAGCATGGTCAGGATCACTTCTTGCTCATTTACTCGACTTAAAAAAAGGAAGGGCTGTATTATCAATAGCTATTGGTAATGCTTTAGCAGCTTTAATAATGGCAACAATTAGTGGTGCAATTAAATTTATATTTTAATAAAATATTCAATAATTAAGGACTGTTTTTAATATATTTATAATTCAAATATATTAAGCAGTCCTTTTAGTTTTCATTTTCAAAATATTCAATTTTTATTATTTCTTCAAATTTTATAATCAACATTTGATTTTCAGCAGAGAAATAAATTTTGTTCTCATAAATTTCTTCTATTTTACCCTTAAAAGCTTCTTTTTGTAATTTAGTATATATCAACACTTCCAATTTATTTGTATACACCTGTTCAATTAAAAGATTAATTTCATCTATAGACATTTGTGCTGAATAGTCTATAATTTCATCTTCTTTTACTAAAGATGCTGAATGTTCCGATATAAAAAATCCCATCCATTTGAGCATACCTCTATCTACATATTCTCTCGCAGACTTGAATGGGAGATAGGATCTATCTATCATTTTATACCCTCCAGACCACCACAATGACCACCAATTAACTTACTTCTTTCGATAACTCTAGAACCTTTCATAAATGAGGACGCTCTTTGTACTGATAAAAATCCAAATTCATCTCTTATATCATCTATTGCTTTATCTAAGTTTTCCATTTTATTTATCTTCTCTATATTTTCAAAAAAACTATAACTTGTATGAGTATCATCTACTAATTTATCATATCTAACGCCTATATTTCTAACAGAACCACCTTTATATTTTGATCTAAACAATTCAATAACATAGTCTGAAAGTTTAGATGTTATATTAGTAGGGGGTATAGTTTTTTGAACATTTATTGATTTAATATCTTCTTTATAAGAAAATCCAATATAAATAGATACAACTCGAGCCTTTTTATTTATTCTCCTTATTCTTATAGCTACCTGTTCAGCCATTTCTCTCAATACTAATTCGATTTCTGCTTGATTATGATAGTCTCTAGGTAGTACTTGAGAATTTCCAAGCCCTTTATTTTTAGGTGTATATTTAATACTTACTTTGGACTCATCGACACCATTGGCGTGAAACCAAAGCTGAATTCCTATTATCCCAAATTCTCTTTCTAAATGATCAGGATTGGAATTTGCCAAATCTCTTATTGAATATATTTCCAGTCTATTCAATCTCTTAGCTGTTCTTTTACCAAT
>CAMXYZ010000009.1 GCA_947253305.1 uncultured Helcococcus sp.
AAGGTGGATTTTATACATGGAATCGAGAAATATAGCTTACACTATATTAAATCTAGACCAATTAAATCAACAATGCCAGTACTTATTACAATATCTATTTATTCCATCTTTTTAGGTATAGATAGGCGTTATTTATCCTTCAAAGCTGTAAATAAACAAGATATTGAAAAATTTGAAGACTTCCATGAAAAATATCCATATTCACTTACTAGTCATTCTTTTTATATGAATGATAAAAATGTGTTCTATAATAGTAAAAATACAGTTTCAATGTTATACAGACCTTATAAGTATAAATTATTTATTTTTGGAAATCCAACAGGTCTAGAAGAAGACTTTGAAGAGGCAATAGCTGAACTAATAGCAAAAGCAGCCGAATATAAGATGGATGTTGCTTTTTATCAAATAACTGGACAATATTTAGAAGACTTTGTAAATCAAGGCTTCAACTTGATAAAACTAGGTGAAACTGCTTTGATAGACTTAAATAATTTCTCTATGGAAGGTAAAAAATTTAAGATAATGAGGCGAACTTTGAATTCTATGGATGGTCTCGGATTGAGGTTTAAGGTTAATAATCCACCATTTTCTGATGAGTTCTTAAATAATTTGAATAATATCTCACAAGAATGGCTTGGAAAAAGAAAAGAAATGCAATTTTCTGTTGGCTCCTTTGATAAGCGCTATTTACAAAAAGCACCCATCTTTACTATAGAAGATGAAGATAAAATATACGCTTTTGCAAATATGTTCCCTGTGGAAGGCACCAAAACTTTCTCTATTGACCTTATGCGTCATGTAAATGAGATGCCATCCGGATTAATGGACATGATGTTCTTATCGATAATTAATTGGGGGAAATCTGAAGGATATGATACCTTTGACCTAGGTGTTGCACCTCTATCAAATACTGGAAACAAAATGTACTCTTCAACAAAAGAAAAGGCTATAAATCTAGCCTATAAATATGGCAATAAAATTTATGGATTTAAGGGATTAAGGAAATTCAAAAGCAAATATACTCCCGCATGGAAATCTGTATTTCTCGCCTACAAAGATGAATTCAATCTAGTAGACACACTCATAAAAATAGTAAATCTCGTCAATGGCTACGGTGACAAACAAGATAATATATATGATGATATGAAAGATCTGGTTGAAGACAGAATAAAAAATAGAAATTCAAATAAACTATAAATCAAAACCACCAGCTATAAGGTGACTAAAAAGTTATACTACATACAACTTTGAAGATAGTCAATCCCTATACTGGTGGTTATCTATATATAAATTTTTCTTGTTATATCTTCACAATATCTATAAAAAAAATTCTGTTTACATATTCATTTTTTTTCAACCTCAAAATACTTATAGTATCTTAATTAAAAAGAAAAATCTTTATTATTTATTTAAATACTTTTTTAGCTCATCTACTTTATCTAATTTTTCCCAAGAAAATTCTTCTCTACCAAAATGTCCATAAGCTGCAGTTTTGCTAAACACACTATCTTTTAAGCCTAATGTGTCAATTATAGCTAAAGGTCTTAAATCAAAATGTTTTTCTACAATATCTGTTATAATATCATCGTCTAATTTTCCTGTACCATATGAGTCTACATAAATTGAAACAGGTTTTGCTATACCAATAGCATAAGCTACACCTACTTCTAATTTATCTGCAAGACCAGCTGCAACTATATTTTTGGCAATATATCTCGCCATATATGAAGCAGATCTATCTACTTTTGATCCATCCTTTCCAGAAAATGCTCCACCACCATGTCTAGAAAATCCACCATAAGTATCTACTATTATTTTTCTTCCTGTAAGTCCTGAGTCGGATTTAGGACCTCCTATCACGAATCTTCCTGTAGGATTAATTAAGAATTTTGTATTCTCATCTATATATTTTTTATTAATTACTGGTTTAATTACTTTTTCTATTAAATCTTCTCTTATTTGTTCTAAACTGACATCTTCATCGTGCTGAGCTGATACTAAAACAGTGTCAATTCTACTAGGTTTTCCATCAATATATTCAACTGTAATCTGTGTCTTCCCATCAGGCCTTAAATATCTGAGTTCCCCATTTTCTCTTACATCAGCAAGTTTTTTAGCTAATTTGTGAGATAAGATTAGAGGTAATGGCATATATTCTTCTGTCTCATTTGTCGCATATCCAAAGACCATGCCTTGATCACCTGCACCAATTTTATCATATGGATCATCACTATTATGTTTTGCTTCTTGTGAATTATCCACTCCTAAAGCAATGTCTGCTGATTGCTCACTTAAGTCAATCAATATTTCTGAGTCTTCTAAATTAAATCCATATTCAGGTTTTGAATATCCTTTTTTTTTAATTGTATCATGAACAATTTTCTCAATATCTATTGAAGCTTTTGATGTAACTTCTCCAACTATAAATATATTTTTTTCTGTTATCATCGCTTCACAAGCTACTCTAGAATCAGGATCTTCTGCTAAATAAGCATCTAGTATTGAATCTGATATTTGATCACAAATCTTGTCAGGATGACCTTGCGTTACTGATTCTGATGTTAATAATTTTTTCATATTTCCTCCTATTCAAGAGTTTAAAATAAAAAATCCTTACAAAAAGTAAGGCTAGTTCTTATCTTTCAAAGACATTCGCCTTTGTAGGACTTAGCACCTTACACTGTGTAGGTTGCCGGACTTCTTAGGGCCTATCCCTCCATCACTCTTGATAATAATTATTATTTAGTAATATAATTCTATGATATGTCGCTTATTTTGTCAAATAAACTATGCATTTACCCCTTTAATATCTTCTTTTAATTCTTCAATTAATTTTTGTTCATCAAGCTCTTTTTGTTTTCTTCTATCATTCGCTTCTTTTAAAGAGAATACACAACCACAATAATTCTGTCTATATATATCAAATTTATTGCAGAGTTCCAAAGATCTTTTAAATCCATTTTTCTTTTTAAAATCTGCATATAAATACTTCATATCATATTTTTTTTCAAGTCTCTCACCTATTGAATTAATTAATTGTGCATCTTTGTGTGGTGATATAGATAATGTTGTTGTAAAATAATCGAACCCATGATCTTTAGCAAATTGAGCAGCATAATCTAATCTTAATTCAAAACATATTCCACATCTTGGTCCGCCTTCTTTGTCTAATTCATGCCCTTTAACTGCTGTGAAATATTCTTTTGGATTATAATCAGTTTTAATTAATTCAATCTTATTAACTTTTTCAACTAAATCTATATATCTTTGTTGTTCAGCCTCTCTCTTATAAAATTCTTCTGAAGGATGTATATTTGGATTATAATATAGTACTGAAATATCAAAATGCTGAGTTAAATATTCCAATACATATGTGCTACAAGGAGCACAACAGCTATGCAATAACAGCTTTGGAGTATTACCATTTTGTGATTCTTTTTCAAGAATCTCTTCTAATTTTTTTTGATAATTTATTTTTTGTAGATTTGACATAATAATTCCCCAATCTAAAGTTTTTACTTATATAATTTATCTAATTTGTAATATAAATTATAACATATATTTTATACTAATTCTTTCCAATATAGATTTTGAATAATATTATTATTAAAATATTAATGAATTTATCTTTCACACAAAAAAAAACGATAATATCATGAAATACTATCGTTTTAATTATTTGTAAATTAAATTATTTGATTTCTACTGTTGCACCAGCTTCTTCTAATTTAGCTTTCATATCTTCAGCTTCATCTTTTGAAACTTTTTCTTTAATTGCTTTTGGTGCTGAATCAACTAATTCTTTTGCACCTTTTAGATCTAATCCTGTTAGTTCTCTAACAACTTTGATTACTTTAATCTTTCCTTGACCTGCTGATTCTAATACAACATCAAATTCTGATTGTTCTGCTGCTGCACCTGCTGATTCACCAGCTGCTGCTGGGCCTGCTGCTACAACTGCTGCTGGAGCTGCTGCTGAAACACCAAATTCTTCTTCTAAAGCTTTAACTAATTCTGCTAATTCTAATACTGTTAATTCTTTTACATCTTCTATTAATTTTGTTACTTTTTCTGACATTTTATCCTCCTAATATTAAGCTTCTTGCTCTTGTTTTTCTTTTACTGCGTTTAATGCAATTACAAGACTTCTCATTGTACCTTGTAATACATTTGCGAATCCTTGAATAGGTGCATTTAATCCACCTAATACTTGTGCTAACAATACATCTCTTGTTGGTAGTTTTGCTAACGCTTTAACGCCTTCAGCATCTACCACTTTACCATCTATAATTCCTGCTTTAACCACTAATTTAGGGTTGTCTTTTGCAAAGTCTGCAGCAATTCTTGGTCCTGCAACCATATCTTCGTTACTAAATACAAAACCATTTGGTCCTTTTAGATATTCTTCATATCCTTCATAACCTAGTTCTTCTAAAGCTATGTTAACCATTGTGTTTTTATAAACCTTATAGTTAACATCTTCAGCTCTGAACTTTGATCTTAATTCTGTTAGTTCAGAAACATTTAGTCCACGATATTCTACGATTGAAATAGATTTAGAGTTTTGAATAGCATCTTTAATTTCGCTTACCACTTGTTGTTTTAGTGTTAATGCGCTCACTTTTCACCTCCAAAGTTTCATGGCTACTTTGACAATAATATAAAAATCTCCTCACGAAAAGACGCAAGGAGAGTTAATAATCTTTATATCGCTCCTATATAGGTTTATTAAGGTTTCCCCCCTATAGTCTTTGGTAGCCTATTTAATTTACCAATCTATATTACCATAGTAATATATTAAAGTCAACTATTTTAGTTCTGCTAATTTCATAGTATTTAATTTGATACCAGGTCCCATTGTTGATGTTAATGTAACTGATCTTAAATATCTACCTTTAGCTGCTGCTGGTCTATCTTTATTTATCGCTGTAACTAATGCAACAATATTATCTTCTAGATCTGCTTCGCTAAAGCTTGCTTTACCTACTGCAACGTGTACGATATTTTGTTTGTCTGTTCTATATTCAACCTTACCTGATTTTGCTTCTTTCACAGCTTTAGCTACATCCATTGTTACTGTACCTGTTTTTGGGTTTGGCATTAATCCTCTTGGTCCTAATACTCTACCAACTTTACCAACTTGCCCCATCATATCAGGTGTTGCGATTGCTACGTCAAAGTCTAGCCAGTTTTCATTCTGTACTCTACTAATTAAATCTTCACCTGCAAAGTCAGCTCCAGCATCTAACGCTTCTTGAACTTTTTCTCCTTTTGCAAATACTGCAACTACAACTTCTTTACCTGTACCGCTTGGTAATACTACTGTGTTTCTAACTTGTTGATCAGCATGTCTCGAGTCTACACCCAATTTTAAGTGTAATTCGATTGTTTCATCAAATTTTGCTGTTGATGTCTTTTTAACTAATTCAACAGCTTCTTTTAAATCGTATAATTTTTCTTTATCAACTAATTGTCTAATTTCTTTTGTTCTTTTTCCCAATTTTGGCATTTTTTCCTCCTTGTGGTGTCTGACGGACTTACGCCCTTCCACTTTTCACTATTATTCTACTGTAATTCCCATTGATCTTGCTGTACCTTCTACCATTCTTTCAGCTGCTTCTATTGAAGCTGCATTTAAATCTGGCATTTTTAATTCAGCAATTTCTCTAACTTGAGCTCTTGTCAATTTTCCAACTTTATTTTTATTTGGTTCACCAGAAGCTTTACTCATACCTAATGCTTTTTTAATTAACACTGGTGCTGGTGGTGTCTTTGTAATAAATGTAAATGATCTATCTGCATATATAGTGATAACAACTGGTATAATTAAACCTTGTTGTTCTTGAGTCTTAGCATTAAATGCCTTTGTAAATTCCATAATATTGATCCCTGTTGGACCTAATGCTGTACCAACTGGTGGTGCTGGTGTCGCTTGACCTGCTGGAATTTGTAATTTTACTATTGATTGTACTTTCTTAGCCATTATTTCCTCCTAAATAACTAATGTGGTTTTGGCGGTTTCCCTCCCACTAAAAAAAATGATTATATTTTACTGTTTTATATCTGTAAATTCGATTTCAGCACGTGTGTCTCCACCAAGGATATCAATAAGTGCTGTAACAACTTGTTTTTCATAGTTGATGTCTGTGACTTTACCTTCAAATCCTTCAAAAGGCCCTGATATAAATTCAACAGTATCACCAATTTGAACCTTAAAGTCTTCTGGATTAATCTTAACTTCTATAGCTTCTTCACCTTCGATACCGAATTTCTTAATTTCCTTAGGTGTTAAAGCTACCGGATCTCCATCTGGTCCAATAAATCCTGTAACTCCCTTAGTATTTCTAATTAAATACCAATTTCTAGAGTCGATAATCATCTTTATTAGTACATATCCTGGGAAAATCTTTCTTTCTTTTATAGTTTTTTTCCCGCCTTTATTATCTTCATACTTTTCCATGGGTACTCTCACATCAAATACATTGTGTGCTTTCCCATTTTCGATCATGTTTTCTATCTTACTCGCTACTTTGTTTTCATGCCCTGAATAAGTATGAACAACATACCAATTCGCTTGTTCGATTGTTTGTTCTAATTCTTTGTTGTCCATTTTTACTCCTTTATTTAAACAGCAAGTGAAAGTAAGAACGCAAATAATTCATCTAGTGCATATACTATTACTGAAACAGCAATAATTGCTGTAATAACAACTAATGTTGTTTTGAATAATTCATTCCTACTTGGCCATGTAATTCTACCAAATTCTTTTCTTATTCCTGTAAAGAAACCTGATTTTTTTGAACTCATTGATATCTCCTATTTAGTTTCTCTATGAACTGTTCTCTTATTACAGAATTTGCAATATTTCTTTAACTCAATCCTGTCTGTAGTATTTGATTTATTCTTCATAGTATCGTAGTTTCTTTGTTTGCATTCTGTACATGCAAGTTTTACCTTATCTCTCATTTTTTACCTCCTACGTTATATTATCAGACGGTAACTCTGATACATCGATAAATTATATATTAAAAAGATTAAAAAGTCAATTGTTTGATACTTATTATTACTTTATTATATTTCTTCTATTTATTTAGATCGAAACAGTGGTCTACAGGTCCAATTCCATGACCTATTTGAATATTGGATTTAAGAGCCCCTGTTATATATTTTTTTGCTTCTACACAAGCATTTTTAAGACTTAATCCCTTTGCAAGATTAGATACAATAGCTGCAGATAATGTGCATCCTGTTCCTCTTGTATTTTTGTTTTTTATATATTCACCTTTAACCCAAAAGGCTCCTTCAGATGTATAAAGTAAATCATCAGCATCACCTTCAATAACTCCAGATTTTGTATATACCGCACAATTATATTTTTCATAAATTTTCTTAGCAGCAATTTCCATATCTTCCTTGCTATTAATGCTCATCTCCGCTATTAATTCTGTCTCTCCAAGATTTGGAGTAATTAGATCGGCTAATGGTAATAATTTCTCCTTCATACATTCAATCGCATCATCGTCAATTAATTTAACGGTTTTATGAGCCACCATTACTGGATCTATAACTACATTATTAAGTTTATTTTCTTTTAATTTTCTCTCTACTAATTCTATTATTTCGCTATTTAATAGCATCCCAGTTTTAACTCCATCTGGCCCAACATCAGAAAGTATGGAATCTATCTGCTTCTCTAAAAATTCGGGTGTAACCGCATTAGCTTCAAAAAAACCAATTGTATTCTGAGCACTTAAAAGTGTAACCGCAGTCATTCCATATACACCATGCATTGTCATGGTCTTTAAATCGGCTTGCATACCCGCTCCACCGAATGGATCAGAACCTGCTATCGTCAATACCTTTTTCATCAAAACTCCAATCTATTTATTTTTTTCTATATAATTAAATGTTTCACCTATTTTAGAATAATTTGGCAAAAATATTACTTTATTATCAGTTTTTAAATCTTCTATTCTTTCTAATTTAATTAGATCATTTGGAATATTTCCTACAATCTCACCAGTAATAAATATATTATTTGCTTTTGTACTATTTTTCACTTTATTAAAATCATAATTAAGTATCCAAGATTGATCTAAGCCGTCAGCCTCTGTTCTACCAATATTTAGTAGAATATCAAATACATCGTCGAGTTTTTCTAATTCTTTGATAGTAAAATCAAGACCAGCCTTATTTTTTACAAGATTCATAATTGTATTTTGACCTTTGTATTCAAGCTTTTGCATTCTTCCTTTAAGTACTTCTTTCTCTTCAACTATATCTAATAATAGTGAAAAATTTACATCTTTAATTAAATTAAAATTTTCTAAATCGATTAAAACTGATAATGCGTTAAAAAAGTTTTTTTGTTTAAATACATCTAGCTTTTCCACTCTTGATTTTATATCAGCTTCTAAATTAATACTTTTTTCATCAAAATTTTTAATAAATGGTCTAGATTCATTAAATATTTCCATGGTAGTTATGGTTCTTATATTATAATTATTTAATGGTTCAAATATTTTTCCCTTAACTCTGTCAAGTGAGCCCATTCTATCTAACTGGTCTTCATACAAATTTGTTACAAGTACTAAATTTGGAACAAGTCCAGCCTCAACTATTCTTCCTAGATATAGTTCATCGACTTCAAGAACTGTGAATTCTTGCTTTATTTTATTTCCCTTTAACTCAGTTAAAACCGCTGTAGTTATTCCTTGTATTATATTTGCACCATATTTATTTGTTAGAACTGAATACTCCTTATTTAAATACTCAGAAATATATTTTGTTGTAGATGTCTTACCATTCGTTCCCGTTACAAAAATTATAAAAGTATCCTTTGTATCAATTTTTGATAAATAGTTTTTGTCAAGTTTCAATACTACTTTTCCTGGAAAAGAAGATGCATCTCTAAAAATACTTAATAATTTATATACTGCTTTTCCTATAAATGTTGTTATCATAATTAGACTCCATATTTTATATGATTCTTAAATATTTTCTTTATCATTTCAGCTGGCTTATCAAAATCCCCTTTATTTTCGACAACATAATCAGTGAAATATTTGTATTTTTCCCTTCTATCTTTTTCCATTTTTATTAGGGTTTCAATACCGCCCTTTGATAAGGGTCTATTTCTTGTAGACAGATATTTTAATTTTCTATCGACTCTTACAATTATTGAATTTTTCTTTAAGTGATTATAGTTCTCAAGTAATTGTACAACTCCCCCACTAGTTGATATAACTGTATTTTTTAAATTACCAATTCTCTCTACTATCCTAGCTTCTTTTTTTCTAAACTCTTCTTCACTTTCAAATCTTAAATACTGAGATGGAGATATTCCATATTCGTAATAAAATTCTTCATCTAAATCAATATGCTCCTTATCCAAAAGTTTAGCTAGTTTTCTACCTATTGTTGTCTTGCCTGATCCCGGCATACCTATAAGTACGATATTTAAATTCTTATTTAAATATTTTTTTAATATATTTTCAAATAATTCATCACTATATCTCTTCCTCGTCAATAATTCAATCGATTTTTTCTCCTGATATAGTATTTTATATAGTCCACTGGATACAGATATATCTAATCGCATAGCCTGTAAATTAATTTTTGAAAATAAGTTCTCACAATAAAAATCATATATATGTTCTAAATTGCTAAAAGCTTCAAGATTTAATTCTTCAATTTCTTTCTCAGTAAAATCTATATAATTAAAAATGATATCAAAATCTCTATTCTGCATATTTTTTATATCATCTCTTTCTAATATTTCATAAAATTTTATCTGCATCGAATTTAAAACATAAATTAAAGTGTTTATTGACTGAAAATTTTTTAATATTAAAATATTCTTATCTTTTAAATTAATATTAGATTTCATTATCATCTTATTAATTCCAAAAAATTCTGTATTAAAGCCATATAAGTTTTCTTTATGCCCTTGAATTAAATTAACATCTTTAATCTCAATTGCCTGATTAGTCAAATCATCTAAGTATTGTGGAATTTTTGAATTATAAGGATAAAACACATTCATAGATTTAAAATTTCTAAATTTCAAAAGATTTTTTATTTCATCTTCATCTAGATTGAATATTTTATATTTTTCCTCAAAGAAATCCTCATATATAAATTTTATAAAATCATCATTACAAGATTTTCCTATCTGCGAATATTTAATTTTCTTTGGTCTTCTATATATTTCATTCATATTTCCCCTTATAAAAAAGGAATCAAATTAATGATTCCTAATCTATTAAATATCATATTTTACTATTGAAATAGTTTCGCAATCTGAAAATAAATCTCTTCCCTTTAAATCTTCAAGTTCAATTAAAAATGTAGCCGCTACAACTTCTGCACCTGTTTCATTGATTAAATCGATTGCAGCCTTTGCAGTACCACCTGTTGCTAATAAGTCATCAAGTAATAAAACTTTATCACCTGGTTTGAGTGCATCTGCATCAATTTCGATTGTATTGCTTCCGTATTCTAAATCATATTCCTTGCTCAATATATTTCCTGGTAATTTACCTGGTTTTCTAACAGGGATAAAGCCTTTCCCTAATCTATAAGCAACTGGAACAGCGAATATAAATCCTCTCGCTTCGATTCCTGCAACATAATCAAATTCTAGATGTGATACAGCATCACAAATTACCTCAACTGACTCTCTCAAGCCTTCACCATCTTTTAATAGAGTTGTTATATCCTTAAAGCTTATCCCTTCAACTGGGAATCCTTCTATAACTCTAATCTTAGATCTTAAATCCATTACTTTCTCCTTTGATCATTTGGCAATTTTTAAATATCCACTACTTATTCTACCTTAAATCCACTTAATCTACAAGGTCTTATATAAATTAACTTCAATAATATGTGGCCTATTAAAAACTCTCTTAGCCCATATAAAATTATTACCTAATCCACGAGAGTTTATCATTGTAGTATTCTTTTCTTTAAATATTCCCCCTGAATACTTTGCAAAAAATCCTTGATTTGGCGCATATAATCCCCATTTAAATAATTTTACTTGTCCTCCATGAGAATGCCCTGAAAATACTAAATCAGGTGAATATTTCACATATGATTTCATATACTCAGGTCTATGAGATAGTACTATATTATATTTATCTTTTATAATTAATCTTTCTAAATTATCCTGAATTATCTTCCATTCTTTATTTTTAACTTTCTCATTAACACTGATATATTCGGATGGATCTGAAATGCCTATAATATTAATTCCATTATTTAATTCTTCATTTTCATCGTCCAAGATTTTAATACTATTTTTTTCTAATAACAGTTTTAGTTCTTCATATTGAGAACTACCCTTTTCGTGATTTCCTTTTACAAAATAAATTTTTCCAGGATATTTCTCACCAATATATTCTATTAAGTCTTTTGCATTCTCAAGTCCCGGATATCTCCTGTCAATTAAATCCCCTGTGATAAATACAAAATCATAATCTTTTTTTATTAATTTTTTTAATTTAATTTGATTCTTACCGAATTTGTAATTATGTAAATCTGAAATATGTAAAATTTTTAATTCTTTGACGCCATCTGGTAACTTTTGTTCTATATTGAAGACATCCAGTTTGGGATTTATATTCTCCCACAGTTCATAAATGATGATGATAACTAAAATATATAAAAAAATCATTTTAGTAACTCTCACATAACATTTTCCTATAGATAAATAAATCTATAAATTTTTCTCTTATTAGTTTCATAATTTCCTCATTAATCAATCTCTATTCCCAAAGACACTAAAAGCGCTTTATCGATTCTTTTGATTGATTTTTCATTTAATTTTCCGACCTTATCCCGAAGTCTCCTTTTATCTATAGTCCTTACCTGTTCTAATAAAACAACAGAGTTCTTAGGCAATTTAATCTCCCCATATATTTTTGCGTGAGTGGGTAGGTCAGTTTTGTTTGTTTGTGATGTAATTGCAGCCACTATAACGGTAGGACTATATTTGTTGCCGACATTGTTTTGTATAACTACAACTGGTCTGACACCACCTTGTTCCGAACCTACAATAGGACTAAGATCCGCATAAAATACATCTCCTCTTTTTATATTCACTTGTACTCCTTAATTTTTGTAGATTCTTTTAACCCTTTCTGATATTGATGTCATTATTTCATAAGATATTGTATCTGCCCATGAAGCAACTAACTCAGGTGATATTTCTTCACAACCATCTTTTCCTATTATCACTACTTCATCATGGATATTACAATCAATTCGACTTATATCGACCATCATTTGATCCATAGTAATATTACCAAGTATTTTAGCCTTTTGTCCATTAATTAATACATATCCTCTATTGGAAATTAATCTATGATATCCATCTGCATATCCTATAGATACTGTAGCAATTTTCATTTTTTCTTTAGAAATGAATGTTCTTCCATACGAAATAGCCTCACCTTGTTCTATAAGCTTTATATTTGAAATTTTAGATTTCAAAGTGAATGCAGATTCTATACCTATATTATAATTGTTTTTTAAATAACTTGACGGATACAATCCATATATTGAAATCCCCGATCTTACAGCATCATAAGAATAGTCATATGAAATTATTCCAGCGTCATTTGAAATGTGCTTTGTCCAGCCTTTAGATATATTTCCTAATTCATCAATAATATATTGAAATTTTTTAGCTTGCATATTTGTATATTCTCTATCTTTTTCGTCAGCACTTGAAAAATGACTAAATATACCTTCAATTTTTACATTTTTAAAATTAGAAATATCAATTATTTCTTTTATACTTTTTTCTTTTACTTGAAATCCCAATCTATTATGCCCTGTCTCAATTTTTATATGAGCTCTAATATTAAAACCCGAATTTTCTAATTCTTTTGCAATACTATAATTATATATATTTGCTATTAGATTATATTTTTCTACGTATTTATAATTTTCTGGAGAAATATAGCCAAGTATTAATATATCTTTTTTGATTCCAGCTTCTCTAAGTTGAATCGCCTCATTGATATTTGCAACACAAAACATATCGGAAACGTCTTCAATCTCTTTTGAGATTTCAATAGCTCCTAATCCATAGGCATTAGATTTAACCACAGGGTAAAATTTTGTATCATGCAATTTCTTTAAATTTTCTATATTTTTTCTTATAATTGCTAAATCTACTTCTAAAATATTCGCATCAGTTATCATATATCTCTCCGATTGCCATAGGTAAGAATTCGATTATATCACTAGCTATTAAACTATTCTCTCCATATTTTTCACGAGCCATATCCCCAGCAAGTCCATGTAGAAATACCGCTGTTCTAAACATATCAAAATTATTTGTTCTAGCTAATAATGCCGCAATTACCCCTGTTAATACATCACCAGATCCCGCAGTTGCCATTCCATTATTCCCAGAATAATTCATGCTACAACTATCGCTATTTGTAACAATACTATTTTTACCTTTGAGCAATATATTTACATCGTGCTTGTCTAAATAATTATAAACAGCTTGAACCTTGTCATAATTGATTTCATTTAGAGTATAGCCTGATAGTTTTGCAAATTCTCCAGTATGGGGTGTTAGATATATATTAGAATTAAGTAAATTTTCAAATTCAGATATTAGATTTATAGCATCAGCGTCTACAACTATTGGCCCGTCAAAATTATTTAAAATAATCTCTAATATATCTTTAGCATATTTTCCCCTACCAAGTCCTGGTCCAATAGCTATAACTGACATGGATGGAATTATATTTAATAATTCTTCCCTATCAAATTCTCCAAATTCTTTAGTTCCTTTATCTTTAATATCTAAAATTATTTGTTCTGTAGATTTAATTTCACAAATATCTGAAACACATGAAGGCGCTAATACGTATACCATACCTGCGCCAGTTCTAAGAGCAGCTCTTGAAGCAAGCATAATTGAACCAGTCATCCCCTTAGAGCCGCCTACAATAAGAATTTTTCCATAGTCATATTTATTTGAATCATCTTTTCTCTTAGGTATATAATAACTACTCATATCATAATCTTTATTAATCATAGCTTTTCCCTCTAAAATATTTAATTTACAAATTGTTATGGTATATTCTCCATCATGTGTAATACTTATATCTATCGAATTTATATTTTTATCTTTCATAAGTTTTTTTATTTTTTTATTGCTAGTATTAATATAGGGAGAATTTTTTCCATCATGTAATATTTCTATATCTAGTAGTCCTAATTCACCCGAAAGACCTACACCAAAAGCTTTGGATACTGCTTCTTTTGCTGAGACCAATCCTGCTATTGTTTGTATATTCTTATTCTTTTTTATTATATAGTCCTGCTCAGATTCTGTGAAAAACTTCTCAAAAAATCTTTTCTTTTCTAATAAGCTTTCCACTCGTGAAATTTTTAATATATCTATCCCTATCATCATTACCTCGCAATTTATGGTATATTATAAATATATCACTGTTATCAATATTTGTAAATTGAAGCAATTAAGTATTTATTATAATAATTCAATCGAAAGGAGTTAAAATGATTAAAGCTATAATATTTGATAAGGACGGAGTATTAATAGAATCTGAAGAATTTTATTTAGAAAGAAGATTGCAGTATCTAGAGGAAAAAGGGATTACTCCTGCCAGCACCGATCTTAACGACTTTATAGGTAATGGTTCAGATAAAAACTGGAAAACAATAATCCCTCATGATGAAGAATTAAGAGAAAAACTTGCTAAAGATTTTATAGAAAATTATATGGTTGAGAATCCAATTGATTACGATAAACATACAAGAAAAAATATTGTTGAGATATTTAGAGAAATAAAATCAAGAGGTTTTAAAATAGCCATAGCTTCAGCTGCTGCCAAAAATGATATTAAAGATTTTATAGATGCAGCTGGAATCGAAGAATATCTAGATACCTATGTATCTGGAAGAGATTGCAAAAATAACAAACCCTATCCTGATGTCTACTTGAAAACTATGGAAATATTAGATGTTAATAAAGATGAAGTTATGATAGTAGAAGATTCTATAACTGGACTTAAAGCAGCAAAAGCAAGTGGTGCTAAAGTAATTGCATTCGAACCAACAAAATATACTATAGACCAATCTTTAGCAGATTATAAGATAAAAGATTTATCAGAAATATTGAACTATTTAGATAAATAAAAGTTTTTGATAAAAAATTGACCCTAGAAAGTTGTTTTAATTACAAATTTCTAGGGTCATTTCATTTTTTAATTATTATTTTTTCTTAGACATAACATATTTTGTAAGAGCTTCGTCTTCTTTAATAATTCTATCTTTATTGTCAACTGAAACTTTAGATACGAACCAGATGAAGAATATAGCAAATGCAGCACCTACTGCATAACTTGCAACATAATTTCCTACTCCTAATAGTTTATCTAATCTAAATCCTATATCAGCATTCATTATATAACTGGATACTATAAATGCATAGAATGCACCTGGAATCAACGCTATATAATAGTTTTTGCCATGTATCTTTAAGTACACTGCAGCTAATAACATAGCAAATACAGCTGTAAATTGATTTGCGAATCCGAAATATCTCCATAGTAAACTAAATCCATTGGCATCTGCTTTAGCGAATACTAATATTGCTACAGCTGGAGCAAATATTGCTAAGGATAGCATGACTCTCTTTTGTGGTTTACTTTGATCTATATTAAATTGCTCAGCAACCATTAATCTTAATGATCTAAATGCTGTATCACCACTTGTTATTGGTAAGATGATTACAGCTGCTATAGCAAATAATCCACCAATATTACCCATGAACCTTCTTGATATTTCACCTACCATTAATGTGGCTGGAGTATTCACACCTTGGCTAGCTATTGTATTATACACAACCATAGCACCTGCAGCCCAACACATAGCTATAAATCCTTCTAATAACATCATGTTGAAGAATGTTTCTCTACCTTCTCTTTCATCTGTTACTGTTCTTGAGATTAGAGTAACTTGAGAACCGTGGAAACCAGACATCAATCCACATGATACTGTTATAAAGAATACTGGTAAGAATCTTGCTCCTAATGGATGTTCAGATACGAATGCTCCTTCTGTTATATTATGTAGATCAGCAGAACCTGTTAATAATAATCCAGCAAATATACCTACAGCAGAAATTAATAATAAAGCTCCGAAGAATGGATATATTTTACCTATAATCTTATCAATTGGGAAAAGAGTAGCTAAAATATAATATAAAATAATAACTGCATATACGATATAAATTACATTTGAATTAACATCCATACCTAATAAGTCTTTAACAATTAAGTCCCCTGGTGTATATATAAATACTACCCCTACTAATAGTAATAGAGCCCAGTTTACTATGTTATAAACTAAATTAGTTCCCTTACCAATATATTTGTTGACCATCTTTGGCATTTGTGCACCTTTATTTCTCATAGAAATCATACCTACAAAGTAGTCGTGCATACCACCAGCTATTACACATCCTAATGGTATAGTAATAAATGCTATTGGACCAAATAATATACCTTGTATAGGCCCTAGAATTGGTCCTGTACCTGCGATATTTAATAATTCAATAAGTTGGTTTTTGTGTTTTTTCATACCAACAAAGTCTACTCCATCAGCTTCAGTTATAGCTGGTGTAGGTCTATCATCAGGTCCGAAAACCCTTTCACAATATTTTCCATATAAATGTCCAAGAATGCCTAATATAGCAATTCCTGATAAAAATAATACCATATTTCCTCCTCGTATAATCTTGTCTGATAATGTTATCATAAATTATATATAAGTACAAGACTAAAAAATATTTTTTATAGGTCTATACTAAATGCCATATTTTTCATATAATATATATATTAATCAAAAAAGACTAAAAAAGACTAAAAGAAAGGAAAATAAATTATGACTAAAAAATCAAAAATATTTCTAATGATAATATCAATTTTTATCTTAGTAATATTTTTCGCTGCCAACTATCTTATAAATTATGGTATAAAAAGAGGTAGAGCAGAAGATATCGGAGCTTTTGAAGAAGGCGTTGATGAGAAAATCCTAGAATATAAAAAGACAAAAAGCGAGCAAGATAAAATCACAAAGGAATTTTTAAAAAATAATAAACTACAGGAAGATAGTATAATATCAGACGATAATCTAAAATTGCAAGGCTACTTTTTAGAAGATAGTAAAAATACTGATTGGGTTCTTCTTTTACATGGATATAGAAGTAAACATCAGCACTTATTAGATTTCGCTAGAATTTATTATGAAAAAGGATTCAATGTATTAGTACCAGATATGAGAGCTAGTGGTAATTCCGAAGGTAAATATATAGGAATGGGATATCTAGAAAAAAACGATGCTAAAAAATGGATAGATTGGATATTACAAAGAAATAGTGATAGCAATATAATAATTCATGGTGTATCTATGGGAGCTGCAACTACGATGCTTTTATCTGGAGAAGATTTACCAAAACAAGTAAAACTATTTATTGAAGACTGCGGTTATACAAGTGCCTATGATATGTTTAGTCAAGAACTAAAATCAAGATTTAATCTCCCATCCTTCCCACTAATGAATATAGCAGATATATTATCACAGATAAAAGCTGGCTATAAATTTAGTGATGCCAATCCGCTAGAGGCTGTAAAAAAATCTTCTCAACCAATGCTATTTATTCATGGTAAAGAAGATAATTTTATACCAGTAGAAATGATGCATATTCTTTATGAAGCGAAGACAGAAGGTGTAAAAGATAAACTAATTGTAGAAAATGCCAATCATGCTCATTCTATGTATGCTTCATTTGATGAGTATTGGAATACTGTAGATAAATTTATAAAAGATAATTTTAAATAAAAAAAATCAGCTGATACAAACATTTCTTTGTTTATATCAGCTTTTTATTTACAGCATTAGTTTAATATCATCTCTATATACTTCATCTATAATGGCAGATCCAATACACACTTCTCCATCATAAAACACCGCTGCCTGTCCTGGTGTTACAGATTTAATATAATCATATAAAACTTCAACTTTATCATCATCTAAAAATCTTAATTTTACATCTATATCTTTTTGTCTATATCTGAATTTAGCAGTTAAATTTAAATCTTTCTTTTCAAAGTCTTTAATTAATGAAGAAAAATCCTTAGCAATTAATCTATTTGAAAATAGATGCTCATTATCGCTACCTTGACAAACCAATAATTCATTTTTTTCTAGATTTTTACCACATACAAACCAAGCCTCACCATCTCCACCGATACCCAGTCCCTTTCTTTGACCAATTGTATGGTACATTAAACCCATATGAGCTCCCATTACCTTTCCAGTGTCGATATCTATCATTTTACCTGGTTTAGCGGGTAAGTAATTTGATAAAAATTCATTAAAGTTTCTTTCACCTATAAAACAAATCCCTGTAGAATCTTTTTTATTAGCTGTAGCCAATTTATAGTTTTTAGCAATTTGTCTAACATCTGATTTTTGTAATTCTCCAATTGGAAATAGCACATCTTTAATTTGTTCTTGGCTTAATTGTGATAAGAAATAAGTTTGATCCTTATTATCATCAAGACCTCTTAAAAGTTCAACGCTGCCATTTTTAAGTCTTTTAATTCTTGCATAATGGCCAGTGGCTAAATAATCTGCTCCTAAATCTTTTGCAAAATCTAGAAAAGCTTTAAATTTTATTTCCTTATTGCACATTATATCCGGATTTGGAGTTCTTCCCTTTTTATATTCATCTAAAAAATATTTAAACACTCTATCATAATATTCTTTTTCAAAATTTATTGAATAATATGGAATACCTATTTGATTACAGATAGCAACAGCATCTTTGAAATCTTCTTCCGCTGTACAAAATCCATTTTCATCAGTATCATCCCAGTTTTTCATAAAGACGCCTAATACATCATAACCTTGTTCTTTTAGTATTAGAGCAGCAACTGAAGAATCCACTCCTCCGCTGATTCCAATTACTACTTTTTTATTATTGTTTTTTTCATCATATAAATTTGATAAATTATTAATATCTAAAATATTTGTCATAAATGTATCTCTTTCTATTATTTCTTTCTTTCATACATTTCTTCAATTGCTTTAATTAAAATATCAACTTCTTCTTTTGTATTTGTAAATCCAAAGCTAAATCTTATTGAATGCATCGCCCTATCTTTATTATACATTTCTTCAATTACATAACTTGGTTCCAAAGCTCCTGCATTGCAAGCGGATCCAGCTGAAACAAAAATATTTTTTGTATCTAAAAATGTTAATAGTAAATCTGATTTAACGAATGGAAAATAAAGATTAACAATATGATTTACAGTATTATTAATATCTCCATTGATTTCATATGGTACTTTTAAATTATTTAGAAAATATTTTTTAATGTTTAACACTTGTTCATATTCTTCTTTTAATTTTTCAATAGAATTAGCCATGGACATTGCTCCAATTACATTTTGTGTGCCAGATCTAATTCCACTTTCTTGCCCACCGCCAAATATAAATGGCTCTATCCTATTTTTAATATATAAAGCACCTACGCCATTTAATCCACCAATCTTATGGCCTGAAAGGCTGATAGAATCACAATAAAGCTTTTCTACATCTATATCAATATGACCATAGGCTTGAACAGTATCAATATGAAACCAGATATTATAACCTTCTTTTTTATTAATCTCATTAATATATTTCCCTATTTTCTTAACAGGTTGAATTACTCCAGTCTCATTATTCACATACATAATGCTTACTAAATTAGTATCTTCATTTATTTGTGATTTGAATTCTTCAAAATCAATGATTCCTTTTTCATTAACATTTATAAATATATCATTACCACAATTTGCTTTAACAGGTTCCAAAATAGATTTATGTTCAATCTTGCTAGTTATAATATTTTGATTCTTAAAATTATTAATTATCATATTATTTGATTCACTAGCACCGCTAGTAAATATAATATGATTTGAGTTTGTGTTAATACTATTAGCTATTTTTTTTCTAGCATTTTCTAAATGCATTTTGGATGTTCTTCCAAGAGCGTATGTAGCATTTGGATTTGCTTCATACAAATCAATATTATCGATTAAATCTATTATAATATCTTTTCTCTTAATTGAACTTGCTGCATAATCAAAATACATATATAACCTTCTTTCTTTTAACTATTATATCAGATTAAAATCCATTTTTAATTAATACCCTAATTATTATGTAATATTTAATCTTTTGAAACATTTATATGGATTTATTTGGTATAATATATCTATAAAAAATAATTTAGATATAGTAATCAAATTATGGGGTATTATACTATATATAAAATTAATTAATTGAGGAGAGAAAATATGAAATGGGAAGGTAGAAGACAATCAGATAATGTGAGGAAATCTTCTGGTCAAGGAGGCCCAAGAGGTCTAGGAGGACTTTTAGGTGGTTTAGGAGGAACAGGAATTATTATAGTAATAGTCCTGTCTCTATTGCTTGATATTAATCCATTGGCATTGCTAGGTTCTGGTATTGGTGTTGATCAAAGTAGAAGTTCTCAACATATGGAAGAATATCAACCAAGAACCCAAGAAGAAGCTGAAATTGAAAAGTTTTTATCTGTTGTTCTTGCTGATACGGAAGATGTATGGGGGGAAATATTTGAAAAGCATGGAGCTAAGTATGCAGAACCTACATTAGTTTTATATCAAAACCAAGTTAGCTCTGGTTGTGGTTTAGCTTCAAATAAAATGGGGCCATTTTACTGTAGTGCTGATCAATCAATATATATTGATGTTGATTTTGCTAAAGACTTAAGGACTAAATTCGGTGCAGAAGGAGATTTTCCATTTGCATATGTATTAGCTCATGAAGTTGGTCATCACGTACAATTACAAACTGGAGTACTTAATAAGGTTCATAGTCTAAGAGGAAAAGTAAGTGATGTAGAATTTAATAGACAAATGGTAAACTTAGAATTACAGGCTGACTATTACGCTGGAGTATTCGCCCATTATGTAGGAGCAAAAGGTTACCTAGATCCGGGTGATGTAGAAGAAGGATTAGCAGCTGCATCTGGAGTAGGTGATGATAGAATACAAGAAATGTCAGGAAGAAGGGCAAATCCGGATACTTTTCAACACGGTACCTCTGAACAAAGAAGCGAATGGTTCTTAAGAGGTTATAAATATGGAGATTTAGAACACGGAAATACTTTTGAACTTGTTAATGACTAATTTAGTAATATAAATTGTAATTATAATATAAGAGTAGGTACGACGTCCCCACAAAGCTTTATAGCTAGATGTCGCCACCTACTCTTTTTCTTTTTATTTATTTTTTATTAAAATAGTTTCTAACGTAGCTATCTACAGCTTTTATAGCGTCAACTACATCTTCTGCTGTTGGTTTTTCTATCATGGCATGGATAGTTTCGCCTTCAGCTGTCGCTTGTTTACCTATAGCTAATAAATCTTCATCACTATATTGGTCTAAGTTTAATTCTGCCATAGTAGTAGGCATACCAATACTTTGATAAAATTCTATATATTCATCCAATTCTTTCTTATCTACATCTTCTAACATAAGTTGTACAAGTACACCATAAGCAACTTTTTCACCGTGAGTTTTTTCATGAATTGCACCATGAACAGCGGTAAAACCATTATGAATTGCGTGAGCACCAGATAGTCCAGCCGATTCAAATCCTAGTCCTGAAAGTAGAGTGTTAGCTTCGATAATTTTTTCAACTGCTGGAGTTACTAAGTTCTCTTTTACAGCTGCCAAAGCCTTTGTTGAGTAAGCAAATAGAGTGTCTCTACATACTTCAGCTATTGCTTGAGCTGCTATTGTTTGTTTTCCACCAGCCATAGTTGTTGATTCGGATCTAGTATTAGATCTCGCTTCAACAAGTGTTGCACTTGCATCTGCAATACCATCTGCTAAAAAGCTAGCAGGAGCATTGGCTATTACTTGTGAATCCATTAAAATCAAATCTGGATTCTTTTTATATAAACGATAGCTTTCAAAATTACCATTATCTGAATAAATAACAGATAAAGCAGAAGTAGGAGCATCTGTTGATGCTATGGTTGGTGCGATTACTGTTGCAGCTCTAAGATCTTCAGCTATTGCTTTTGCTGAGTCTATTGCTTTACCACCACCTAAACCTATAACTACATTGCTAGATTTTTCTTTACCAATTTTTACAACACGATTAATTTCATTTTCAGAAGCTTCACCATTGAACGCTTCACGATATACGGAAAGCCCTTGTTTTTCCAATTCATTAACGTATTTTTCACCTACAATTTTCCATACTGTGTCATCTGCTAAAAGTAAAACTTTATCTCCTAATGCTTTAACTAGATCTACCCTATCAAATAAAACGTTTTTACCTTGCACATAACGTGATGGACTTGAAAATATTCTAACCATAATGCCTCCTTAATTTTTATTGTATGTTAATTATATCACGAATTTAGGGAAATATAAATACAGTTTTTACTTTTAATTAATCAGTATATAGAAAAAAATAGCCTTCTACAAATGAACTGACCCCAAAAAGTTGGACCTAAAAACAACTTAGAGGAAGGCAGTTTTTTCATGACAAAATATAGTACAGAATTTAAAATAAAAGTTGTTAAAGCATATCTAAATAACGAAGGAGGATATAAAACTTTAGCTAAGAAATATGATGTAAATGGTGCATCAATAGTTGAAAGATGGGTAAATTCATACAAAACTCAAGGATATGAGGCTCTAAAAGTTTCTAGGAAAAATAATAATTACTGTTTCGAATTTAAGAAAAATATAGTAAAGTTGTACTTAACAGAAGAAATGCCATATCAAGTACTTGCTAATCAATTTAATATTAATAATCCATCGATTATTACTAGATGGGTAATTGATTTTAGAAATCAAGGACTTGATGGACTTAGACCTAAAAAGAGAGGAAGAACTTCAAGTATGACTAAAGATATAAAAGCACCTAATAAACATGTAAAAAA
>CAMXYZ010000010.1 GCA_947253305.1 uncultured Helcococcus sp.
GAGATTGCCTCTTGTCTCGTGGGCTCGGAGATGTGTATAAGAGACAGATAAAAGAAGGTGGATTCAATTCAATAATAGGACCAAATGGTGCTGGGAAATCAACAACACTCTTAATGATTGGGAGACTTTTATCTATGGATTCAGGTAGAATAACTGTTGGTGGAATGGATGTTAGCAATTGTTCTAGTGAAGAATTGTCTAAAAATCTTTCAATCCTCAGACAAGAAAATAATTTTACTTCTAAAATAACTGTCAAGCAATTAGTCTCATTCGGAAGATATCCCTATACTAAGGGCAGATTAACGCCTAATGATATGGAAATAATAGATAAATATATAAACTTTTTAGAATTAAAACATTTAGAAAATAGATATCTAGATGAATTATCTGGAGGAGAGAGACAAAGAGCTTATGTCGCAATGGTTCTTGCACAAGATACTAAATATGTACTTCTAGATGAACCATTAAATAATCTTGATGTAGCAAGATCAGTTTCTATGATGAGATACTTAAGAAAAGCTTGTGATGAACTAGGAAGAACAATACTTCTTGTTATCCATGATATAAATTTCGCCGCAATGTTTTCCGATAGGATATTTGCAATGAAAAAAGGAAAATTAATATTTGAAGGTAGTGTAGATGAAGTAATGAATACAGAAACATTATCAAATATTTTTGAAACTCAAATAAATGTTATAGACAGTCCATTTGGTAAAGTAGCTGTATATGATTAAATCATCCCTGTGAAGATGTTAAATTAACATCTTTAGAGGGTTTTATTTTTTAGATTTATTTATGGTATTAAAAATAATTATCATAAATAAAATGAAAGAGTGTTTTTGATATAATTATAATAAATTAAAAATTAATTTATTAGGAGAAAAAAATGAGTTTATATGATGAATTTAAGATTATTTGTTTTAACTTAAATAAAGAAGGAATTATTCCTACATTAATGGGATCATTAGGATTGGAATATGTGTCAAAAGAAAAATGGAATCCATCTGATATTGATATTCATGTACCAGGAGATCCTAGAGGATGGGAAGCTCCCGATGAACTAAGAATTTACGATTGGGATAAAATAATGACTGTCATGGAAAAATTAGACTATGAACTAATAGATTTACATGAGCACGAATTTAAGAAAGATGGAATTAGTGTAGAATTTGGTACGATTGACTCATTATATGATTTCGCGGGCATTCTAGAATCTGATATAGAAATTATAGAAAAAGACGGCATAAAATTTAGAGTTCCAAGTCTAGAACAATATTTGAGTATTTATGAATCTTCATCAAAAGACTCATATAGAAACGACAATAATAACAGTAAAGACTTTTTAAAGATTGATTGGATTAAAAAGAATATATAGATATAAATATTTGAGATATTCTTTATAACAAAATATATAATACTTAATAAAATCCTGACTTGTATGATATAGCATCAAATAAGTCAGGATTTTGAATTTATTTTCTATCGTTATTTTTGATTATACTGTCATTGCACCGTCTACATGAAGAATTTCGCCATTTACATAACTTGCTAAATCACTAGCTAAGAATACGCAAGCTTTTCCGATTTCTTCTGGTTCACCAATTCTTTGCATTGGTATTGCTGATATAATTGGAGCTATCATTTCTTCTGGTACTTGTCTCATCATATCTGTATTTATAACGCCAGGTGCTACAGCATTTACTCTTATACCTTTTGGTCCTAGTTCACGAGCTAGAGAAACAGTTAATCCATTTACACCAAATTTAGAAGCAGGATAAGATACACCAGTAGGTTGACCGTTTTTACTTACCATAGAACTTGTATTTATAATAACACCTTCATTTTGTTTTTCCATGAATTTGGCAGCTGCTTTACATCCATAGAATACCGAATTAAGGTTTAGATTAATAACTTTATCGAATTTCTCAACATCAATTGTAGTGGTAGGGGTATCATCACTCATACCAGCATTATTTATTACTACATCTATTCTTCCATACTCATCAACTACTTCTTGAATAGTTTTTTCTATATCATAATAGTTTGCTAAATTAGGCCATTTACCAGACACTTTTGCTTCTGGATATTTTTCTTTAATTTTATCTACAGCCTTATTTACAGAATCTTCTCTTGATCCACATAATATAACTATAGCGCCATGTTTTACAAATTCATTTGCTATAGCAAATCCTATACCTCTTGTAGACCCAGTAATTAAACTAACTTTATTTTCTAATAACATAATGCCTCCTATATTTATTATTGTAGTTAAAAAGGATGTCTTAAATATATTAATTAAATACATGAAAAGGTTATCCTAAATATATCTTATCATATAAAAATATTAATTAAAAATAAATATATATTTAACAGTGAAACTAATTAATTTATTTCTAAATTCGAACTTATTATTTAAGAATTTTACTCGATTATCTAACAAATTTTTCTGATAATAAAAAATTTAAGAAAAAATATTTTTATTTCATAAACATTTCATAAATGCTATGTAATATATTATTGTAATCGGTTATGAACTATAATAGTTTAATAAATGTGTATTATAGAGATATGTAAAGATTGGTTAATTAATACACAAATCAAAATGATGGGAAGGAGACATAAAAGTGATAAAAAATGCAATAGCATATATTACAAGAAAGAGAAATAGAACATTAATAATTTTTATCATATTAACGATTGTTCTTTCTTGCTTGTATTCTTGTTTAACAGTAATGAAATCAAGCAAAGAAATAGAAAAAAAATTATACGAAAGTTCTAACTCTTCAATATCAATAACAAAAAAAGATGGGGGATATTTTAATCTTAATCAATTTAAGGATATTGAAAAGATAAAAGAAATTGAAGAAAAAATAATTCAATATGATGGTTTAGCAAGACCTAAAGATGCTAAAGTGGTTACTGGTGAGCAAAGAATAAATAGAGAAGATCTATCAGATGAATACAGTAATGTTCTTTCACTTGAAGCTACAAATAATACCAAAAGAAATCTTTTATTTAGCAGTGGAGTTTTTACTATTAAAGAAGGTAAAAATATAGAAGAAAATGATAAAAATTCAATTCTTGTTCATGAAGAATTTGCTAAGCAAAATAATTTAAAGTTAGGTGACGAAGTTGATCTTGAATTGCTAGACATGGAAAATAATGGACAAGTTAAAAATCATAAATTCAGGATTATTGGAATTTTTTCTGGTAAAAAACAAGAAACTTATACAGGATTATCTTCTGACTTTAGTGAAAATATGGTATTTGTCGATTATTCAACTAGTCAAGAAATATTAAATAACAAAGAAAATAATCAAATTGCAAATAAAATCTTGATGTACTCTAATAGTGCAGAGTCCACAGATGTAGCACTAAATAAATTAAAAGAACTTAAAATTGATGAGTCAGAGTATTTTGTAGAAAAAGATTCTAATGCTTTTGAAGAATCATTAGAATCTGTGAGTGGTGTTAAGCATATAATAAAGATAATGACTTACTCAATTATGTTAGGCGGAATTATAGTTCTTTCACTAATTCTAATTCTATGGTTAAGGGAAAGAATTTATGAAATAGGAATCTTGTTATCAATTGGTACATCTAAAATACAAATTATAATGCAATTTATATTTGAGTTAGTATTTATATCTATTCCAAGTATAATAGCATCACTGTTTTTAGGAAATGTGTTGTTAAAAGTAATTGTCGAAGGATTTATTAATTCAGATGAATCAATGATATCTGGTGGAAGTTTAATAAATAATACTGATAATATTTTAAATATAAAAACTCTAGGACAAAGTTATTTAATATTAATAAGTATTATTATTTTATCAGTTGTATTTGCTTCTTCATTAATACTAATTAAGAAGCCAAAAGAAATATTATCAAAAATAAGTTAGGAGAAAATAATGGATATATTAGAAATAAAAAATGTAACATATAGTTATGAAAGCTCTAAAGAGAAAGTGTTATCAGGAGTAAATCAAAAATTCGAATTAGGTAAGTTTTATGCAATAGTAGGAAAGTCTGGAACAGGAAAGTCTACATTACTTTCATTACTTGCTGGACTTGATAAACCTAAAGCAGGAAAAATATTATTTAAGAATGAAGATATAGAAAAGAAGGGATATAGTAATCATAGAAAAAACAATATATCTTTAGTATTTCAAAACTATAACTTAATTGATTATTTATCACCACTTGAAAATATTAGATTAGTTAATAAGTCAGCAGATGAAAGTATATTATATGAACTTGGCTTAGATCAAAAACAAACAAAAAGAAATGTTATGAAATTATCTGGTGGACAACAACAAAGGGTTGCTATAGCTAGAGCTCTGGTATCAGATGCCCCAATAATATTAGCAGATGAGCCTACAGGTAATCTAGACAGCGTTACTGCTGGAGAAATAATAGACATATTAAAAACATTAGCTAAAGATAGAAATAAATGTGTAATAGTTGTAACACATAGTAAAGAAGTAGCAGAAGCTGCTGATATAATTTTAGAATTAAAAAATAAGCAGTTGAAGAAAGTAAACAAAATGAATTTGGAGGTTGAATAATGATAAAAAATGCATTTGCTTATGTTACAAGAAAAAGCTTAAAGTCATTAATTATAATATTAGTTATTTTAGCTATGTCAACTCTAAGTCTCATTAGTTTATCTATTAAAGATGCTACAGATAGAGCTTCAAAAGAAACATTTGCCAATATTACAAATAGTTTTTCTATGGAGATAAATAGACAAGTAAATCCAGGGACACCAAGAGGTGGTGGAAATGTAAAAGGTGAAGATATCAAAAAAATCTCTGAAACCGAGAGTATTGATTCTTATGTGAAAAGAATTAATAGTGTTGCAGATTTAGTTGATCATGATATTATAGAAACTCAAGAAACACTTGCAAATCAATCACCAGAGAGAGCTAAGAATTTCAAAAGAACAGTTATGTTAACTGGTGTAAATGACTCATCCAAAGAAACAAAATTTGTATCAGAAGCATATAAATTAGTTGAGGGTAAGCATTTAGAAAATGATGATAAAAATAAAATCTTGATGCATAAAGATTTAGCTGCTAAAAACAATCTAAAAGTTGGCGACAAGATTAAATTAAAATCTAATTTATTTGATGCTGACAATGAAAAAGGTGCAGATGAAACAGTAGAAGTAGAAATTAAAGGTCTATTTGATGGACATAATAGTGGTGGAGTAAGTGCAGCACAGGAACTTTATGAAAACACATTAATTACAGATGTTCATACAGCAGCTAAAGTATATGGTAATACAGAAGATACAGCCGTATATCAAGATGCAACATTCTTCGTGAAAGGTGATAAAAATCTTGATAGTGTAATAAAAGATCTTGGGAAATTAGATATTAATTGGAGAGAATACAATTTAATTAAGAGTACATCAAACTATCCAGCATTACAACAATCTATATCAGGTATATACTCAATATCTAATAAATTATTTGCAGGATCATTAATATTTGCAGGAGTTGTAGTTTCATTATTACTATTCTTATGGATGAATGCTAGAAAGAAAGAGATAGCAGTATTATTATCACTAGGTATATCAAAGCTAGAAATTTTTGGTCAATTTGTAATTGAAATGGTATTTATAGCCATCCCAGCATTTGTTGGTTCATATTTCTTAGCAGGATATACAGCTGACAAACTTGGAAATAATATATTAAATAAGGTTACTGGTGATATAACTAAACAGATAGCTAAACAATCTGCTTCAAGCCAATTAGGTGGTGGTGCAGAAGCTGAAGGATTCAACAAGACATTATCAAGCCTAGATATAAATGTATTACCTAAATTCATAATTTATGTAATTATATTTATGAGCTTAGTACTTCTTATATCATTGATTATTTCATCTTTAAATATATTAAGAAAGAATCCAAAAGAATTACTAATTGACAATAATTAAAATTTTCGGTGCTTTTTGCACCGAAAGTTTTTAAATTTAAATAATAAAATTATCCTTAATTAAGTAAGATGCTATATAATATAATTATATAGGATAAGTGGAGGTATCAATGAAAATATTAACAGTTGAAGATGATGATATGATAAGAGAGGGTATAAGCGAATATCTTTCAGAGTTTGGATACACTGTTATTCAAGCTAAAGATGGGAGAGAAGCCCTATTAAAATTTAATAATGATATAAATCTAGTAATATTAGACATTCAGATACCTTTTATAAATGGTTTGGAAGTGTTGAAAGAGATTAGAGAAAAAAGTAATCTACCAATTTTGATGCTGACTGCATTCAGCGATGAAGAATATAAAATTGATGCATTTACTAATTTGGTGGACGGGTATATGGAAAAACCATTTTCATTACCAGTTTTAAAGGCTAGGGTAGATTCTTTAATTAAGAAAAACTATGGACATATAGACAGATTTGAATACAAAGATCTATCTGTTAATTTTAATAGCTACACAGCGAAAATAAATGATGAAGATATAGATGTAAATGCAAAAGAATTAGAAATATTAAAATGTTTATTAGATAATGAGGGACAAGTATTAACCAGAATGCAGATAATTGATTATGTATGGAAAGATAGTGAAGAAGTTCCTTATGATCGTGTAATAGATGTATATATAAAGGAACTTAGAAAAAAATTAAAATTAGACTGTATAACTACAATAAGAAATGTAGGATATAAATTGGAGAGAAAATGAAAAATCTAAAAATATTTCCTAAAATATTTATAAAAACCTTCTCTATAATAGGAATTATAATTGTATTAATACATTTGTTAGTTTTCTTTATTTTTCCAAGAACGTATTTAGATACAAGGAAATCAGAAATTTATAATACGGCAAATGAGATTTCAAAAAATATGGAAGGTAAGGATATAAATTATATAGAGAAGACTCTTAATCTTTATTCTGAAACTAATCAAGTCAAGGCCTATATTAAAGGAAATGATAAAAATAATGAAATAAAAATAAAAAATAAAGTCGATATTGATCTAGAGAGTAATAATAATTCATTGATAATTGAAGATAGAGAAGTAAAACTTGATGATAGTCAAATAATACATATACAATTTATTTCAACGGCTGATATGCAAAAAGAGGCTAAAGATTTAAGTTTTAAATTTTTACCATATTCATTATTATTATCCATTTTATTCTCAGTAATCGTTTCTTTAATGTATGCAAAATCAATAAAGAATAATATAGATGAAATAAAAAATGTTACTGATAAGATGATGAAACTCGATAAATGTGCTCGTTTAAAGTACGAATCTAATGATGAAATCGCACAATTAAAACAACAAATAAATGATTTATATTTAACTTTATTAAGAAGTATTGATGATTTAGAATTTAAGAATAAAGAAATAGTAAAATTAGAAAAATTAAAGTATGATTTCCTAAAAGGTTCATCACACGAACTTAAAACTCCTCTTGCTAGTCTTAAAATTATATTAGAAAATATGAAATATAATATTGGAAAATATAAAAACAGAGACACTTATATTGATGAATGTATAGATATTGTTGATAGTCTAACAAAAAATATTTCTCAAATATTATCTGTTCATTCTATAGAAAATCTAAATGATGATGAAGAATATCTATATATAAATGATATTTTGAAAGACGTTTTACAAAAATATGAGGTAATGATAAATCAAAAAAATATTAATGTAAACAATTATCTATCAGATGAAAAGATTTATATAGGTAAAATAGCATTAAAAATTATTCTATCAAATTTAATTAGTAATGCGGTTAAATATACTAATACAGGAGGAGTTATAAATATTGGTATAGATGGGAATTGTTTATTTATAGAAAACACATACAAAGATTATAAAATTTTAGATATAGATAATTTAGATGAGATTAAATTTGATTTGAATAAAGAAAACAGTAGTGGTTTGGGCTTATATATTGTAAGCAATCTTTTAAATAATTATAATTTAGAGTATAAGGCTATACAAAACAATAATCATTTTATTTTTAAAATTAAAATTGGATATTACATTATTTAGTTTGTGCCTTAGGATTTAACTCTATAGGTGGGATAAACTTTATGATAAAAGGTGTAAATATATCTTTATCAGGTCTAGCAATTGCAGCTATCGTAGGAATAACCTCAAATGCTATGCTTCCTGGAAATGATTATGAATTGGATGAAAAAGATGGAATAGAGGAAAAGTATCAAACATTTAAGCTATAATAGTTTATAATTAATTACTTTTTCATAAAAAGACCTCCTGACTAGACTTCATTCTAATCAGGAGGTAAATTTTTAAATATTAATTTTATTACATTTCTAATGGAGATTCTGGTAGGATTTGTCCACCGTCTACAATTATACTTTGTCCAGTTATATATTTAGCTTCTTCTGATGCTAGGAACATAATAGCATATGCTATATCTTCTGGATCGCCTAAAACTCCCATTGGAATAACTTGTTCTTGATTTCTAATATATTCTTCACCTAATACATTTTCCATACCAGGTGTCATTATATTTCCTGGTTCGACAGCATTAATAGTAATTCCTAATGGTGCTAATTCTAAAGCAGCAGATCTCATAAATCCATTTACACCAGCCTTTGCAGCAGCATAGTGTGGGAATTCTGAATTACCAACTCTATTACCAGTTATACTTGATGTAATAACAATTCTTCCGCCTTTTGTAAGATAGTCCATAGCAACTTTTGTATTTAAGAAAACTCCAGTTAAGTTAATATCTATAACATTATGCCAGCCTTCTTCTGACAAATCTCTTATAGTTGCTTCAGGGAAGTATCCAGCATTTAGTACAACTATATCAACTCCTCCAAATTCATCTTTTGTAAATTTGAAAAGTTCTTTTGCATCTTCCATTTTTGTAACATCAGCTTTGAAGAATTTAGCATCATAGCCATTATCTTGTAAAGATTTTTCATATTCAGCACCTTGTGCTTCATTTCTACCGGTAAATACTACTTTTGCACCTTCTTTTAGAAATACTTCTACAACGCCAGCACCGATACCTTTACTACCTCCAGTGATAATAACTTTCTTATCTTTCATTGAAAAAGCCATATTTCCTCCTTTTATTTTATAAAATATACACAATTTTCTTCTACCCTAATAAAGCAATAATAATCAATTATTTTTTGATATTTATATATATTGTAATATAATTAGATAAGAAATAATTAAAGATTAGGAGCAATATAATGCATATTAATATTATCGGAGCACCGATAACATATGGTTCTGGCAAAACGGGAGTTGATAAGGGGCCAGCAGAATTAAGAAATAACAATTTTATAGGAATTGGAAGAAGCAAGGGATTAAAAATTTACGATAATGGAGATTTAATTATTCCTCAGATAATTGCTGGTGATAAGTATAAGACAAATCCTAAATTAAAATATTTAGATGTAATAAGAGATTTCAATGAAGACTTGGCAGAAAAAGTTTATTTATCATTGAATTCTGGTAATTTTCCTATTGTAATAGGTGGAGATCATTCTTTAGGGATTGGGTCAGTTGCTGGTGTATCCAAGTATCACAATAATTTAGAAGATTTTGCAATAATTTGGATAGATGCTCATGCTGATATAAATACTGAAGATACATCACCATCAGGAAATATTCATGGCATGCCATTGGCTGCAGCAATAGGATATGGTCATAAAGACTTAACTTCTGTTTATTTTGATGATATTAAAGTTAAACCTGAAAATGTATATGTTTTTGGCGGTAGAGATATAGACGAAGGCGAATATAAAATTATAAATGAAACTGGCGTTCACCTATATGAAATGAAAGATATTCGTAAAAATGGATTTAATATAAGTATCGATGAAATTATAAATGATATTAAAGATAAAGGAGTCAATAATGTTCATGTAAGTTTCGATATTGATTCTATAGATCCAAGTTTTACACCTTCTACAGGTACACCGGTAAAAGGAGGATTCACTGTTGAAGAAGGACAAGAAATACTAGTAAGACTTATTAATGAAGGATTTGTTAAATCTTTAGATTTTGTAGAGCTAAATCCAACAATAGATATACGAGATATTACAGTTGATAATTGTATAAAAATTATAGATAAAGTATATGATGCATTAAGAGAAGTATATGGTGACAAATTAAAATAAATTATATATATTAATACTGGTCTTTATAAAAATTAGAATTTTATAAAGATCAGTTAATTTAATTTATAATATATTTTCTAGATATTTTTTTAATTTTGTATTATAATCTATATGTTATTAAAAAACTTGTCGAAGTGGTGGAATGGCAGACACGCAGTCTTGAGGGGGCTGTACCTAAGGGTGTGAGGGTTCAAATCCCTTCTTCGACACCATTACAGCATTATATATGCTGTTTTTTTATACGAGAATCATTGATAATTAAAAGAAGGGGTAAAATGAAATATATAAAACAATTTGCAATTATATTATTTATTACATTTTTAGGTGAATTACTTAGATATTTTATACCTGTAAAAATACCGGCGACAATATATGGAATAATAATTATGTTAGTAGCTTTAATGACAAAGATTATTAAGGTAGATGATATAAAAGACGCTTCTAGCTTCTTAATTGAAATTATGCCATTAATGTTTATATCATTGGCAGCAAATTTAATTAATTTATTTGATATTATTAAACCTGTTATTATACCTTTACTAATTATAATTCCAATTACTACAGCTTTTGTAATGATATTAACTGGTAAATTCACTGATTTAATTTTGATAAGAGGTAAGAAAAATGAATGAGTTTTTTGCAAATTCTCTTTATGCAGGAGTAGTATTAAGTTTCATTTCTTTTGCAATAGGTAAGTATTTGAATAAGAAATTAAAAAGTCCATTAATTAATCCATTACTTGTAGCTATAATAATAGTAATATTATTTTTAAAACTTTCAAATGTAAGTTACGAAAATTATAATCTTAGTGCAAAATATTTAAGTTATCTTATAGGACCGGCAACAGTTTCTTTAGCTGTGCCTTTATATCAAAAATTAGAAATACTTAAAAAGAATTATAAAGCAGTTGCAATTTCACTAATAGTCGGAGTGTTTGCATCACTAGTATCAGTGATTTTGTTTTCTATAATATTTAAATTAGAAAGAGATATAATGATTACATTATTACCAAAATCTGTAACTACAGCTATCGGTGTAGATATAGCGGAAGAATTTGGTGGATATGGATCATTAACTGCAGCCATAATTATTATAACTGGAGTATTTGGATATATTGTTGCAGAAAGTTTATTTAAGATATTTAAGATAAAGCATCCAATTTCAAAAGGATTAGCAATAGGAGTATCATCTCATGTTATGGGAACAGCAAAGGCAGTTGAACTTGGAGAATTAGAGGCTGCAATGAGCTCATTAGCTATAGTGATTTGCGGAATATTGACAATAATTGGTGTAAATATTTTAATACAAATAATATAAATTTATCTTAAAATAAATTGAAAACTGAATTATCAATATAGATGATTAAACCTGCATTTTAAAAATGCAGGTTTAATATTTATATTAGTTTTATTGAATTTTAAGCTTTCTTTTTGATATTTTTATTTTTAGTAATTAATTGAACTACTACTAATACAACTAAAGTTGGTATTAACCATTCTAATCCATCTTCCTTTAATGGAAGTGAAGATATTAATTTTGTTAATCCTGGTATTTGTATTTTTAATGTAGAGTCCATTACGCTTATTATTGAAATAAAGAATGTAATTATAGCAACAGCAATATAAGATTGCTTTGTATATGATAATTTATCATGTGTTAATCCAAGTAGAATCAATGCGATTGAAAATGGATATAGTATCAATAATATTGGAACAGTGTAAGACATGATTGTATTTAACCCAAAATTAGCTAATAATAATGAAACTAAACATATAATTCTTTTCCAATTTTTTGAATCGATATTTTTTGTTAATGTTGCAAAGTAATCAGATATATTTAGTAATAGTCCGATACATGTTGTTAAACATGCTAGTGTAAATATAGCAATTACTATAACGGATCCTATACTACCAAATATGCTATCACTTAGATAAGAAATTATTTGTGCACCATTCTGTAAATTTTCTATTCCTGAAGTAATATAGCCCATATATGCAAGTGCTAAATATATAATAGCAAGTATTGCCCCAGCGATAATTCCTGATTTAACTACATATCCGATTGCTTTATTTTTATCTTCTACTCCTAGTTTCTTAAGGGTCACATATATAATTAATCCAAAGTTTAATCCTGCTAAAGCATCAAGTGTTCCATAACCTTCAATAAATCCAGTTACTAATGGCGAGTTCAAATATTGGCCCTTTGGTTGAGCAATATTAGCTGAACTTTTTGTAAGTACACCTATAAATAAAAGCACAATAAATAAAATTAATAGGGGACTTAAAATCTTACCACTACTTTCTACAGCTTTAGTTTCATTAACTGATAATATATAAGTTATTGCGAAAAATGCAGTTGTAAAAATTGCTCTAGTTAAACTTATATTAAAATTCTCTGGTAAATATTGCATTATTGCCATTTCAAAAGGAACAGTAGCTGTTCTTGGCATTGCAAGACCTGGTCCTATGGCTAAGAATATTAAAACAGTATATAATATAGCAAACTTCCTATTAACTCTTGAAGTTAAATTTTCAAGACCATAAGTTTTAGATACTGCAACCACTGCTAATATAGGCAAAATAATTGCTGATAAAGAAAATCCAATAAATGCAGAAGCTACATTCTCTCCAGCTAGATAACCTAATAGTGGCGGAAATATTAAATTACCGGCACCGAAAAACATACCAAATAACATTACCGATATGCTTATAAATTCAATTTTTTTTAATTTGTTTTTCATAACACCTCCAATATATTTTTCTAATTATACTAATTCATAATAAAAATTACAATACAGAATGAGAACATTTATTATTTGAAAATTATTAACTTATAAATTTTGAGTATTAATATAAAGTAATTAAAAATATTTGACTTTTATTTTTTAGAATGATATTATATTAATGTTGTTAAAACGGCGGTATAGCTCAGTTGGCTAGAGCATGCGGTTCATACCCGCAGTGTCGGCAGTTCAAATCTGTCTACCGCTACCATATGCGGAAGTGGCTCAGTGGTAGAGCATCGCCTTGCCAAGGCGAGGGTCGCGAGTTCGAATCTCGTCTTCCGCTCCATTTACCCAGTAAGATACTGGGTTTTTATTTATCAATATTTGCGTCATTAGCTCAGCTGGATAGAGCGTCTGGCTACGGACCAGAAGGCCAAGGGTTCGAATCCTTTATGACGCGCCATTAATCGATACTAAGATTATTCTTAATATCGATTTTTTAATTTAAAAAATATTCTAGAATGATGTTAAGCAATTAACAATTAGTGAATATAATCACACTTTTTATTCAAATTAGTGTTACAATTAATATAGGAGGCTAACATGAAAAAAGATAAAATTATATTAATTGGTGATGGTGCTGTAGGCTCATCATACGCATTCGCTTTAACATTACAAGGCGTAGGTAGAGAAATAGGAATTATAGATTTAAATAAGGAAAAGGCTGAAGGAGATGCAATGGATCTCTCAGATGCATTGGCATTTACTGCTCCTAAGAATATTTACAGTGCAGATTATGAGGACTGTGCTGATGCAAAGATAGTTGCAATTACCGCGGGCGTTCCACAAAAACCAGGAGAAACAAGATTACAATTAGTAGATAAAAATCTTAAAGTATTTAAGTCAATTATAGAAAGTGTAATTGCTTCAGGCTTCGATGGCATATTTTTAATTGCATCAAATCCAGTTGATATTCTTGCATACGCAACATTGAAGTATTCAGGTTTCCCAAAAAACAGAGTTATAGGAACAGGTACAGTTTTAGACTCATCAAGATTTAGAAAAGAAATTGCAGAACTAACAAATGTAGATGCAAGGTCTGTTCATGCTTATATTATGGGAGAACATGGAGATACAGAGTTTCCTGTTTGGTCTCATGCAAATATAGGCGGTCTACCAATAAATGAATGGTTACAACAAAATGAAGTTGATGAAGTGGTATTATTAAATTCATTTAACAAAGTTAGAGATGCAGCATATGAAATTATTAATAGAAAAGGTGCAACATTTTACGGAATTGCTGCTGCCATGTCCAGAATAACAAAAGCTATATTAAATGATGAAAATAGTATATTTCCAGTATCTTCATATCTAGATGGTGAATATGGTTATTCAGATGTATATGTAGGTGCTCCATCTATAATTAATGCGAATGGAGTCGAAAAAGTACTTGAAATACCACTAGTTGATACTGAAAGAGAAAGAATGGATATATCAATTAAGACATTAAAAGACATTATTGAAAAATCTTTTTAATATATTAAATAAGTAAAAATATTTAAAAATTTATATAATTTATAATGGAAATTATATATTATTTGTAGTATAATTTTAATTATAAAAATTACTGCGAGAGGAGAGATAGATGCAAGAAAATAATTTAAACTTTGAATTAAGTTTAGAATATCAATTTTTATATAATGATGATCCTGAATCAATTTTCTTGCTTTTATCTTGGTTAGAAAATAGAAGTGTAGGAGAAAGTCTAGCTCCCAAATATTCAGTAACTAAAGCTCTATTAACAGGACTTAGAAGAAGTATAAGAGGAAGAACAGACAAGAAGACAATAGTTGATGCGATTAGCAAACTAGTTAGTGATGATTTAAATAGACTTGAATTAGCATTCACAATAAAAGCATATAGAAATGCTATTACTTATGATGATTTAATAGATGAATTAGAAGTTTTAGCTTTAGAATATTATAGTTCTAAGCAATTATCCAATATGAAATTTTTATTCCATGAAGACAATAGTTTAAAAGTCATAGAATTCAAAGATAAAGTAAAAGAAAAACTAATTCAATCAAAAATATTAGCAAATAATGAGCATCATGCAAATATTTTCTTAGATAAGAATCTTAAAAAGAAATTTTACAGAGTTAATTTCTATATGGATAAACAGGTTGTAGTGGATTATACAAATACAGACATACTAATGCTAGAAGGAAAAAATCTTACTATTAACGAATTACTACACATCTATAATAAATCAAAATTTTATATTAATAGAGCCCTTAATGAAGCGTATCTAAATCAATTTTGGTATTCATTAAATGATTCAGTACTATGTAGGTATCAATGAGAATACTCGGTATTGACCCAGGTTTAGCAATTGTTGGATATGGTGTAATAGAGAAAAAGGGCAACACATATAAAATACTAGAATATGGAACTATTCAAACAAAGGCTGATGAAAAAACACCAGATAGATTAGAAATTATTTTTAATGAATTAAATCAGATAATAAAAGACTTTGAGCCTGATGAAGTAGCTTATGAAAAATTATTTCATCAGAAGAATAGTAAAACAGTAATAGATGTTAGTCAAGCGCGAGGAGTTGAAATACTTGCTGCGAAGATAAATAATTTAAATATTTACGAATATACTCCTTTACAAATAAAGATGGCTCTTACAGGATACGGTCGTGCTAATAAAAAACAAATGCAAGAAAGTGTTAAGAGATTTCTAAATCTAAAAGAAATTCCACGACCAGATGACGCAGCTGATGCCTTAGCGATAGCGCTATGTCATTCATTTAGTGGTAAGTTCAAAAATTTATATACAATGGAGTAAATAATGTTTTCATATATTATAGGGGAAGTAAAAGTATTAGAAGAAGATTTTGTTATATTAGAAAATAACAATATTGGATATAAAATTAATATGGCTTCGAGAAACATTTCTTCATTCATCAAAAATGAGACCAGAAAGATTTACACAGAATTCATCGTTAGAGAGGATGCAATTCTGTTATATGGTTTTGTTGATTTAGATGAGTTGGAAATGTTTTTAAATTTAAATCAAGTTACAGGTATAGGACCAAAAGCAGCACTATCTATATTGTCAACATTGACTGTATATGAGATAAAATTAGCTATAGTAGGTAATGATATAAAGAAATTAACTATGGCACCAGGAATTGGTAAAAAATCTGCAAGTAGAATTATACTTGAATTGACAGATAAAATTGATATTGAAAAATTGACAGATACCGGTGGAGAAATATTAAATAGAGAAAATACTATTGAAACTAATGAAAATTATGATATTGCAATAGAAGCATTGATTAATTTAGGATATAATAGACAAGATGCAGTAAATGTATTGAAATCTATTGATATTAGTGAAATGGAATTATCAGATATTATAAAACAAGCTTTAAAGAGGATGTAGATGTCAGAAAATAGAATTGTAGGAAGTAATTCCTTTGGCGATGATGATACAACTGAATATAATTTGCGTCCGAGATGGCTTAGAGAATACATTGGACAAAATAGGACAAAAGAAAAGCTATCCATATTTATAGATGCTGCAAAGATTAGAAATGATGCATTAGACCATGTTCTACTACAAGGACCTCCGGGATTAGGTAAGACAACATTATCTCACATTATAGCTAATGAGTTAGGGGTTAATGTGAAAGTTACTTCAGGACCAGCTATAACTAGACCGGGAGACTTAGCCAGCATACTAACTAATCTAAATGAAAATGATGTGTTATTTATAGACGAAATTCATAGAATAAGTAAGACAGTAGAAGAGGTGTTATATTCAGCACTAGAAGATTTTGCTTTAGATATAATTGTGGGTAAAGGACCTTCTGCTCAATCATTAAGAATTGATTTAGAGAAATTTACTTTAATTGGAGCTACTACCAAATCCGGTATGTTATCTTCTCCTTTGAGAGATAGATTTGGAGTTTTATTAGAACTGGATTTATATGAAATAGAAGATTTAGCACATATTATTGAAAGATCGGCAGGAATACTTGATGTTGAAATTGATAGAGAATCAGCTATCGAGATAGCTTCAAGATCTAGAGGAACTCCAAGAATAGCAAATAGATTATTAAAGAGAGTTCGTGATTATGCACAAATTAAAGGATCTGGTGTAATAGATGTAGAAATAGCTAAAGAGGCTTTAGATTTTCTAGAAATTGATAGTATGGGATTAGATAAATTAGATGAAAAAATCATCAAGATAATAGCTGAAAACTTCAATGGTGGTCCTGTTGGAATTGATACAATAGCGGCGGCGACAGGACAAGAAAATATTACAATAGAAGATGTATATGAGCCTTATCTTTTACAAATTGGATTTTTAAATCGAACTCCTAGAGGTCGTACACTTTCTAAAAAAGCATATGATCACTATGGACTAAAGTATAAGGAATAATAATGAATACAAAAGATTTTGATTTTGTATTAGATTCATCTTTTATAGCTCAACATCCTGAGGAAAAAAGATCAGAATCTAAATTAATGATTTTAAATAAAGAGAATGAAAGTATAGAGCACAAACATTTTTACGATATAATAGACTATTTAGAAGAGGGAGATTGCCTAGTAATTAATGACTCTAAAGTAATACCTGCAAGATTATATGGTCATAGAGAAGGTAGAGATGAGATGCTTGAAGTCTTTCTTCTAACTAATATAGAAAACAAATTATGGGAATGCCTAGTTCGCCCAGGAAGAAAGATGAAGATTGGTACAGAAATAATTTTTGGAGATAGATTAAAAGGTAAAGTCGTAGATATTACTGAAGAAGGACATAGAATTATCGATATGGAATATGATGGTATATTTAATGAGATACTAGAAGAAATTGGAAATATGCCTCTTCCTCCATATATAACTGAAGAATTAAAAGATAGTTCTAAATATCAGACTGTGTATGCAGAACATGATGGATCTGTTGCTGCACCAACTGCAGGATTGCATTTTACAAAAGATTTGTTAAAGCAAATAGAAGATAAAGGTGTTAAAATCGCACATGTAACACTTCATGTTGGTCTGGGAACTTTTAAACCAGTTTCTGATGATAATATCGAAAATCATAAGATGCATAGCGAATACTACATCTTAGACGATAAAAATGCACAGATTATAAATGAAGCTATTAATAATGGTAAGAGAATAATTGCCGTAGGAACTACTTCTGTTAGAACTCTTGAAACAATTGCAAGCAAATATGGTAAAATAGAAGCTAGTAGCGACTGGACAGATATATTCATCTATCCAGGATATGAATTTAAAGTAATAGATGCGATAATTACAAATTTTCATTTACCAAAATCGACATTAATTATGCTTATAAGTGCATTTTATAATAGAGAAAGAATTTTAGAAGCATATGAAGAAGCGAAAAATAACCATTATAGATTTTTTAGTTTTGGAGATTCTATGTTTATAAATTAGGAGTTGATATGAGCTTAAAATATAATTTAATAAAAAAATCAAGTGAATGCGAGGCTAGATTAGGTGAAATAATTACACCTCATGGTAAAATTGAAACGCCTATATTTATGCCTGTAGGAACCAGAGCTACTGTAAAAGCGATGTCTGTAGACGAATTAGAAGAAATTAATGCACAGATTATTTTAGGTAATACATATCATCTATTTTTAAGACCTGGTGATGAACTAGTAAAAAAAGCAGGTGGATTACACAAGTTTATGAATTGGGATAGACCAATATTAACTGATAGTGGTGGTTTCCAAGTATTCAGTTTATCTGATAGCAATGAAATTACGGAAGAAGGTGTTTATTTCAAATCTCATATAGATGGGTCTAGACAATTTATTTCGCCAGAAAAATCAATTGAAATACAGCAAAATTTAGGTGCCGACATAATGATGGCATTTGATGAATGTGTTTCAGCAGATGCGACAAAAGAATATGTTGCAAACTCATTAGAAATGACTTTAAGATGGTTAGATAGATGTATTGAGTCTAAGACAAATGACAATCAAGCATTATTCGGAATCGTTCAAGGTGGATTATTCAAAGACCTAAGAAAGAAATCCGCAGAAGAAACTATAAAAAGAAATTGTGATGGATTTGCAATTGGTGGATTAAGTGTCGGTGAAACAAGAGAAGAAATGATTGATATACTTAGATATACAACACCACTACTTCCAGAAGATAAACCAAGATATAATATGGGGGTTGGTACTCCGGATTATCTTTTTGAATCAGTTGAAGCAGGAATTGACATGGCGGACTGTGTTCTTCCTACTAGAAATGCGAGAAATGGTTCTGCATTAACTTCAAAGGGACCAATTAATATGAAAAATGCAAGCTTTAAGGAAGATTTTACACCACTGGATCACGAATGCGATTGTAAAGTATGTAAGAATTATACGAGAGCATATATTAGACATCTAATCAATGTTGGTGAAATACTTGGAGCTAGACTGATTACTTATCACAATCTTTATTTCCTAACTGATTTAATGAGAAAAATTAGGGAATCTATAAAAGAAGATAGATTTTTAGAATTTAAGGAAGAATTTTATAAAAAATATGGATATACAAAGGAGAAATAAATGTTAAATTTAGTATTAGCAACACAGGAAGTAAATCAAGGTGGTCTAATAAGTTCATTAATGATGTTTGTATTAATAGGGGTAGCATTCTACTTTATGATACTTAGACCACAAAAAAAACAACAACAAAAAATGCAAGAAACAATGGAATCATTAAAAGTAGGAGACCATATTGTAACAAGGGCTGGTGTTAGAGGTGTTATTGTTCAATTAAAAGGTGATTCTGTAATAATTGAAACAGGACCAGACAAAACAACATTTGAATTGTTAAAACAAGCAGTTTCTCATGTAGAAGCAGGTACTGAATCAAGTGAATCACCATATCTAAATCAACCAGTTGGGGATTTATCATATGGAAATGATGTAAGATTCATTGAAAAATTAAATGAATTAAAAGATAAGGATAATTCAAATATGGATTACGACTTATTACTAGAAGATGTTTATGAATTTGTAGTTCTTGAAGGAAAATCCAAAACAGAAGATGTTCAAGCTACATTTAGATTAGATAAAGAAAGAGCAGATTTAATATTAGATCAACTTGAAGACGTGGGTGCATTAAGTACAAAAAATATGGATGGTACAAGATCAGTATTGATAGATCCTAGACAGAATTTATAATATTTGAAAAAATGAAGAGTATTATACTTTTCATTTTTTTGTATAAGGCAAAACTATGGAAAATTGGTATTTACAAAATAAAATAGAACAATTTAATAAAATTAGAGATTATGAAGAGTTCAGTAATTTTCAAAAAATCATTCTTGCTAATAGAAATATAGTTGATGAATACTCTCTTTCAACTTTCTATAATCCGGATTTGAATAATTTACATAGTCCTTTATTAATGAAGGATATGGAAAAAGCAGTAGATATATTATTTGAGTCAATTCTAAATGATGAAAAGATTAAAATTGTAGGAGATTACGATCAGGATGGAGTATCAGCAACTGTAATACTATTAAAGGGGATAGGGATGTTTTATTCTAATATATCTTATGCTATACCCAATAGAATTGATGATGGATATGGATTGAATAAAAATATAGTTGATGAATGTATAGCAGATGATATTCATTTAATTATTACATGTGACAATGGTATATCTGCTTTTGAAGCTATAGAATATGCTAAATCAAATGGGATTAAAGTATTAGTCACAGATCACCATGAAGTTGTTACAATTGATGGTGAACAAGTACTTCCAAATGCAGATGCGATAGTTAATCCTCAAAGACTAGATGATGAATATCCATATAAAGGGATTTGTGGCGCTTTAGTAACATTCAAATTTATACAAGCAATATATGAATTATATGGGCATAAGTTAGGACTTGATATTAACAAAATTAATAATTTAATCCAATTTGCTGCATTAGCTACGGTATCTGATATGATGAAAATTGTAGACGAGAATAGAATTGTCGTTATAGAAGGATTAAAAGTCTTAAATAAAAGTCCTAATATTGGTATATCTACATTAATTGATGAAATAAATTGGACAAATGATATAAATATCTATGTTATTGGTTTTTTAATAGGTCCAATAATTAATGCCTCGGGAAGAATATATACTGCTAAACTTGGAGTTGAACTCTTTATCGAGGATGATATCAATATAGTTAGAGAATATGCAAAAACTTTAGTTGAACTTAATAACGAAAGAAAAAAAATGACAAATGAATCTCTAGAGATTGCAATTAATCAGATTATTGATGAAAAGCTATATAATAATGATATAATAGTTTTATATAATGATAGTTTTCACGAAAGTATTTGTGGACTTATTGCAGGAAGGGTTAAAGATAAATTTCATAGACCAAGTATTATACTTACAGATTCTTCTGATGAAGGAATAATTAAAGGTTCTGGAAGAAGTATCGATACTTATGATATGTATCGTAATTTAAGTAAATTTAGAGATAATTTCAATTCTTTCGGTGGTCATAAAATGGCATGTGGATTAAGTTTTGAAAAAACATATCTAAACGAATTTACAAAACAAATAAATGAAGATAGTCCATTAAATGAGAAAGATTTTTATGTAAATTTTGATATAGATTATAATATGAATTTTAGACAAATTAATTTCAATATAATCGATGAACTTGATAAATTAAAACCATTTGGATATGGATTTAGTGAGCCAAAATTTGCTACAAAAAATGTTAATATAAACTCAATTAATGTACTTGGTAAGAATAAAAATGTTGTAAAACTATATCTACAAGATGGTGAGAGCATCCATGAAGGAATCTTATTTAATGTAGATATGATAATAGATAAATTTAGTGCTAAATATAATATCAAATCAATTGATGATTTTGAAAAATTAAAAAATAAAAAAGTAGATGTACTTTATAGATTAGGTACAAATACTTTTAATAATAGAACTAATATTCAGTTAAATATTGTTTCGATGAGGTAATATGTTAGACAGATTAATATATGAAATAAAAAAATATAATGATAATCCAAATATAGAATTAATTACGAAGGCCTATGAAGTAGCGGCTGAAATGCACAAGGGACAAGTGCGTAATTCTGGAGAAGAATATATAGTGCATCCTGTAGAAGTATCTATTATACTCGCTTCTTTACAAATGGATGATGAAACAATATGCGCTGGTTTAATGCACGATGTACTAGAAGATACAGATTATCCAAAAGAAAAGATGATTGAAGAATTTGGACAAGAAATA
>CAMXYZ010000011.1 GCA_947253305.1 uncultured Helcococcus sp.
CAGGCTCTAAAACTCTAAAATTTAAAGTCTGTTTATATTTAAATATCAATTTTCACTAACTCGCAAGAACATCATTTGTGTCACAAATGACTAAACAGTAAAAAATAAAGTCTTATTTTTTTATGTTCTTGTTTTGGAAAACCCCAAGCCCCTTTTTATTTTTATTACCCAATATTAGTATTAAAATTTTTACTGCATTAATTGTTTAAATTTTACTATAATATAGTCTCCATAAATTTTAATAGATCCAGAATTTGGACATATTAGCATATCTTTTATTTCTTTATTTTTAACTATTCTTTCAACTTCTTCTGAAAGTAATCTTATGAAATACGGCACTACAGTAACCAAATATCTCTTAATGACGAAATCATCAACTTTTTTTAAATATAAACAATTTTGATCCAATATAATTTGAAACTAACACAAATAAATTTGATATTATTTTCATCAATATACCATTATAATTTAATAGATCGACACCTATATACATAATTGCTACATCGACAAGTCCGGTTAAAAGTCTAACTGATACAAAAGATACTAATTCTTTTATTGCAACACTTTTTTCCCAAGTTTTTGATTCAAATACCCAAATTTTATTGGTTATAAATGCAAATATTACCGAAAATATCCATGCTATTACTGTACTTGGTACATTTTCTATATTCAAGATATTGTAGCTTATATGATAAGTTATTATATTAATAAATGTTGTTATCCCGCCAAAAAAAATATAAAGTATGGGACCTTTATATTTTAAATAATATTTCATTAAAAATTCTTTCATCTTACTCCTCATCTGGAATATATTCCAATATATCTCCCGGTTGACAATCAAGAGCCTCACAAATCGCATCTAGAGTTTCAATTCTAATTGCCTTCGCACGATTGTTTTTTAGTATAGATATATTTGAAATTGTTATTCCAACTTTCTCTGATAATTCAGTAACTGACATCTTTCTTTTTGCTAACATTATATCTATATTTACTACTATCATATCGTCAAGTCCATTTCTATTTGCATCTCAGCACTTCTTTCCACTAAAAATGCAAGTGGATTAACTAGTATATGTCCCGCTAATATAAAACTTATGAATACTATCCAAATTGCAAGTAAAGCTATTGAATGCCAATTTAATATAACCATAATTATATTAGCAATTAGAGAAAATAGAAGTGTAAATATTAATTTCTTATCTATGGTTTTAAGAATATTAGCATTTTCAAAAGTAAATATATTTCCAGTTTTTAGATTTCTTAATAATTTTAAAACATCTTTAATACCAAGTATTATCATTATTGTTATAGTATAAAATATTATTTCCCACAATATTATTCCTGCTAAAGCCATAGTTTTGTCGATATAAAATTTATATCCAAAATATGTTGTAACACCAAATCCTATAGTAGTTACGCAAATTAAGAATACATATGCTAAATATTCTAAATTTAATAGTGATTTCTCAATTTTTTCATCTTTTAACATCTTGTTTTTCGGCATATTCTCCTCCATATTGACTAAAATTATATCAAAGTATTTATCGATATTCAATAAATAAAATGCCAGAAAAATTAATTTCTGACATTTTACATATACTTATATTAATATTTTATAACTTCATCCTTTGTTACTTTTGCAAGTATTAGAGGATTCATCTTAGGTTTTTCTTCGGAAATATCATATGCATCTAATAATAGTTTTTCAGCTTCTTCAATTGCTTTCTCGTCATTTGTATATAATATAGCAATTGTTTCACCTTCTTTAACTTCATCTCCAGTTTTCTTTACTAATTTAATTCCTGATGCAAAATCAATTGTATCTTCTTTTGTCTTTCTTCCTGCACCAAGTATAACTGAAGAGATTCCAATTTTTTCTGTATTCATTTCATAAACATATCCATTAGCATTTGACTTAACTTCATGTACTATTGAAGCCTTTTCAAATTTATCCAAATCTTTTAAATAAGATGTATCCCCACCTTGAGCTTCTACAAATTCTAAGAATTTTTCAAACGCTGAACCATCATGAATTCTATCTCTAACTCTTTGTCTATTAGTTCCTAAATTTCCTTCACCTGCCATTGTGACAAGATTTGCAGCTAATTCAATACATACTTCAGTCAAGTCTTCTGGACCATGTCCTTTTAATGTTTCAACTACTTCAATTATCTCTAATGTATTTCCTATATTATGTCCCAAAGGAATATCCATTTCGGTAATTAGAGCTGCAGTTGTTTTACCAGCATTTTCTCCTATTGCTACCATTTCTGTTGCAAGTTCTATAGCTTTGTCAACAGTCTTCATAAATGCACCTGAACCCGTCTTGACATCAAGTAGTATCGCATCTGATCCTGCTGCTAATTTTTTAGACATAATTGATGCAGCAATTAAAGGAATACTATCAACTGTTGAAGTAACATCTCTAAGTGCATATATCAACTTGTCTGCAGGAGCTAAATTTCCAGTTTGACCTATTACTGAGACTCCAACTTCATTAACTATATCAATAAATCTTTGAGTTTCAAGTGAAGTATTAAGTCCTGGAATAGCTTCCATTTTGTCTACAGTACCACCGGTATGACCTAAACCTCTACCTGACATTTTCGCCATCTTAACACCGAATGATGCAACTAATGGAGCTATAATTAAAGTTGTCTTATCTCCAACTCCTCCTGTAGAGTGCTTGTCTACTTTAATTCCTTTAATTGATGAAAGATCAACTATATCACCACTATCTCTAACGGATAATGTAAATTCTAAAGTTTCATTTTCAGTCATTCCATTGAAATAGATAGCCATTAATAGAGCCGAAACTTGGTAATCCGGAATCTCTTTATTGATAAATCCCTCAATAAAGAATCTAATCTCTTCTTTACTTAGCTCTTCACCATGTTTCTTTTTTTCTATAATATCGACCATTCTCATAATTTTACTCCTTTTATAGTTTTGAAAAACCAAATCCTAAAGGCAATAATTCTTTTAATGTAAAAGTTTCATAATTGTCTTCATCAAGAGCAAGAGTAATTAAGAATGTTTCAGGATCACAATTATCCATCATTACTTGTCTACATACTCCACAAGGTGGTGTATATTCAGTAACTGTTCTCTTCTTACCTCCAAGTACAACTATACTTTCAAACTCTACATCACCTTCAGATATAGCTTTAAAAAATGCTGTTCTCTCAGCACATATACTTGGTGTTAATGTTGATGATTCAATATTAACTCCGCTGTATTTCTTACCACTCTTTGTTGTTAATACTGCAGATACATTAAATTCAGTAATAGGAGCCTTAGATAGATTTAAATTATCTAGAGCTAGTCTAATGTCCTTTTTTAATTGTACTTGATCCAACATTAATATCCCTCTGCTTTCTCATTATTAGCTAATTTGATTAATCTTGATGTCCCTAATCTATCTGCTCCAAGTTCTATAAATTTCTTAGCATCTTCGATTGAATTAATGCCGCCAGCAGCTTTAATCTTAACATGATCAGCTACATGGTCTGCAAATAATTTTATATCTTCAAAAGTTGCCCCTGCTGTGGAAAAACCTGTTGATGTCTTGATATAATCAGCACCTGAATCAGACACTATTTTACACATCTTGATTTTTTCTTCTTCTGTCAATAAAGCTGTTTCGATTATAACTTTTAATATATTATCTCCACAAACTTCTTTAATTTCCTTGATTTCATTTAAAACAAAGTCGTAATTTTTATTTTTTAACTCATTGATATTAATTACCATATCAATTTCTGTAGCACCATTATCAATCGCTTCTTTTGTTTCAAAAACCTTAGTTGCTGTTGTTGAATAACCATTTGGAAATCCAATTACAGTACAAACAACTAATTTGTCTCCAGCATATTCTTTTGCTCTTTTAACATAGGAAGCTGGTATACATACTGATGCAACTCCATTTTCAACTGCTTCATCTATTAATGTTTCTATTTCTTCCCATGTAGCTGTTTGTTTTAATAATGTGTGATCTACTTTACTTAAAATTGTTTTAATATCCATCATCTTACTCCTTTAATATATGGCTTACCACTTGCTCTTGGCGCTTCTGACTTTCCTACTAATACTAATACTACTAATGTCATTACAAATGGAAGCATTGCGTAGAATTGACTTGGTATTGATGATCCAGCACCTAGATAAATTGCTAATGCTTGAGCCAAACCAAACATCAATGCTGCACCATAAGCTCCATGAGGAGTCCATTTACCAAAAATTACAGCTGCTAAAGCGATAAATCCTTGCCCTGTAATAGATGTAGGTGTAAAGTTAGAAATTAGTGAAACTGTTACACTTGCTCCACCAAGACCAGCTAAGAAGCCTGATGCCATAACTGAAAAATATCTAATTCTATTTACATTAATACCTAGAGTATCTGCTGCTGCAGGATGTTCTCCTGTCGCTAATACTCTTAATCCCCATTTTGTCTTGTAAAGAAAAATCCATAATAATATTACTGATATCAAAGCTATAATAGCTGGTGATGGTATACCGAATATTATCGGCATTTTTCTTTGCATAACTGGTGAGTTTGCCCCACCAAAGAATAAACTTGATAGGAATAATGTTAAGCCTGCACCAATCATATTTATTGCTATACCAGATACTGTTTGGTCAGCTCTAAATGTAATAGATGCTACCGCGTGAAGTAATCCTACCAGCATACCTGCTACACCACCTAGGAAGAACCCAATAATAGGGCTTCCTGTCACATAAGACATAGATGCTGCAGTAAAAGCTCCAACAGCCATCATTCCTTCTATACCTATATTAACTACACCTGATCTTTCTGAAATAACTCCACCCATAGCTCCAAAAACTAATGGAGTAGAATACATAAGTGTTATTAAGAAAATTGTTAATAATTGATTCATACCTTCTCCTTAGCTTTTCTACTTGCAATTCTTTGTGCTATAACAGGTAATATTGTTGAAATAGCAATAAAGAATATTATTATACCTATAAGAACTGAAACTATCTCTGATGGAACCTTATATTGTTGTTGTAATACTGATCCACCAATTTTAAATACTGAGAATAATAAACCTGCCGGTATTACTCCGATTAAACTTGAACCAGCGATAAGTGCAACTGATAGTCCGTCGAATCCATAATTTTCAAAAACTGCCATACTATTAATCTTATGAGGTGTTAAACTCATTATATTAACAGCACCAGCAAGCCCTGCTATTATACCAGCAATAGCCATTGATCTTATAATATTTTTTCTAACATCTATACCAGCAAATTCTGCTGCATCTTTATTGAATCCAACAGATTTTAATTGATATCCTAATGTTGATTTCTTAATTATAAAATGTAGTAAGAATGCTACTATTACAGCAATTATAATTCCATAGTTTAAATCCGATCTTGAAAGTACCTTACCAATTATTGGAACCTCTGATAATCCAGAGAAGTCTCCAACCGCCTTTTGTGCAGCATATAGTTTTAATTGTCCAGATACATTAATTGGATTAGTACCTGATGTTTCTTGCACAAATAAAGGTGAAGCTAATGCTACATAGTTTAGGAAATATAATCCTATCCAGTTAAGCATTATTCCAGAAATAACTTCGTGAACTCCAAATTTAGCTTTTAAGAATCCTGCTAGTCCACCAAATAATAAACCACCTAACATACCTGCTATCAATAATAGTGGAATTTGAATAAACCATGGGAAATCTACAAGTATACCTACAACACCAGCAGCTACGAATCCCATCATATATTGACCTTCAGCACCAATATTGAATAATCCTGTCTTAAATGCAAATGCTACTGATGCACCAGTAATAATAATTGGAGTAGCTTTTATAACTGTCTCTGCCACATTTCTTGGATTTGTAAATACAACTTTGAACATTGCGCCATATGCTTCAAATGGATTAAGATTCAAAGCCAATAACATAAAACCTGCGACTACTAAACCTAAAAGAATAGAAAGAACAGTTCTAAAAAATTGATTATTAACAAAATATTCTAATTTGTTTTCTTTAGCTTTCACTTCTACCTCCTGCCATTAATAGTCCGATTTCATTCTCATTTTTCTCGCCTTGTAAGAATTCATCTTGAATTTTACCTTTGTAAATTACACCTATTTTATCTGATACATTCATAACTTCATCTAATTCGAAAGATATTAATAATATTGCTTTTCCAGCATCTCTTTGTCTGATTAATGATTTATGAACATATTCAATAGCCCCAACGTCTAAACCTCTAGTTGGTTGAACTGCGATTAATAAGTCTGGATTTAATGATACTTCTCTCCCAATAATTAATTTTTGTTGATTACCGCCAGATAGTGATCTCGCTAATAAATTAGCGCCATCTGCAGGTCTAACATCATATTCATCAATTATCTCTTGAGTAAAGTCCATTATTGCCTTATTATTCAATATTCCATTTTTAGAATATGGTTCTAAATAATATCTCTCTAAAATTGTATTTTCAGCTACTGTAAAGTCTGGAACTAATCCTCTTTTTATTCTATCTTCGTGGATTGTCGCAACCTTTTGGTCAATTGTAAACTTAGGTGTCTTATTTTGGATATCTATACCATTGATAGATATTGAACCTGATTTTGTCTTGGTTAGATTGGTAATAGCCTCAACTAATTCTTTTTGTCCATTACCATCAATACCTGCAATACCATAAATTTCACCCGCTCTAACTTTAAGATTTAATCCATTTACTACAGTTATTTCCCTTTCGTCATCTACGACTAAATCTTTAATTTCTAATATAACATCCTTTGGATCAGCTGTAGTTTTGTCAACTTTTAATTTTACAGCGTGACCAACCATCATTGTAGCTAAGTCATCTATTGTTGAACTAGCTACATCTACAGTATCTATATAATCTCCTCTTCTAATTATTGTACATTCGCTAGCTGCTAATTTTATCTCATCTAGTTTATGAGTAATAATTATTATTGTCTTACCATCTTTAGTTAGATTTTCCATTGTCTTGATTAAATCTTCAATCTCTTGAGGTGTTAATACGGCTGTTGGTTCGTCTAATATTAAGATGTCTGCATTACGGTATAATGCCTTTAAAATTTCTACTCTTTGTTGCATACCAACAGATATATTTTCAATTTTGGCATCTAAATCTACATTTAAACCATATTTATTTACTAATTCTTGTACTTTTTCTCTACTTTTTTTGTAGTCTAAAAATCCTGCACCTTTAGTTATTTCACTACCTAAGAGGATATTTTCTACTACTGTAAAATTATGAACCAACATAAAATGTTGGTGAACCATACCAATCCCCTGTTCTATAGCCACACCAGGATCTGTGATATCGATTTCTTTTCCGTTAATTTTTATAACGCCCGAATCAGCTTGATATAATCCATACAAGATATTCATGAGCGTTGATTTACCTGCACCATTCTCTCCCAATAGAGCGTGAACAGTACCTTTTTTTACATCTAATTTTACATTCCTTAAAGCAGTAAATGTACCAAATGTTTTTATTATGCCTTCCATTTGTACAGCATAGTTATTATTCTCCATGTTTACCCCTTTAATATAGTTAAAAAAAAGGGAGAAGAAATTCTCCCTTTTCTATTTCTTTATCTTAACAAGAAATTCTATTCAGCAATATATTTATCCCATTCTGCTTCATTGAATGGTACATTAATCTTTCCAGCTTTCATATCTTCAAGTTTTTGGATTGCTTTTTCATGAAGATCTAGTGGATATAAAGCGTCATCGCCTCTATGTTCTGGGATACCTACAGCATCTTCATTAACTGTATAAACAACTGTTTGTCCACCTAATTTTTCACCAGATAATACCCTCTTAGATAAGTCGTAAACTGCTATATCTACTTTCTTCAATGCTGATGTTAATACGTTCTTTGGTGCTAAACCTGATTGGTCAGCGTCTACACCTATAGCAAATTTATTTGCTTCTTTAGCAGCCTCGATAACTCCCTTACCTACACCACCTGCAGCATGGAATACAATATCTGATCCATCATTGAACATTCTTGTTGCTATTGATTTACCTTTTGCTTCATCATCAAAGCTGTCTGCGTATTGAATATCAACTTCAATTTCTTTTCCTAATTCTTTTGCAGCTTCTAGAACACCTGCTCTATATCCGAATTCGAATTGATCAATAACAACGCCTTTAACACCACCAACAAATCCGACTTTATTTGTTTTTGTTGTATGTCCTGCAATATATCCTACGGCAAATGATGGTTGTTCAGCTTTGAAAACTACACCTGTAACATTTGGTAATGATGCAGCATCTTCATATTCCTTATCAATTATTGCAAAGTTTTGGTCTGGTGATTGTTGTGAAGCTGTCTTGATTGAGTCAGCTAATAAGAATCCAATTCCCCATACTAAATCTGTATTTTGGTCAACTAATTGGTTGATATTTGGTATATAGTCAGCATCTTGTTCAGATTGAACATATGATACTTCTGCACCTGTATCATCTTTTAGTCTATTTAATCCAGCCCATGATGATTGGTTAAATGATTCGTCATTTACCCCACCAGTATCTGTAACCATACCTACTGATTTACCATCTAGTTTTACTGAATCAGCTGGTTTTTCACCTTCAGTTTGCTCTGCTGCTGTTTCAGTTGCTGTTTCACCTGGTTTTTCACCTGCAGTTTCATTTTCATTCTTTCCACATGCTACTAAAGCAAATACCATTACTAATGCTAATAGTAATGCAAGCATTTTCTTTTTGTTCATGATTCCTCCAAAATTTTCTGTATTTTTTCTTGTTCTGTATTTATATCCGCTCAATATAAATACGATTTACAAGTTAATTATATTATATATTTATATTAATTTCAACATTTATAAGCATATTTACAAACATATTTATAAGCAAATTTGTAAGTTTTTTATTTAACAAAACATCAGCGAATAACACTTTATTAAAGCCTATATTAAGCTATTAATATTATTGCACTTCGTATTTCATAAATGTATCTTTATTTAAAGGAATGTCAATTTCGTGATTAATGATTTTGTTTTCTTTTTCTGTCATTTTTTGGTAGTTTTCAGACTTAAAATTCTTATTGTCGGATATTGTTTTCGCAGATACCCCACCTTCTTTGACGCCATAAAATAAATTTTGTTCACTTTCTTTGGTATTTAATATATATTTTTCAACTAATTGAGCAGTTATCATATCATAATTTTTTACTGAAGAAATTAATATATTGTCTGGTGCAATATATGACTGATCTATATCATATCCTATAACGAATTTATCATTATGTTTCGCACTTTCTATTACTCCTAGACCAGTATATCCAACTGTTTGATATATTATATCGACATTATTGTCATACATTTCATTTGCTAATTTCTTACCTTGATTAAAATCACTCATGCTATTAACTCTTTTAATGTGTATCTCAATTTTTTTATGAAGCTCATCTGCAGCATCTGCTACTCCGGCTCTAAATCCATATTCATACATATCAGATATTAGTCCACTCTCATAACCTATATATCCCAACACATTAGTCTTAGTCTCAAGTCCTGCAAGATATCCGACAAGATAAGAGGACTCATTCACCTTAAAACTTACCGATTTTATATTTTCTATTTCTGGATCTGTAACAGCATCGAATAATAAAAATTCTATTTCTGGATTATTAGGAGCTAATATCTCAAAATCTTCTTTTAATAAAAAACTATTTCCTATTATTAGATTACATCCCTTGTCAATTAATGACTGTATATCAGTTATATAGTCATCGTCTTTTTCAGCTATTTTTTCAAATAGTTTTACATTTTTTCTATTTTCAATTATAGTATTTAAAACTCTGGATATTTGACCAGATCTAGTATTTTTAAATTCTTCCGAATCCGTTATGAAACCTATCTTATAGTCATTATCTACTTCTTCTTTTCTACATGCCGTAATAAATATAGAGATAATTATAAGAAATAATATATATATTTTTTTATTCTTCATTATCTTCTTCCTCTAATTCCATATTAAGATCTAACCATCTTTTTGAAATCTTATCTTTTTCATTTTCTAATTTTTTAATATCTACACTTATCTCATGAGCTTTTTGATAATCTTCAAAAATTTCAGGTTTAATATACTCTTGATTTAGTTCTTCTACGATTAAATCTATTTCTTCTAATCTTTTCTCAATAGACCTAATCTCATTTCTTAACTTTCTTCTTTCCTTTTCAATCTCTTTTTGTTGCTTAAAATTCTTTATTCTTTGAGTTTTATTAATAGAGATATTACTTTCTCTTTTTTCTTTTAATTCTTCTTTTTTAGATAGATAATAATCATAATTTCCATGATAAATAGTTAGCTTACCATCTTCTATTTCTATAAGCTTATCACAGACTTTATTTAAGAAATATCTATCGTGACTTATCATTAAAGCAGTCGCCTCATAATTATTAAGCGCATCCTCCAATACTTCTTTTGAAGTTATATCTAAATGATTATTAGGCTCGTCCATAAGTAAAAAATTAGCATCTGATAACATTAATTCCAATAATGTAATTCTAGATTTTTCTCCACCGCTTAAATCCCCAACAATTTTAAATATATCATCACCTATAAACATAAATTTAGCTAAATATTTTCTAATATCATAATGGTTTAGATAAGGATATTTATCCCAAACTTCATCTATTATAGTTTTTTCTAGGTCTAGATTTTTTTGTTCTTGATCAAAATATTCAGGAAAAACTGACACTCCCAATTCTATATTCCCATTATCAGGCTTAATCTTATTAAGTATCATTTTAAATAATGTTGTTTTTCCAGTACCATTTCCACCAATTAATCCAACTTTCTCACCTTTATAAATATTGAAAGAAATATCTTCATATAGTTTAAAATTACCGAAAGACTTAGATATATTATTTACTCTTAGTACATCTTTCCCACTTTCTCTAGCTGGAGTAAATCTTAAATCCATCTTATCGTCAAAATGTTCCGGCCTTTCCATAAGCTTCATCTTATCCAATAGTTTTTGTCTAGATCTTGATTGAGCTATCCCTCTCTTTCTTAAAGAGCCTCCAAGACTTGCGAATCTTTCAATTATTTCTTCTTGTCTTTCAATCTCTTTTTGTTGATTCTCGTAAGCTCTTTCTAAAACCTCAACTTCTTTTTTTCTCATCTTATAGAAATTTGAGTAATTGGTATTATAAACTTTCAATCTTCCAAGTTCTAATAAAAATATCTTACTTGCAATTTTATCTAAAAAATATCTGTCGTGAGATATAAATACCACAGTTTTATTAATATCTTTAATATAGGATTCTAAAAATTCTATAGTCTTCATATCCAAGTGGTTTGTAGGCTCGTCTAATAACAATATGTCTGAATTAGAAATTAGAAGTTTTGATAATTCAAGTCTAGATTTTTCTCCACCAGATAAAGTATTTACTTTATCATCGAATCTTTCTTTTGGAAACCCCATCCCAATAAGTATAGATTCTATTTTCACCTCAAAATATTCTCCACCCAAATCTACATATTTATCTAATAAATTTGTATACTTTAATGTCGTATTATGCAAATCTTCTTCATTCTCATAATTTTCTAATTTCTTTTGTAGATCATCCAATTCTTTTTCTATATTATGAATATATGAAAACTCTTCTAACATTTCTTCGTAAATACTTTTATTTGAATCCAGGCTAAGACTTTGATGCATATATCCTATCTTCAATCCACTTCTCTTATATACATCTCCTTCGTAATCATCAATATTATCTGTAAGAATATTAAAAAGAGTAGATTTCCCTGAACCATTAGCACCTACTATACCGATTTTTTCATTTTCATTTATTATAAAGCTCACATCAGAAAATATTTCTTCTATACCATAAGATTTTCCAAGTTTGCTAACTGTTATCTCTGCCATAATATACCTCATATGATATTATAACAGAAAATCATAGTAATTAGACATTCTATCGATTATATTTAAATGCAAAAACCACATCAAAACACATCCTAGTGTTTAATGTGGTCTCATTGTGTATTCTTATGATGTATGTTTGAAAAATTGTTCTGGATTTCCCATATAGTAAATTAAACTATATAGTGATTCGCTAAGATGTATATTTTCTACAGGAATTTCTTCCTTTAATTTAACATCTGTTGGAGCAAAATTCCAAACACCTCTTACTCCTTTACCTTCAAGCATATCGCATACTTCTTGCGCGTTTTCTTTCGGTACTGTTAATACTACTATATCTACCTGATTATTAGATAAGAATTTTGGCAGTGTATCTACAGGTTTTACTTCAACACCCTCAACTTTTCCTGAGTTTTCTGGTAAATCAAAAACTCCTAAAACATTAAAGCCCTTAGTATCAAATCCTGAGTACTTATTAATAGCTTTACCTATATGACCATAGCCTACAATTACAACATTATATTCTTTATTTAGTCCTATAATTTCGTAAATTGACTTCTTCAATTCAGATACTTTATAACCATAACCTTGTTGACCAAATCCACCAAAATGGTTTAAATCTTGCCTGATTTGAGAAGCTGTAAATCCAGTTATCTCACTTAATTCCTTAGAAGAAATCTTTTCTACTCCTTTTTCCTCTAATACAGTAAGATATCTAAAATATTTAGGCAATCTTCTAACTACTGCAGGTGATATTTTTTCTTTATTCATATCCCCTCCTTGTTTTTCCTTTATTCTATTATATAGGAAAAATTTTTGAATTGTCAATCTATAAACAAAAAGATTACTGAATTTATTAACAAATCTAATTTAAATAATCTTCTTGAGAAAGCTTTGGCAGTTCTACCATAAATGTAGATCCTCTTCCAATTTCGCTTTCAAGTTCAATCTTTCCTTTATGGAAAATTGCAATATTTTTAGCTAATGATAATCCAAGTCCAGTTCCTGTTTTATTTCCTCTCGATTTATCAACAACATAAAATCTCTCAAATACTCTTTCTTGATTTTCTTTCGATATACCAATTCCATTATCTGAAAAATAGATTCTAATTTTGTCCATTTTATCTTCTGTTTTTATATTTAAATACGGATTTTTATCAGAAGAATATTTTATAGAATTAGAAATTAAATTTCTTATCAAATCAAATATAAGCTTTGCATTACCGAAGAAAATCAACTCCTTATATTCATAATTAATAATCATATTTTTCTCTTTAAGTTGAACGGAGAAACTTTCTATATTTTCTTGTATCATTTCCCCAATATCAAATTGTGTTAGAGAATCTGACTTTATATAACTAGTATCGAGTTTTGATAATTGTATAGTTTCATCAATCATTCTCAAAAGTCTATTTCCCTCTACATTAATTCTTCTAGCAAACTCTCTAGAATCTTCATCTGAAGTCATGCCTGCAGCTATCATCTCAGCATACCCATTTATACTGGTTAATGGACTCTTCAACTCATGGGAAACATTCGCTGAAAACTCTCTTCTCATATTATGATTTTCTAATATATCATTAAGTCCCTTTTCAATTTCTTCTGAATCATAACCTTGGTCTTTTAACATCTTCAATACTTTTTCTTTATTATCCTCATCGATGTCTTTCAGTTTCGGATTGTTTGAAATTGTACTTTGAACATAATTTATAAATTCATCTAAAGGTTTTATGGTCTCACTTATTAATATCTTTTTCAATATATGAGATATTATAGATATTAAAATCAAAGCTAACGAAATAATCCGTATAGAAGTTTTGAGATTACCCAATGGATAAAAATCATAAATTGATCCAATAATTGACAATATTAAGAAGAAAAAGACTGTCAAAGATATAAATATTATCCAGTACAGTCTTCTTTTTGTTTTCATATTTATTCTCCTAGCTTATAGCCGACATTTCTGATAGTTAAAATGTTATCTCCCTGCTCACCCAACTTTTGTCTAAGCGTTCTTATGTGAACATCTACAGTTCTTGTTTCTCCTGAATAATCAAAACCCCAAACTACTTCCATTATCTTATCCCTACTTAATACTATATCTCTATTCATCAATAGGAAATATAATAATTCGAACTCTTTATATGTTAAATCTACTTTATTATCATTAGAAAAGACTTCTCTTTTCTTAACATTCATATATATCCCATCATATTCTAATATTGATTCATTAGCTGAATTATTTGGAGCTCTTCTAAGTACAGCCTTTATTCTTGATATTGTTTCTAATACTCCAAAGGGTTTTGTTATATAATCGTCGGCTCCCATATCTAAGCCTTTAACTTTGTCAAATTCACTGTCCTTAGCCGTTAATATTATTACTGGCAAATCTTTTAATTTTGAGTCGCTTCGCACTTTCTGCAGTATATCGTAGCCACTTTCGCCTTCAAGCATTAAATCTAAAATTACGAGTGAAGGTATTGAATTTTCAATATAATTAAAAAAGTCTTTTGAATTGGAAAATCCGGTAGCTTTAAAACCATTATTATTTAAAGCATATACTAATAATTCTCTAATATTTAAATCATCTTCGACTACCAATATACTTTGCATAGATAACTCCTATCCCTTTTTAACTTCACCGGTAATTGAGTAATATACTCTTTCAGCAATATTAACTGTATGATCTCCAATTCTTTCTAGATATTTAGCAATCATTAGCATATCTAAGGAATTTTTAGTTGTAAATCTATCTTCTTTAACGTCCACTACAACTTCATTTCTAACCTTTTTAAAATAGTCATCGACCACATCATCTCTTTCCATTACATCATTGATAAGATCCAAATCTCCACTTATATATCCTTCAATTGAATCTATAACCATAGATTTAGCTACTTCAGCCATTTCGATTATAGAACCTAAATCTTCTTTTTTATATGATCTATGAGAAAGTTTTACATTGATATATGCTATATCTGCAGCTTGATCTCCAATTCTTTCTAAATCTGTAATTATCTTAATAGCGGAAGTTACAAATCTTAAATCTGAAGCTACAGGTTGTTCTTTTAATAATAAATTGAAACTCAACGTTTCAATTTGGTCTTCTAAAGAGTTTACATCTTTATCTCCAACAATTACTTTCTCAGCTAGATCTTCATCTTTCTCGATTAAAGCCTTGATGGAATTTTCAATTGAAGCTACTACAAGATTACCCATTTCTACAATTAATAAATGTAATTTGTTTAAGTTTTTTTCATAATTAATTCTTAACATAATTAACCAAACCTTCCTGAGATATAATTCTCTGTTCTTTCTTCTCTAGGATTTGAAAATATTTGATCTGTATTTCCATATTCTACTAATTCCCCCAAATAAAAGAACGCTGTATTATCTGATACTCTAGCTGCCTGTTGCATACTATGTGTAACTATAATAATAGTATAATCTTTCTTTAATTCAAATATCAAGTCTTCAATCTTATTTGTAGCTATAGGGTCAAGAGCTGATGTAGGTTCGTCTAAAAGAATTACTTTCGGTTTTACAGCAATCGCTCTAGCTATGCAAATTCTCTGTTGCTGTCCACCAGAGAAGTCTGTTGCATTTTTATGAAGCTTATCTTTAACTTCATCCCAGATAGCAGCTTTTTTTAAAGATGACTCTACTATTTCATCTAATGTTTTTTTATCTTTAATCCCATGTGTTCTAGGACCAAAAGCAACATTATCATATACAGATTTTGGAAATGGATTTGGTTGTTGGAATACCATTCCAATTTCTTTTCTTAATTTGTATTCATCATAATTATTGTAAATATCATTACCTTCTAATGTAATTACCCCCTTATGATGAAATGTTTCTACAAGATCATTCATACGATTAATAGATTTTAGAAGTGTAGATTTTCCACAACCAGATGGTCCAATAAATGCAGTTACTTTATTTTCTTCTATATCCATTGATACCGATTTTATAGCTTGAAAATCTCCATAGAACACATCAAAATCTTTAATTTCTATTATATTTTTACTCATTATCTTTTCCTCCAATTTTGGAACCTAATCTAGTTGAAATCGCATTAATAATAATAGCTATAATTAATAACACCAATGCTGATGCATATGCATCTTGAGTATGTCTACCCTCTGCTGTTAAATTATACATAAATACTGAAAGTGTAGATCCTTGTTGCATAGGTCCTGCAATTTGTGCAAATGTTCCTGCTGTAAATTGTAAAGCTGCAGTCTCTCCAAATATTCTACCTATCCCTAATATAATTCCAGATACAATCCCATTTATAGCTGATGGCAATACTACATTAAATATAGTTCTTAATCTTCTAGCACCAAGTCCATAAGATGCCATTCTTAAACTATCATCTACTGCTATTAAAGCCTCTTCTGTCGATCTTATAATAAGTGGCAATATCATAATTGATAGTGTTAAAGTACCAGCTAATAATGAATATCCAAATCCTAGATATCTTACAAAAAATAGATATCCAAATAATCCATAAATAATGGATGGAATTCCTTGCAATGTTTCTGTCGCTATACGAACAACTGAAACAAATTTACTACCTCTTTTTGCATATTCCACCAAATAAATTGCTGTAAATACTCCAATTGGAATAGATACTATTAATGACATAAATATTATAGTCAAAGTATTTATTATTGATGGCAACATAGATAAATTATTTGTATTCGATTCTAATTGAAACATCTCGAGTTTCATTTTACTTATCCCTTGAATCGCAACACTAATTATTATCCATAATAAAATCGCAAATGTTAATACGGAAGATATAGCTATTAAAGATTTTAATATTTTTGAATTAATTTTTTCTCTCTTATTCATGATCTATTCCCCATATTCTTCTTTAATAAATTAAATACTAGATTTATTAATAGTATAAATACAAATAGTACTGCACCAGTTGCAATCAATGCATTTTGATGCTCAACTCCTGCATACTTCATCTCTAAAACGACATTTATAGTCATTGTTCTCACACCCTGTAATAATGATATTGGAATTATAGGCTGATTACCTGCAACCATTGCAACAGCCATAGTCTCACCTATAGCTCTACCTATACCTAATACTATTGAAGATAGTACACCTGATTTTGCTGCTGGTATTACTACACTAAAAATTGCTCTTTCTTTACTTGCTCCAAGTCCTATCGCTCCCTGATAATATTGTTTTGGAACTGCTTTTAACGCAGCTTCTGATAGAGATATGATAGTTGGGAGTATCATAGTAGCTAGTACTAAAATTACCGCTAATAATGATAATCCTTGCCCACCAAAATATTTTCTTATTAATGGAACTATATTAGTCAGAACAAATAGACCATATACTACTGAAGGAATACCTGCTAAAAGATTTATCCCTGATTTTAATATTCCGTATATTTTCTTTGGTGCATAAAACGCCATGTAGACAGCTACGAATACGCCTATTGGAACACCTAAAATAATAGCGCCGAGAGTAGCATACACACTCCCGACGATCATAGGTAATATTCCATACTCTGGAGGATTAAAAGTTGGTCTCCAATTTTTTCCAAATAAGAAATTAGTTACTCCAATTTCACCGATAGTTGGAAATGATGTAGAGAACAAAAAGTATATTATAAATCCTAGAGCCACTATTGAGCTTGCTGTAGCTATAATAAACACCCATTTAGAAAATAATTCACCAAATGTTTGATTACTAGCTTTCGATTTCATTTTTCCCCCTTAATATGAATGTCAGAATTATTTAACTTCTGACCAATCTGTTAATTCTCCTTTGTATATCTTTTGTATTGTTTCCATTGATATATTTTCTGTTGAATTTCCTGGTGCTACGATTAAAGCAATACCATCTTTTGCTATAGCTTTATGAGCTAATTGTTCTTTTTCGTTATCTTTTAATTCTCTTGAAGCCATACCAATATCATTTAGACCTTCCATAGCATCTGTCATACCTGCTGAAGAACCATGTTCATTAATTTCTATGTTCACATTCGGATGTAATGCTTTATAAGTTTCAGCTATCTTGTGAATTAATGGTCCAACTGATGTTGATCCTGAAATCTTAATAGTTCCTTCTAAGTCTTTTCCTTCGTATGCTGGTGCATTAGCATCAACTTGTACGAATCCAGCTTCTACAGCTATTTCTTGTCCTTCTTTAGATAATGTATAGTTAACGAAATCTTTTGCTAAATCGGAAAGTGTATCTTCTTTATATGCTATATTTAAAGGTCTTTGAATTGAATATTCACCAGATAAAACTGTTTCAAGTGTTGGTTCAACTCCATCAACTTTTAGCATCTTAACATCTTTATTAAATTCTACTGAGCCTAATGATGCATATCCTATTGCTTGATTATCTCCTGATACTGATTCAATTACCCCACCAGTTGTACCAATCATTGCTGCAGTTGGTGTTGTTAAGTCGTTTCCATTTTCATCAACTACCTTTGTTATTTCTACGAATGCTCCTCTTGTACCAGAACCATCTTCTCTTGAGATAACATTAATTTGTCCTGCTTGAGTAGATTTATTTCCTGCATTATTTTCTGCACTTGTTTCTGTGTTATTTTCTGCAGTTGTTTCTTTATTACCATTATCATTTGTATTACCACAAGCTACTAAAGCAAATACTAGTACTAATGATAATAAAATAGATATAATTTTTTTCATTTTTAACTCCTATAGTTTTTATATATATTTTCGTATTTTCTAATACAAGTAAATATTATTAAGTTTATGTTAAGTTCAGATATCTAACATGTTAAATCTATGTAAATTTTTTACACAAAAAAAGGACAAAACTAATTTTAATAGTCCCATCCAATTTCTTTAAAGTTTTTATTTGTTTGATTTATGTCTTAATTGAGTATTAAGGATTTTCTTTCTAATCCTCAAGTTTTTTGGTGTCACTTCAACATATTCATCATTTTCTATAAATTCAAGCATTTGCTCTAAGCTCAATTTTTTAACCGGTGGAAGATTAGGTGCATCATCGGCTGCTTGAGATCTAATATTTGTTTGTGCCTTCTTTTTACTTACATTAATCTCGATATCTAATCCTTTTGGATTCTCACCAATTACCATACCTTCATATACATCTTCGCCAGGTCCTATGAAGAGATTCCCTCTTTTCCATGCAGAGTCTAAAGCATAAGCTGTTGATTTTCCAGTTTCAAAAGCGATTAATGAACCATATTTTCTCTTAGGAATTTCACCCATATATTTGTCATAATCTTCAAATTCTGTATTTATAATTCCGGTACCCTTTGTATCGGAAATAAATTCTTGCCTATATCCTATTAATCCTCTGGATGGCATTCTAAATACCAATCTTGTATACCCAAGAGAAATGTTCGACATCGACTTCATTTCAGCTTTTCTTACACCCAATTTATTTATTATAGTTCCGACAAATTCATCCTCTACATCGATAGTCACTATTTCTATGGGCTCATATATATTTCCATCTATTTCTTTAAAAAGGACTTCTGGTTTCGATACCTGAAATTCATATCCTTCTCTTCTCATATTTTCTATTAAAACTGATAAATGCAATTCCCCTCTTCCACTTACTTTAAACGCTTCAGTGGAATCAGTTTCTTCAACTCTCAAGCTAACATCAGTTTCTTGTTCTTTCAATAATCTAGAACGCAAATGACGAGACGTTACATAATCACCTTCGAGTCCTGCAAATGGAGAATTATTTACTACAAATCTCATAGACAATGTAGGCTCGGATATTTTAACAAATTCCATAGCTTCCATATCTTCATTCTCACATATAGTATCGCCTATATGAATACCTTCAACCCCAGATATAGCAACTATAGAACCCGCTTCAGCTTTTTGAACTTCTACACGATTTAGACCCTTAAATTCATATATTGTTGTTATCTTTACTCTTAAATTCTTATCAGAATCATTGTAGTTTTTTATATAGGCTGTATCTCCAACTTGAATAGTGCCTTCCTCAACTTTACCTATACCAATTCTTCCTAAATATTCACTATAGTCGGTAGTAGATATTAGAACTTTAAAAGGATTTTCCGGATTCCCCTTTGGTTCAGGGATAAATTCTATTATTGAATCTAATAAATCTTCCATACTATTTTTTTGAATATCTTTTTCTAAACTTGCCCAACCATCTTTTCCTGAAGCATAAATAATTGGAGCTTCAATGTATTCTTCTGGGGCTTCCAAACTAATAAATAAATCTATAATTTCGTCTATAACTTCTTCTGGACGAGCATTTGGTCTATCTATTTTATTTAAACAAATTAACGCTGGAAGTCCTAAATCAATAGCTTTTTTGATTACAAACTTAGTTTGGGGCATTACTCCTTCAAATGCATCTACTAATAGCAATACTCCGTCCGCCATTTTCAGCACACGCTCAACTTCTCCACCAAAATCAGCATGTCCTGGCGTATCAATGATATTAATCTTGTAATTCTTGTATGTTATTGCTGTATTCTTGGATAATATTGTAATACCTCTTTCTTTCTCGATATCATCATTATCCATTA